>NZ_JANZMJ010000008.1:0-191364 GCF_025175645.1 Peribacillus aracenensis
GCTAATCTCAGGGAGCAAGCTCCCGTCGATTCGCTCGACTTGCATGTATTAGGCACGCCGCCAGCGTTCGTCCTGAGCCAGGATCAAACTCTCCGAAGAAATGTTTGACTTGCTCATTTGCTTTTTTTGATAGTGTGTGCTCACTTAAAATTTAACGTTGGCGCTTTGTTTTGTTCAGTTTTCAAAGAGCAATTTTCGTTGTCGTTTCTTTCAGAAGCGACCTCTATAATGTAACACATTCCGTCACGTTTCGTCAACAACTTTTTTTAAAAATGTTTTTCCAACTTGTTAGTTGTTTAAGTTGTTGTCTTAGCGACAAGAAATAATATACCATGTCCTAAAAGTGTTTGCAATACGTTTTTTAAAACTTTTTCAAAAAAAACATTTTCACCTGTTCCCTTCTATATATTCTATACATCTTCATCACACCCACCCTGTTTCCGGACCAAGCTCATGTATTATGAATAAACGAAGCATATTTCAAAAGAAACACAAATAGACATATATAGATATCTTTTTTCCATGAGGTGAAGCAATGAATCTCTCATTAATCGGATTACTCATTTCTTACTGTATGGCCCTTTATTTATTCAGTACCGCTTTTTATGAAGCCATCAAGTTCAGCAGGGAAAAAGGCAAAGTGAATGGTACGACGTTTTTATTCAGCTTTACTTTTGGATTGATTTTCACACGGATCACCTATTTGTTTCACCCCTATTAAATAAAAGCAGTAAGTCGGGAGACTTACTGCTTTTATACGGAAACTTGCGCTTCTTTATTTACCTTGCTTTTCTTTTCATCCTTTAAGAACATCATCAAACCACCCAATATGATGGTACCTCCAAGGACCTGCGTCCAGAGTATCGGTTCATCCAATATGAAATAAGCCAGAATTGTCGCTCCCACCGGCTCAAGTAAAATTCCCATTGAAAGCGTCGAAGTGCTTAACCACTTTAGTGACCAATTGAATAAAGAATGCCCTAATAGAGTCGGGAAAATCGCAAGCAGGACGAAATTGATCCAATCGGAAGCAGGATAAGGCGCCAATGCCTCTCCTTTGAAGATCACATAGAAAAACAATGCGACAGCGCTGATTGCATACACGACAAAAGTATATGTTATAGAAGAGATGCGTTTTCGAACATTTTGACCAAACAGTAAATAACCGGTTACCAGCGCACATGCGATAAGCGAAAGAATATCTCCCCAAAGCGCCATGCCGCTGATTCTCAAATCACCCCAGCTAATGACAAGGCTGCCTGCTATCGCAATGACGCCGCTCAATATCGCCTTCATCGAAAACCTTTCTTTAAAAAACAGGTAGGCTCCGGCAAAAGCGAATAAAGGCTGGAGTGTGACCAGCACAGTTGAACTCGCGACCGATGTGTAATTAAGCGATTCAAACCATAATATAAAATGAAAAGCCAAAAACACTCCTGCCGCAATCGAATACAGCCAATCCTTTTTTTTAATGAATTTAAGTTCATGACGGTATTTCACCAAGAAAACCGGCAACATAAGAAGCACAGTAAATAATAAACGGTAAAAGGCGATAACACCCGATGGAGCTGTCGCCAATTTAACAAGGATGGCCGAAAACGATACGGATGCCACACCGATCGCTAACGCTACATAAGGATTCAATTTTGGCATTTACTTAAATTCCTCCTTTCAACGGAATTACGTTTCATTGAACTCTATTCTACTATGTTAAAATTATTAGGGTAGTCTTTTTTAGAAAACGGGTATATGGCAACAGATGATCTTATTATTCGATAATAATTCGGAAGTGGTGAAACAAAATGGAATGGACATTCGACCCTCAATCGGAACTGCAAATCCTTATTAAATTGGGGATTTCAGCTCTCCTTGGACTAATTATCGGACTAGAGCGAGAAATGAAACGAAAACCCGTTGGATTAAAAACAAGCCTGGTCATTTCAATCGTCAGCTGTTTATTAACGATCGTTTCCATGGAATCCGCTTATAAGTTCCCGGGGAGCGACGACGTAAATATCACAATGGACCCCTTGCGTCTGGCGGCTCAGATTGTTTCCGGGGTCGGCTTTATCGGTGCAGGCGTCATTCTCCGGAGGGACAACAACAGCATATCCGGATTAACGACAGCCGCCATCATCTGGGGAGCGGCGGGAATCGGAATCGCCGTTGGAGCAGGATTCTTTCTCGAAGCAATAGCCGGCGTCATCCTATTGATCATTAGTGTCGAATTGGTGCCCGCAATCGTCACCTGGCTCGGACCGATGAAGTTACGGCAAAAAGAAATTCTTCTGCAGCTGGTCGTACAAAATAAAGATGACATTGCCATCGTACTGAAAAAAATCAAAGACGAAAAAATATTCATCAAAAACCTTAGAATCAAAGATGTGGCAAATGACAACCACCTTTTGACACTTAAAGTCCTGGTCGATCATAAAATCAGGACATCGGAAGTGTATTACACCGTCTCCAATCTTAAGGAGATTAAAAGGGTTGAGATCGAAAATACAGGATAAAGATAAAAGGGGTTCGGAAGTAAATATTCCGAACCCCTTTGAATTTCCCTCAATATTAAGAGATCGAGCCTCAACGAGTCCGCTAAGTTAGACCATTCCCCCCAATTGGGCATCCTCTTAAATTAATGGCTATTTATCTTTTTTCAAAAATCTCATATTTAATATTGACTTTTCACCAAAATCCGATAAAATAATTATTGTACCTCAATTCGGGGCATTAGCTCAGCTGGGAGAGCGCTACGCTGGCAGCGTAGAGGTCAGCGGTTCGATCCCGCTATGCTCCATATCCGAAAACCCTTGCGTAGCAAGGGTTTTTTTCTTTTTATCTAATCCTCCCCTTTGATTACTGTGTCTCAATCGTTCTGAGATGACGTTCACATATATCCCCTTGAACAACACGGATTTTAAGTACATCGTCTAATTAAATTCATTCATTTAAAGTTCTGCTCACATTGGCTGGATCATTAGGAGTTCCATGCTGAGTGCAAGCCACTAAATAAGTGATCATGGTAAACATCCCCTAATCTAGGTTTCTCTTTTGAAACGGTTAATTCACCCTTAAAGCATCCTTCTCAGATAAATTAATGGTTCGTAAACCCGACTTGGTTTTAGCCCCATTTATTATTGTCCTTCCGTCGTGACTTAACGTTTGTCTAATAGTTATTCCCCCTTTCTCTAAGTCAGCATCTTTCGCGTAGTCCGGGTATTTCACCTTGTCGCATTCCCGTAGTTCATGCCAGGAGCAGAAACCAGTTCAAAATCGATCGCATGTTCAAGTGAATTTCTAACGATCTCCACACGAGTTGACTATAATTGACAACGCATGGAGGGTTTGGTGGATTTCACAAAAAAATAAAGGAACCAGTATCATCTGATTCCTTTAGCAATATTTCATGAAAGAAGCCATTTAGGTTTGTTTTTTACATGTATTAACAAACATATAAAGTAACGTCCTACTTCGCTTTCACCTGAATGGGAACACTTCTACTATTATCCCATTCCATCAAGATTCTTTGACTCAAAGTTATCAAGCAATGCACGCACTTCATCTGTTGACTCTGTGCTCATTAATTGATTTCTTAATTCACTTGCCCCGCGAAACCCGCGGACATATATCTTAAAAAAGCGATGAAGAGCCTTGAACGGACGTAGTCCTAATTTTGAGTATTTATCATGGAGATCCAGATGCAGCCTTAATAGATCAAGCAATTCCTTACTACTATGATCTTTCGGCTGCTTTTCAAAGGCAAATGGATTATTGAAAATACCGCGCCCAATCATAACTCCATCAATGCCGTATTGATGAGCGAGCTTTAAGCCAGTTTGACGGTCAGGGATATCCCCATTGATCGTCAAGAGTGTATCTGGTGCCACCTGGTCACGAAGTTTCTTGATCTCCGGGATTAGTTCCCAATGAGCATCTACTTTGCTCATTTCCTTTCTTGTACGCAGATGAATGGATAGATTGACAATATCTTGTTTCAATATGTGTGTCAGCCAGTCGTGCCACTCGTCTACATCCGTGAAACCAAGCCTTGTCTTTACACTTACCGGCAATCCTCCTGCTTTTGCTGCTTGTATTAAATCGGCTGCAACTTCTGGACGACGGATAAGGCCGCTTCCCTTCCCATTCTGGGTCACATTAGGTACAGGACAGCCCATATTGATATCCACACCCCGATAACCTAGTTTCGCCATACCAATACTCATTTGCCGAAAGTGTTCAGGCTTATCCCCCCATATGTGGGCTACAATTGGTTGTTCATCCTCTGTAAAAGTCAAACGTCCACGCACACTTTGTTTCCCCTCTGGGTGACAATAACTCTCCGTGTTTGTAAACTCTGTAAAAAACACATCAGGTCTGGCTGCTTCACTCACTACATGGCGAAAAACAACATCCGTCACATCTTCCATTGGTGCCAGTATAAAAAAAGGCCGTGGTAATTCACGCCAAAAATTATCTATCATGTTCAAATCCAAATCCTCTCATTATGGGATACCAGGCCAACCCCTTATCCCAAAATTAAAAAGCAAAATGTCCCTGCTTCTTTTACACTTATACCATGCTTAATCACTTTTTATCAAACTGATCGGATATGTTTTTTTCCCGAAATCGGGTTTATTTTAACTTCACACTCTTTTTACAAAATATCTCCTACTGAAACCCAACCCATCAACCAGCATTCCACTGTTCGAGTTAAAATAAAGATTTGCCAAAAAAACTGAAAATACAATCGGAAGAAAACTGGAATGACAAGGGTTTAACAGTAAAAAGACCCCGAAATCGCAAAAGTACTTTTCAACGAAATCAGGGTAGAACTGGCAAATGTTTATTTAAACTAGCAAGGGCATTTTTTAATTAGACAGCTTCCATTCCAAATCCGTCACGACTTCAACATGTGTGGAGTGTAATTGACAACACATGAGATGTTGGTGGGTTTTTTACCTTCTTTTTTGATGAGTTCTTTTAAAGCAGAATCTCCGATTCTATTATTCCTTTCTTCCTGTTCACGATTTATTTTTGACTCTTGAATGATTAGTTAGCTGACCATTTTTTCAAAAATTTTAGAGTAAAGGGAAGTGGCGTTCAATTTTCGGAACCCCTTATTATATAGAATAAAGCAATCTATGATGGGATTTATTCCAAGATAGACTGCTTTATAAAAGTCATTTTATTGAATGATGGATTAACGCTCTATTCTTCTAAACTTGCTTTTATTCCTTTAATATTCATAACTTCATCAATTTCATTTTTATCTTCGGTCAGAATATAGCATTCCTGTTCATGGCTATTCGTTGCCAACCATTCTTTTCCGTTTTTGAAAAATGATAGATCCTCTGGTAATTGAGGGTATACCCAGTCATATAAGGAGTTTGTCGCATCCAATATAATGGCTTTAGCAGAGGAATCTGTATGATAATAGTAAACAAACGCTTTTTCACCATCAGCAAGAATATTACTGGACCATTCGGATTCTTCTTTTACTTCTATAAGGGAACTGTCTAATTGTTTCAAAAAATCCTTAAACATATCTAAAAGGACCCATGTCTTTTCTAATCACCAGATGAAATCTATCACATGTATCAAAAGCAAAGTTGATTAAATCTGTATATACTTTCTTTTGAGGTTTTTTGTAAGTCTAATCATTTTTTTACGTCTCCTTATCACTGCAATGATTAACTAACTTACAATCCTTCAGGACAATCTATGAAAAAAGAGGCGATAAGCTGTCCTAGCCTTCGTATTCCCTCTATTATTTCTTCCTCATTGGCATAACTGAACGAGAGCCGGAGAAACTCGGTTCCAGCGTTTTGATCCAAGAAAAAGTATTTCCCTGGAACATATGAAACACCCTCAGCAAGTGCCTGTGATAATAGATCCGACGTATCAACACCTGGAACTCTCATCCATACAAAGTAACCGCCATCTGGTACATACCAGGAAACGGATTCTGGAAGAAATTGTTTCATCGCACGGATTAACGCAGTACATTTAGAACGATACACATCTTTTAGAAAGTCGAGCCGTTTCTCGAAATCGGTGTTTTCTAAGTATACAGCCATTGCACTTTGAGCAAATGGATGGTCCAAATCTTTTTTAAACCACTCTAAAGCCTTAATGAATTCACTTTCCCCTGCTATCCATCCAATCCGCATTCCTGGTGCAACAACCTTGGATAAAGACCCAACTTGGAGGACTCGCCCGTATTTATCCATAGCTTTTATTGGCACCGGATTTTTATCAAAGGATAGTTCTCCGTATGCATCATCTTCTATAATGAGGAAATCAAACTCGATGGAAAGCTCCACTAAATGCTTCCGGCGCTCCATTGTCATAGTCGTCCCTGTAGGATTTTGAAAGGTTGGGATTGTATATAGAAAACGTGGGAGGGTTAGGCCTGTACGTTTCCTTTCATCCAGCATTTCTTTTAATCGGTACGTTTGGAGTCCCTGTTCATCTATAGGTATACTAATAATCTGCTTCGTATAGTTTTGAAAAATCTCTAAAGCCTCCATATAGGTGGGAGACTCTACCGCTACGGCCGCTTTATCATCAAGAAGGACGCGGGCAATAAGATCAATCCCCTGGCAAGCTCCTGATGTAATCAAAAGCTGATCTTCCAAAATGGAAATTCCACGCTCTCCCAATCTTTTTTGGATTTGATGCTTTAGTCTTGCAATTCTTGGACTTCCGATATAATGGAGCGGCAAATCCTGCTCCTCATCAAGAAGTCTGGCTACAGCTACCTTGAGCTCTTCAGCAGGAACGAGAGCAGGATCAGGATAGCCTGAACTCAGGCGAATGCAATCTTCTGGCAAATCTGGCATCCATGCACCGGGCGGATCATTCTTAAGTGCCGCTTTAATGTTCTCAGGAAAAAAAGATTCAACATTCACTTCAACCATACACCTTTCCGTCAATCAAACCTGATTGATTTCTCTCAATTTTTGGAGATAGCTGCTTATTTCATGATACACACTGATAGTCATCAAGAGACAACAATGCCTCATTATCTTTTGCAAGTTCCGGAGTCTCTTTTACACAGAAATCTCTTGGCCGCTCCAATGGAATGATGAAAGAACCTAAAAAAATAAAGAAAGGCAGATCGTCCGCCCTTCTTCACTTTTTATACAACTCATTCCATTTCTTAACCAAACGCTTCGGTGCCGCACGTAAATAGGCTTCTTTAATTAGATAGGTCAATTCATCCCAGTCTTCCTTATCCGGATTTTGAATAGAAACCCAACCGTGATGTCCTATATATCGGGTTTTGAAAAAATTCTCGTTCTGCAGCAATAATTCTTGAGTTTCTCGATCTGACTTGAACGACAAGCTGAATCCTTTCTCGCTTTCACCTGAAATCACGAAGGATTTTCCATTGATTTTAAAAGTATTGTGGCCGAAGCCGTCAATATGTTCAACAGCTTCAGGTAGTGCAAGGCAGATATTGCGTACAATTTCAAGCATGGCTGCCGTGTCTTGTGATTTCATGTTTTAATTCACCTTTTTATCCACTCTATTTTGCGTTTACATCAGGTTGATGAATTCCGAATATATTGCCTTCGGTATCCATATAGTAGCCTTGCCAAGCCATACCAGGCAGGGCATATTTGGGCATTGCGACGTTACCGCCATTCTCAATGATTTTAGCTTCCGTTAAATCGTAATCTTCCACGCCCATTGTACAAGCAAATCCGTTTAATGCTTGGTTTGTTTCCGGCGGAGCACTTTGACGCTGCATCAAAGCACCATTGATCCCAAGTTCTTTCTCATCGCCAGTTACCGCTCCAAAGTAAGGCATGCCTGCATACTCACTCCAATCTTGAAATGACCATCCAAATACCTCTCCATAAAACTTCTTTGCCCGTTCCATGTCATTCACATGAATTTCGAAATGAACTAATCTTCCCATGATTCCCTCCTAAGTAACATATGAATTAACCATTCACTTACCATATCCAGTCTGTTAGCTTACACATACTATTATAATTGAAATGGAAATAAATTCAAAGAACTTGGAGCTTCATCATACAATCTGTCAAAACTGGTTTGTTCCGACCAACCGTTGCATGACTAATTTTTACGAAACTATGTGTATATTTTTGTGAAAGTTGGACTAGACTGCTAGTAAATGATTCTAGGAGGTTATCAAATGTTTAGATTCGGAAAGAGCAAGCTGCGGAGCAAGGTCGGTAAATTAATCGATAAGCACGGATATACACAAGAGGAGTTTGTCAGTGCGTCAGGAATCTCGCGTAATACGATAAGCAGAGTTTGCAGCGATCCTAAGTATGTACCGTCAGCCGGGGTTTTAAAGAAAATCATGAAGGCGGTTCGAAGCATAGATTCTGGCGCAAAGGCAGATGACTACTTTGATTTGTAAACAAAAATGGCCCTAGCGTAATGGCCGGGGCTAAATCTATTTGTTCAATCCTTGTTCATGCCCCATAAACCATGCTTTCCTTTCGCTGGAATAAAGTCATCCGGCAGCTGCATGTCCTTAACTTCCCAAGCGAACCTTCCCACTTTGAAGTCCCTTCCAATATTGCCTGCGTTCCGTTATTTTCAATTGCCTTCAAGCAATTAACCTTACATATACCCATGATCATACAAGTTCGAAGGTTTGACCTTTGAACACCCTTGCTTATCCAGCAACAACTGGATTGCCAGTAGGCCACGGTACGATAATTCGTTCTCCATGACCTTGTTTCGTATTTGACCTCCCCCAGGACAAAATGACTCGCCCAAGGCTGGGTTCTGAATCTAAAAAATAAACCCCCACTTCCATTAGGAGCGGGGGTTTTTCGATGATATGTATATATCTTGCGGTTCTTTTGTCCCTTTTAGAAAAACCCTGCAGGGATTGTCTAAAAGGGACAAAAGGTTATATATTCCTATTAAGCTATTTTCGACTAACCATTTTCTTTATGAACTGAACCACAGGTGACACAATCGATTCATGTACATTCGTAAGGGCATAGCCGATCAGACCCATTATTACCAGGGCCAAGATTAATCCTATTATCAATCCTGATGTTTCTCTAAGTTCTTCAAGTACAGCATCCATCATTCCTTAACCTCCCCGGCTTGCCGATGCGACTTAATTACGGTTTTACATCTATTTTACTTTTGTCATTTATCCTTTTTTCTTGGGCCTTGCCCATTCTGTTAAATAAGGTTCATTATAACGCATTGGATGATTATGGTCGAGATGACACTTTTTTAACGTTTTTATTGATGTCATTCACATCATTGCTTACTAATAAAGGCTCTACCTCTAGCGTTTCTCTTTAAGTTAAAATATAAACCTTCGTTTCATCCGAACATACAAGAAACAATGTAAACCTTTTCATTTGTCCAAAACCGACAAACAAATGACAGAATTATTGTTTTTTTAGAACATTGAGAATATTGTCGAAAAACCGTAAGCTTAATTTATTGAAATACATCTTCTTAGGGGGTGCGCTTTATATGGAAGCCATTACAAGGGACTTTTTCTTGTTTTTATCTAAAAATAATCTGCTTAATAATATTGCTAAAAAAAGCGGAGGAAATTTCGCTGCTGGAAAGATCATTGGGGGAACTGATTTCCAAAGTTCCATTAAATTCATTAAACAACTTAACAATAGCGGCTTGTCTGTTACAGTAGACCACCTTGGGGAATTCGTTGATTCTAAGGAAGTGACTCAAGAACGGACGGCGGAATGCATCGAAACCATCGAAATGATCAGCAGGGAAAAACTTGATTCACAGGTTTCTCTGAAGATGACTTCTTTGGGACTTGATATCGATCATAAACTCGTGATCGAGAATATGACGAAAATTCTTGATACAGCCGAAAAACATAAAGTCATGGTCACGATCGATATGGAAGATGAAGTTCGCTGTCAGGCAACTATCGATATCTTTAGACAGTTCAAAGAAAAATACAGCTGCATAAGTACTGTTCTACAAGCATATTTATTCCGCACAGAGAAAGATTTGGAGGACCTTGGCCAATATAAGCCATTCCTGCGTCTCGTAAAGGGTGCCTACAAGGAATCTGCCGAGGTAGCTTTTCCCGAAAAGAATGATGTAGACGAAAACTATAAAAAGTTGATTAAGCAAAGTCTTCTTAACGGAAATTATACGGCCATTGCCTCACATGATGACAAAATCATCGAATATACAAAAGAGCTGGCTAAGAAGTTCGACATCCCGAATACACAATTCGAATTTCAAATGCTTTATGGCATGAGAAATAAAACTCAATACGAATTGGTCAAGCAAGGTTACAAAATGCGCGTCTATGTACCATATGGTCTGGATTGGTATGGATACTTCATGAGAAGGCTTGCAGAACGGCCATCCAATATTGCCTTTGCCTTCAAAGGGATGGTCAGAAGCTAAATATACATTCAACATTACTAATGGCTACAAAAAATCTATTAAAAGGTGTGATTATCAATGATTTCATATAAACACGAACCATTTGTTGATTTTACAAACGAGGAAAACAAAAAAGCATATCAGGAAGCACTTCAAACTGTTGAAGGCTACTTAGGGCAAGACTACCCTCTTTATATCGGGGCAGAGAAAGTGACGACTGATGAGAAAATCGTTTCATATAACCCTGCAGATAAGCAAGAGGTCATTGGCCGAGTATCGAAAGCGAATAGGGATCTTGCTGAAAAAGCCATGCAGGAAGCTGTTACCGCTTTTGAAAGCTGGAAAAAAGTGAAGCCGGAAATCCGTGCTGACGTTTTGTTCAAAGCAGCTGCCATCATTCGCAGACGCAAGCATGAGTTCTCTGCGTTATTGACGAAAGAAGCGGGAAAACCTTGGAATGAGGCTGATGCGGATACAGCGGAAGCGATCGATTTCCTTGAATTCTATGCACGCCAAATGCTGACGCTTAAAGATGGTGTGCCAGTTCAAAGCCGTCCGGGCGAATTCAACCGCTATGATTACATTCCATTAGGGGTAGGCATCATCATTTCTCCTTGGAACTTCCCATTTGCGATCATGGCAGGTACAGCTGTTGCCGCTATCGTAACTGGTAACACAATTCTATTGAAACCAGCTTCTACTACTCCTATCGTTGCTGCGAAATTCGTTGAAGTGATGCTTGAAGCCGGTCTTCCAGCAGGTGTATTGAATTTCGTGCCGGGAAGCGGAGCCGAGGTGGGCGACTACCTGGTTGATCATCCTAAAACACGTTTCATTTCCTTCACAGGTTCACGTGATGTAGGTCTGCGCATTTACAAACGTGCTTCTGAAGTGAACGAAGGCCAAATTTGGCTGAAGCGTGTCATTGCTGAAATGGGCGGAAAAGATACAATCGTCGTCGACAAAGAGGCAGATCTTGAATTGGCCGCTCAATCGATCGTGAAATCTGCATTTGGCTTCTCGGGACAAAAATGTTCTGCATGCTCCCGTGCTGTCATCGTAGAAGACGTATACGATCAAGTATTGGATCGCGCTGTTGAATTAACAAAACAACTAACAGTTGGTAATCCTGTAGAAAATCATTTCATGGGACCAGTTATCGATCAAGCTGCTTTTGACAAAATCATGAGCTATATTGAAATCGGGAACCAAGAAGGACGCATTCTGACAGGAGGGGAAGGAGATAGCTCTAAAGGCTACTTCGTTCAGCCGACAATCGTTTCTGATGTCGATCCGCAAGCCCGCTTGATGCAAGAAGAAATCTTCGGACCAGTCGTTGCCTTCACAAAAGCGAAGGACTTTAACGAAGCTCTTGAGATTGCCAATAACACTGAATATGGTTTGACCGGGGCTGTCATTACGACAAATCGCCTTAACATGGAAAAAGCACGCGAAGAATTCCATGTAGGGAACTTGTATTTCAACCGCGGCTGCACTGGTGCAATCGTAGGTTACCAGCCATTCGGCGGGTTCAACATGTCAGGCACCGATTCCAAGGCAGGCGGACCGGACTACTTGCAGCTTCATATGCAAGCCAAAACAACATCCGAAACATTTTGATAATATTCGATTAAGCAATTTGAAGATGCTTTGAAACACACTATGGCTATGTATCTCCCATTATGGATACGGAAACCAAAATGAGGTTAGATGGAGGAAGTGACAACTAGGTTGCTTCCTCTTTTAAAACAAAAAATTACTTATTTCAACCTGAAGGGAGTCTTTTATGGATTACGCATTAATAATTTCGATCAGCATTTACATGGCTGGCATGCTTTTCATCGGTTACTTCGCTTATAAAAGAACTTCCAATTTAAATGATTATATGCTGGGCGACCGGGGCCTTGGTCCTGCTGTCACTGCATTAAGTGCCGGTGCCTCGGATATGAGCGGTTGGCTTTTAATGGGGATGCCTGGTGCCATGTTCGCAACAGGACTAAGTTCCATCTGGATTGTAATCGGTCTCACGTTAGGAGCCTATGCGAACTGGCTATATGTTGCGCCAAGATTGAGAACCTATACGGAAATCGCCAATAACTCCATAACGATCCCCGCTTTCCTGGAAAATCGTTTTGGCGAGGGCTCAAGGATCTTAAGGCTCATTTCGGCATTGGTCATCCTGATATTCTTCACCTTTTACGTTTCGTCCGGTATGGTATCCGGCGGAGTCTTATTCCAAAGTACATTTGGCCTTGATTACCACTCAGGTCTATGGATTTTGACAGGTGTCGTCGTCGCCTATACTTTATTCGGCGGATTCCTCGCAGTAAGCTGGACAGACTTTGTTCAAGGAATCATCATGTTCGTTGCCTTGATCCTTGTACCGATCGTCACGCTTATCCATGTGGGCGGTTTCGGTCCTTCAATCGACACGCCACGTTCCATTGATCCAGCTCTATTGAATATTTTCACAGGGACGAGCTTTTTAGGCATCATCTCATTGTTTGCCTGGGGATTGGGTTACTTCGGACAGCCGCATATCATTGTCCGCTTTATGGCGATCAGCTCTGTTAAGGAAATCAAGAAAGCCCGCAATATCGGGATGGGCTGGATGATTTTCTCCAGTATCGGTGCGATGCTGACTGGATTCATCGGAATCACTTATTATCACCAGAACGGTCTCAAATTAGCTGACCCTGAAACGATTTTCATAGAGTTAGGGGAAATACTATTCCACCCGATTATCACTGGTTTCTTGATTTCCGCAATACTGGCGGCCATCATGAGCACAATTTCTTCGCAGCTGTTGGTTACTGCCAGCTCTTTAACGGAGGATATCTACAAAACCTTCTTCCGTCGTACCGCTTCAGATAAAGAACTTGTTTTCCTCGGCAGGCTTTCCGTACTGATCATTTCGATCATCGCGCTGATCCTATCTTGGGAGCAGAATGACACGATTCTTGGACTTGTCGGGTACGCGTGGGCTGGATTCGGTTCTTCATTCGGGCCGTTGGTCTTACTAAGTCTCTTCTGGAAACGGATGACAAAATGGGGAGCTTTAGCAGGGATGATCGTAGGTGCCGCTACTGTAATTTTCTGGTCCATGGCCGGATTATCCGATACGCTTTATGAAATGATTCCTGGTTTTGGCGCAAGCTTGATTGCCATCATCCTGGTCAGCCTTCTAACAGCGAAACCATCTAAAGAAGTAGAAAATCAATTCGAAGAATTCGAAAGAACATTAAAACAATAATAAATCCCCCTAAAAGGAACGGTATTTCTTCATATACCGTTCCTTCTTTGTTCTTGCCCCTATACACATCATAACTTTAAAAGTATTATTATACTAAGTTGTCATACACTTCAAAAAACTACAGGGGGCCATATATGTCATTAGAAAAAATTCTGACTCTCACAAACATCAACGATATAACGGATATGGTCAGCACTTATTTAAAAAAACCAGTCGTCATCGAAAATGACCAATTTTTATTGCTGGCATATAGTTCATATTATATCGAACACTTCGACCAAGCCAATCGGCAAACCATCTTCACAAAGCATTGGCCGATTCCAATTCTGGAAAAATTCATGGATGAGGGCATTGTCGAACAGCTTAAAACCGTGGAGCATCCATTCAGGGTGAAACAAATCGAGGAAATCGGATTAAATCAAAGAGTCGTTGTGAGCGCCGTTCACAAAGGACAGGTCTTCGGATTCATTTGGGTCCAAGAAACGGAAATGATGACTGATTCCGATTTGGAATTTTTACATGAAGTTTCCCATCATATCGGCAAGCTCCTTTATCAGAAAAAACAGATAAACATAAAAAAAGATGAAGAAAAAAATGAGTTTTATCAAAAGGTCATTGATGAAGTCTATCAAACGGAAAATCAAATAAAATGGGAAGCCGCCAATATGAGTCTTCTCATTCCGGAAAATTTCCTTGTCAATGTCTTTACCATCGCTCAATCCGATGCGGAACATTTCGATGAATTATCGGATACAGTCAGCCTATTCGCCAATGCATTGAATCATTTTACACATGTATTCACAAACCAACTGAAGATCATCGTCTTGATTGGAAGCAATGGAAAAGGGAAAGATCTGCTTACCGATAGCGCCAATGATTTAACGAACACCGTTCTTTCCCAATTCAATGACAAAAAGGTATTTCCGGGTATCGGAAATGAGTACTCTTCCATTCTTCAATTAAGAAAATCCTATCTCGAAGCCCTGGAAGTGATCAACGCTGCCAAGTTCATCGGTGAACCTGAACAGCTTCCCTTCCAATATAGCAAGCTTGGGATTTTCCGTTACCTCGAAATGATCTCCAACCATCATACTAAAACGAATTATATCAATACGGATCTAGAGATTCTTCAAAAGAAGGACCAGGAAAGCCAAACCAAACTCCTTCAAACACTGGAAATATATCTGTTTAACAATTGCCGGATCAAACCGACAGCCGAACAGCTATACATTCATACCAACACATTGAAATATAGATTGAATCAAATAACCGATCTTACCTCAATCGATTTTGATGACTTTCATTCAAGAATGCAACTATACATCGATTTACAGCTTATAAAGCAGAGATCTTAAAGAGGTCCCCGGTTTTTGAGTTTGGGAGATTCAATAAGCCAAGGAGAGAAGAAACGCGACTAGGTCTGCCGTTTTCCTCTCTCCTTATATATGTTTCGCCTATTATTTTTCTAAAGGGTAATGACGGTTTTACTGGACTCACCTTATACGGAAACTTTATGCGTCCCAGTATGAACGAAATCCATGATTTCCTCTTTCGATAGTTTGCTAAGACCAAGAGTTTCAATGGTCCTTCCACTTTGCGGAGTGCCGCCAACAAGAATTTCCCCCAAGGTGATCATGGAATCCATCACTGGTGTTCCCAATCCAATATGGTCGGCAATTGAAGCGTATGTTCGCAAACCGAAAGGAATGTCTTCGGATAAATAACGTGATTGTAAAGAAGTCGGTCCTTTAATCGGTGTCAAACTGCGGCTTCCATTTAGCACTTCCCAAGTTGTTCCCTTTGGACCATACCCTGATGTATGGAGAAGTTCAGCGATTGTCATCAGTTCCAAACCAAACCCCTTCCCAATTTCCAATCTCTCTTGATCTAACTGCTCCATCACCCGAATGACGGATGGAGTCATCCCTTCTTCGTATATATAGAATTCCCCGTTTGAACGCTCAATTCGACCAGCATTCAATATCGTTCCAGGCGGATGATCGATTGGGTTCATACTGCTCAAACCGGCCTCAAGCACATTGCTGACAGGTGTGATGGATAAAATATCAGCAAGTAAAGCCGTTGCCCATTCAGTACGAATCGAAGGAAACACCCCTATTTGCACATTGATTTTCACATTTACCCTTACTTTACCTGGTCCCTCAAGTCTTGTTGCATACGGAAGGGTATCCGATTCAGCCAGCACAACATCTCGATTCACCCCTAATTCGTTCCAGATCCTCACAAACTCCAAAGATCCAAGCGTTCCTGGCAGGAGAACAACCAATTGATTTGAATTCACTTTATCAGCCAATAAATCCGCATAGTCTTTATGTGCAAAAGCCGGTACTGCAACAAGGATGATCTCTGCCCCTTTTAATGCTTGGTCGATGTCACTCGTGACCATCGCTATTTCTGCTGTTCCCTTTAATATCTCACCAAGGCATTCAATCTGTTTCGTTGCAAATACATGCTTCATGGCATGACTGAATTTCTCCATTTCAAATAGTCGAACTTCATGTCCAGCCAAACTTAAATCAGCCGCTAATGTATGTCCTCCATTACCTCCACCTAAAACAGCCACAGACCTTTTCATGAACATTTCCCCCTTCATATGTTTTTGTCCAAATTCCATGCTTGGAGTTGTTCTCTACGCACAAATCTTTTTTCACTTCTTTATGACATCCTCTATATAATGTTTTGTACAAACTATGCCCGTCATAAGCGTGACTACGATTAATAACGATGGAATGAAATAAAGCAGAAAACTATATAACATCATTTTCAAGCAGCTCCTTATCCACCTTATTTGCAGGTTTTCCCGCTACGTTGTTTTTCGTTAGTAAAAGTGCGGTAAAAAAGGCAATTGCATTCGCGATGAATCCGGGAACGACCCCCGATAAACCAAAAGGTTCATGCAGGATAAGGGTCCAAACCAAGGTGATGACCGCCCCAACGATAATTGAGCATATACCTGCTGCCGCATTACGGATCCGCCACATGATTCCCATCACCAATGGGCATACAATAGTCGGAGCCCAAAGGTAATAAGAATATTCCAAGGCCGCGATTATACTTGGAACATTGATGGCAAAAATTAAAGAAGCGACCCCAACGACCACAGTCAAGACTCTTCCCATGAATAATTCCTGCTTATCCGATATTTTTTTCCTTCTAAGAAAAGGATAGATATCCCGCATGAATGAAACCGTCGTTGCATTTAAAAAGGAACTTGCCGTGGACATGATGACCGCTAATAATGCAGCAACTGCCAACCCAGTCACACCAACAGGCAAAAGCTCTTTCACTATCGTCGGCAAAGCATTATCCGTTTGGATTCCTGGGAATAACACATAAGCGACTAAACCTAGTGAACCTGTGATAAAAAAGAATCCAAAAGAGAAGAATCCCGAAATGATATAGCCTTTCCTTGCCGTTTCAGGATCTTTTGACGAGAAAACCCGTTGTGTGTAAGGAGGAATCAGCGCTTCGCCTAAAAGAAAGGTGACGAACAACCCAATAAAGGTAGCTAGTTCCCAATCGCCCAATAAGGTAAAATGAACATCAGGGATTTTTTCGATTAAAGTGTCAGTACCGCCCACTGCAAACAATCCAATGATAAGAGAAAGAGGCAATATGACACCTAGCAGGACAAATTGAACGACATCCGTTTGAATGACCGCCATGACTCCTCCAAAAGAAGTATAGAGAATCACCGATCCCATCCCGATCAGGATCCCTACGATCGGAGGGATATCCAGAATCACATTAAGCATGGTTCCTAACGCTAAAGCCTGTCCCCCTATAATCCCCGTACATAATCCCACTGAGAGAATCCCCGTCACTAACTTCGCCTTTTTTCCATAATGCCTTTCCATGATATCCCCAACGGTTTGGGCTCCTTTATAGGCTTTTAACCGCGGTGCAATAAAATTGCCAATTAATATACTGGCAATCCCATACGCACAAAAAGCGAACATAAAGACATACCCTTCTTTATAAACATTTCCCGCCATTCCCGTTGAGGCCCCTCCACCTAATACGGAAGCTGCCAAACTGGCAAAAAGAATGGTCCAAGTCACTTTCTCTCCTGCAACGTTATAGTCTTTGACGGTTTGTATTCGCTTACTTGTTTGATATCCGATAATGCCTATGATTGTGAAATAACCCACGACAAAGATCCAATCTACGATTCCCATACCCCTTCACCCCTTTATTCTATTATTCCAAATCAGTTTCTCCCTCTCCCTAATTTGAATTATAGAGGTTCGGTGCCACTCAAGGCATCGTAATGACCGCCCAATCATCGCTTTATAAACGAGACGATGCATTGTGCTATCAGCACAAAGCTAATCCGCTTTTCTTTCCGGTTAAAGTATCTGCATCAGTTTAACCGCAAGATAAAGTTCCAACGCCTCTTTGAAGTTCCGCAAATTACTTCCTGTAATTTGTTCTATTTTGTTCAATCTATAAAATAAAGTATTACGATGGATGTTCAATTCCTTGGATGAATTAATCGGGCTCAAGCTAGATTCACACCAAGCTGTAATCGTACGAAATAACTCATCATGATCTGGGTACTCCGTTAATTTCGTAATGGTTTCTTCGACAAATTGCTGAGCAGTACTTTTATGTATATAAGATAGCAACTCTTCCAAAACAAAATCTTTAATATAAAAGATATCCGGGTGACCTGTCATTTTCTTTCCGATTCTAAGTGCCCTCCAAGCAGCATGGTAGGATTCATTCAGATCGTTCAGGTTACTCCCGATGGTTCCTATACCGATCGAAGCGTCAATTCCCAATTCTTTTAATACTGCAATAAGCAGCTTACATTTCTTTTTAATCATATCAGGAATAGCTTCATCATCCATTTCACCATCCAGCATATGAAAGACAACATATTTATCAGAGCCCAAAGACACCGTTATATCCTGATTATTCGAGAAGATGCTTTTTATTTTTGATTCTATGTTTATCTTTAAAGATTGAATATATATTTCAGGTGAATCCATCTTTAAAGCTTGGTGATGAATTTCGCTGGTAATGTGATTGAATTGAAAGAGATCGATAACAAACGTTATCCGGGGCGGCTTTAAATCATAACCCAATTCCCTGCCGCGGGTCATCAGTAGCATTTCATCAATTTGATCATGGTCAAAATTGGCGATTTCCTGAACGAGACTTTGTAAAGCCCGTTCACGCAACAAGGAAGATTTATTGACGATTTCCTCCCGCAATAGAATCTCGGCATATTTTTTAGCCAACATCCCAAACTTCGATACTTCATTAGGATATCCCGTGATGCCCAATGTCCCAACATACTCCCCTGATAATTCAATAGGAATGGTAATCCCAGGTTTAACTCCCTTCAATGTACTCGATACCACTTCATTGTGAGTCATTTCCTTACGACGAAAAATGGCTCCAAGAGAAGCTTGATGCAATGTGCCGATTCTCGACTTATCGCTTGAACCAAGAATCATTCCGTCTTTATCCGTAATAAGCACGTCATGCCCGATTACTTCACTGGTTATATTCACAATTTCTTGAGCTAATTTAGCTAACATATCATCCCCCCTGGTTATCGCAAAACTATAAAAAACCAGCTCTCAAATACCTTGAGCTGGTTTTTTATGTATCTTCTTCTATTATATTAATTTAAGGTCATTTTCCTTCAAGAAACGTTTTCCTTGTCGCCGGTGTATTCATGCTCCCAAAAATCAGCATTTTTTATGCCTAAAGCTTTTGGATTGAAAACCGGATCGACCCCTGCCTTCTTTTGCTTTTCGTAATCCTTTAACGTAATAAGCGCCGGTTTAGCAAGAATTAATATGGCAATGACATTGAGCCATACCATAATCCCCAAGCCAGCATCAC
This sequence comes from Peribacillus aracenensis, assembly GCF_025175645.1. Taxonomy (NCBI): domain Bacteria; kingdom Bacillati; phylum Bacillota; class Bacilli; order Caryophanales; family Bacillaceae; genus Peribacillus; species Peribacillus aracenensis. Next base: position 19,517 of record NZ_JANZMJ010000008.1, read on the forward strand.
CTAATGCCCAAGCCAGCTCTGCCGTACGAATGGTGCCATAGAAACTAGCTGCAAGTATGATAAGTTTCAATGCCAGCATGGCCCACTTACTATTCCGTTTGCGTATTAAATAGGCAATATTCGTTTCCGCAATATAATAGTAGGCCATGATCGTCGTAAAGGCGAAGAAGAAAAGGGCTATTGCTACAAAGCCAGCACCTAAGCCTGGGATTACACTATCGATTGCCGCTTGTGTATACCCTGGTCCAGGTGTTACATCGCCCAAGTTATTGACGATATATGAACCATTTTCCGCTTGAGTATTATACATGCCTGTAAATAAAATCATGAAGGCCGTAGCGGAACAAACGAACAATGTGTCGATATAAACCGAGAATGCTTGGACAAGACCCTGTTTTGCCGGGTGCGATACTTCAGCCGCAGCCGCAGGGTGAGGACCTGTGCCTTGTCCCGCCTCATTCGAATAAACGCCGCGTTTCACTCCCCAAGCTATCGCCATCCCGATTAACCCACCAAATGCAGAATCCATCCCGAAGGCACTTCTGAATATTAAAGAGATGACTCCTGGTAATTCTGTTATATTCATTAGGACGATGACAACAGATAATAATATATAACCAAGGGCCATGAATGGCACGATTATTTGTGCAGCATTAGCTATCCGTTTTACACCGCCGAATATAATGAAGCCCAGCAAAAGGACAATTGCCAAACCAGTAATCACTGGGTTGATGCCGAATGCATTTTCCACTCCGGCGGCAATTGAATTGGACTGAACACCAGGCATCAGCACAGCCATGGCTATTAGTGCAGCGAATGCAAAAAGGACAGCAAACCATTTCACGCCCATTCCTTTTTCAATATAATAGGCTGGTCCCCCTCGATATTGACCGTCTTGTTTGACTTTATATATTTGAGCTAAAGTTGATTCCACGAATGCACTTGATGCTCCAATGAAGGCAATGGCCCACATCCAAAAAACAGCACCAGGGCCACCAAAGGCGATAGCCGTTGCCACTCCTGCAATGTTACCTGTACCGACCCGTCCCGAAAGTGCTATGGATAAAGCTTGGAACGAGGAAACGCCCGCTTCCGAACTTTTGCCTTGGAACATCAAAATGACCATTTCCTTAATATGCCTTACTTGCAGAAACCGAGTTAAAATAGAGAATACTAAACCTACTCCCAATAAAATATAAATGACTGGCGTACTCCATAAAACCCCATTTAAAGCCGTAATAAAATCAGACAATCAAGTTCCCCCTTTAATTAAATTTAGAAAATTCAAACTTATCTTTCATTGATTATATTTCATCTTAATGGATTAAACAATAGTTTCCGCGTCAGGAAAACTAACATGAGGATTTTTATTTTTCAACTTGCAAATGCCTCGATAATCACATTCCGAATTTAAAAAAACGCCAGCGATTCCGCCGGCGTCATGTTTTTACATATAGGTCAAGATACTCTAATCGCACCCGATATTTCCTGTTCCAATTGATTGGTTCTCTCCACTTTTGTTGATTCCGTCCATCCAAAATATCCAGCCATATAATCGATCACTGCATGTTTATGCGTTTGGACTAAATCAATATCGAATAATAGCGTCCCCGTCCTGCGGAAGAAGAAATCCACTGGGGTTGCGGCCATTTCATGATCTAGTGCGTATTTCAGCTGTACGAACAATTTCTTTGGAAGGCCACTTCTTGCTCCTCCGTCTCCTTCGCTTTTTGCGATATCGAATATCACGGGTGCGTTGGACCCGTACATGGCCAATATCTCTTCGGTATCCTTAACTGCGAGTCCCGAGTCAATTCCCATTTGAATATGTTGCTTGATATAATCGGGAAAGTTTCTTGATCCCCCGACATCCCCTCCCGAAATCGGCATTCCTTTAGTGCTGCTGGCTGGGTAAGTTTTATTGGATTGCTGGGGAAGCTTCCCTGCCAAAAGGTCGACCGTCGTTTTGGCCATTTTGCGATAACCGGTCAATTTCCCTCCAGCAATCGTGATAAGGCCCGAATCGGACTCCCAAATTTCATCCTTCCTTGATATTTCAGAAGGGTCTTTCCCTTCTTCAAGAATCAACGGCCTCACTCCAGCCCAGCTTGATTCAATATCATCACCCGTAATGTTCACTTCTGGAAACATATAATGTATCGACTTTAATAAATAGGCACGGTCTTCGGACGTAACGGTCGGCACTGCAGGATCACCATCATAAAAAGTGTCCGTAGTCCCTACATAAGCCTTACCGGCTCTCGGGATGGCAAAAATCATCCGGCCATCAGGCGTATCAAAGTAAAGCGCCTGCTTCAACGGGAATTTCGATTGATCGATGACCACATGAACACCCTTGGATAACTTCAGCGTTTTCCCTTTTTTCGATTGGTCCTTTTCACGAATGGAATCGACCCATGGACCTGCTGCATTAATAACTTTGTCTGCGTATATTTCATAAGAATCACCTGATAGTGAATCGGCAACTTGGACGCCGTTCACCTTGCCATTGTCATATAACAATTTTTCCACTTTTGTATAATTTATCGGTGTTGCACCTTTATCGACAGCCGCCTTCATCACTTCAATCGTCAGACGTGCATCATCTGTCCGGTATTCAACATAATAGCCTCCGCCCTTCAGTCCCTCTTTCTTAACGAGCGGCTCCCGCTTTAGCGTTTCCTCCACCGAAAGCATTTTCCTGCGTTCGGCTTTTTTAACCCCCGCAAGGAAATCATATACCCGAAGGCCAATGGAAGTACTGAACTTCCCGAAGGTGCCACCTTTGTGCATCGGTAACAGCATCCATTCCGGTGTGGTAACATGCGGTCCATTTTCATAAACGATTTCCCGCTCTTTACCAACCTCGGCAACCATTTTTATTTCAAATTGCTTTAAATACCGCAATCCGCCATGAACAAGTTTTGTCGAGCGGCTTGAAGTACCTGCTGCAAAGTCCTGCATTTCAACCAAAGCTACTTTCATTCCGCGGGTCGTTGCATCCAGGGCGATCCCTGCACCGGTAATTCCCCCGCCAATGACAACCACATCATATTTCTCTTTTTTCAGAAGTTCGATCGTTTCTTCCCGATATATATTTGAAAACCTCATGCCTGACTCCTCCTTTAAAGTATTGCATTCTATTTTTTCGTGAACGCTGCGTTTACTCGTGAATTCGCACGCTTTACTCGTGAATTTGCTCGGTTTACTCGTGAATTCACACGGTTTACTCGTGAATTCACACGGTTTACTCGTGAATTCTGCGTTTACTCGTGAATTCGTGCGGGTTACTCGTGAATTTGCTCGGTTTACTCGTGAATTCGCACGCTTTACTCGTGAATTTGCTCGGTTTACTCGTGAATTCACACTGTTTACTCGTGAATTTGCTCGGTTTACTCGTGAATTTGCACGGGTTACTCGTGAATTTGCTCGGTTTACTCGTGAATTCGCACGCTTTACTCGTGAATTTGCTCGGTTTACTCGTGAATTCGCACGCTTTACTCGTGAATTCGCTCGGTTTACTCGTGAATTCTCGCGGTTTACTCGTGAATTTGCTCGGTTTACTCGTGAATTCGCACGGTTTACTCGTGAATTCGCACGCTTTACTCGTGAATTCTCGCGGTTTGCTCGTGAATTCTCGCTATTTACTCGTGAGTTCAGTCATTCTATTCAATTGGTTCATTTGTTCGCATAGTTTATATAGATATTAATATCCCTAATCTGCCATTGAAAACAAAAAAGAGACCATAAATGACATTATCGAATTAACGATAACGCATTCATGGTCTCTCCTGTTCTCCGGCCGAGTTATTAACTTGATTTCATTATAGCATACTCCAGCTCGTTTGAGAAAGAATACACCTCGTTTTTTATTTAAATGCCATAGCGGCATGTACAGCTTTTTTCCAGCCTTCATATAATTTTTCACTTTCTTGCTCTTCCATGGAGTGTTTAAAGGTTTTGTCTACCGCCCATTGCCGGGAGATTTCTTCTTGATCCTTCCAATACCCAACAGCAAGGCCAGCTAAGTATGCAGCACCTAATGCTGTAGTTTCGTTTATGGTCGGCCTCTCGACGGGCACCCGTAATAAGTCGCTTTGGAATTGCATCAGGAAGTCATTCTTGACTGCCCCGCCATCCACTCTTAATGTCTGGAGCTCGATTCCTGAATCCGCCTCCATTGCATCAAGGACATCCTTCGTTTGATATGCCAGTGATTCAAGTGTGGCACGAATGAAATGTTCTTTGGATGTGCCGCGGGTCAAACCAAAAACGGCTCCCCGCACTTCGCTGTCCCAATATGGGGTTCCAAGTCCTACAAAAGCCGGTACCACATATACTCCATCCGTACTTTCCACCCGTTTTGCATAGGCTTCGCTGTCCTTGGCATCATGAAGCATCCGCAGGCCATCGCGCAGCCATTGGATTGCGGAGCCCGCTACGAATATGCTTCCTTCCAATGCATATTCGACCTTCCCATTCAGTCCCCAGGCAAGTGTCGTCAATAATCCATGTTCGGAACTGACAGCCTTGGCTCCTGTATTCATGAGCATGAAACAGCCTGTTCCATACGTATTTTTAGCCATTCCTTCATTAAAGCAGGCTTGGCCGAATAATGCTGCCTGCTGATCACCGGCTGCCCCGGCGATCGGAATCGATTGGCCGAAGAAATGATATTCGATCGTACGTGCATATTCTTCAGAAGAAGGCCTCACTTCCGGCAGCATCGATTTTGGTACAGTCAATATCTCGAGCAGTTCTTCATCCCATTTCAGTTCATGGATATTGTACATTAATGTCCGGGATGCATTGGAATAGTCCGTTACATGAGCCTTGCCTCCTGATAGCTTCCAGATCAGCCAAGTATCGATGGTACCGAATAACAGCTTGCCTTCATCCGCCTTTTGCCGGGCCCCTTCGACATTATCGAGGATCCATTTCACTTTCGTTCCGGAAAAATAAGCATCTATCAACAATCCCGTTTTATCCCGGAATAGATCATTAAGTCCCTTTTCCTTCAAATCATCACAGATTTCACTTGTTTGCCTGGACTGCCATACAATCGCATTATAGACAGGGGTACCTGTTTCCTTATCCCAAACGACTGCCGTTTCACGCTGATTGGTGATCCCGATCCCGGCAATTTGTTCTGGCTTTACACCGGATTCAGATAGTACTCCGGCAATGACTGCCAGGATCGATCCCCAAATCTCATTGGCGTTATGCTCGACCCAGCCTGGTTTAGGGAAATGCTGCGTGAATTCCTTTTGGGAGGAATGGACGATTTCCCCCTTTTCGTTAAATAAAATCGCCCGCGAACTCGTTGTTCCTTGATCTAATGATAAAATGTATTTTTCCATTGTGTATGCCCCTCCTTTTAATTAACTGGCAATATTTCTGCTTTCCATTTCATGCGACTGTTTTTTTCCAAATGCATAGGCTAATATCAATAGTACCAGGCTTGCACCCAAAACAGACCAAAATCCTGCTGTTATTTCTCCCATAAAGAACGCTTTATAACAAACGGCACCAAGTGAACCCCCAATAATCGGTCCAACGACCGGAATCCATGAATAGCCCCAATTCGAATTGCCCTTGCCCGGTATCGGCAGCAAAAAGTGAGCGATGCGCGGCCCCAGATCGCGGGCCGGATTAATCGCGTATCCTGTCGTTCCGCCAAGTGACATCCCGATCACGACAATCAATAACCCGACAGCGAATGGGTTTAGACCCTCTGTAAAATGATTGGCACCTATAAATAATAAACCAAGAATAAGGATGAAAGTTCCAATCATCTCACTTAATAGATTTGAAAATGTGTGCGGGATTGCAGGTGATGTCGCGAACACACCAAGCTTCGCTCCTGGATCATCCGTAGCTTTCCAGTGTGGCAAATAGTGCAGGAATACTAGAGTTGCTCCAAGGATTGCGCCAATCATTTGGGCAACGATGTAACCGGGCACATCACTCCAAGGAAATTCCCCAATAATGGCAAACCCCACTGTGACTGCCGGGTTTAAATGCGCCCCGCTTATGGAACCCACTGCAAAAACACCCATGGTAACAGCCAATCCCCACGCAATCGTGATAACGATCCAGCCGGCATCTTTTGCATAGGACCCCTTTAAGGATGAACCAGCCCCAATGCCTGCTCCGAATAAAACTAATATCATCGTACCTAATACTTCTCCCCAAAATGGAGTCATGAATAAAACCCCTCCCCTGATAATTTTTTAAACCTTGCCAACAAATAAAGGAGATTCACAGCAGAACTATCTTCATAATATAAATTATGAATAGATCTGTTGTGAATCTCCTAGTCTCCGTCACATCTATTAACTTGTACTGTAAAATATACTTGTTTATGAAAACGCTGTCAATAATTTGTGAAGAATTTATCTATTTTTCTGTAATTTTTTTCAATTTCCCCTATTAAACGATATCCCATAATTCAGTTTTGGAAGTGGTGATTGACGATGCTCCCGCATCGAGGGCATTCAGGACTTCATCCGAAGTACGAATGAGGCCGCCTGCAAAAATCGGTGTCTGCAATCGTTCCTTCACTTCTTTTATCATCCATGGCATGGCGCCCGGCAATACTTCGATATAATCCGGCTTGGTTTTCTGCACCAGCTTATAACTTTTCTCAAGCGCATGTGAATCTATTAAAAAGATTCGCTGGATGGCAATGACCCCCTTTTGCTTCGCCTTCAATATAACGTTTGATTTAGTCGAAATCAGCCCATATGGATTATATTCCTGACAAATGAATTCTGTCGCGTACTCATCACTTCTTATGCCATGGATCAAATCGACATGGTATATCATTTTCTTATTATGCTGCTTTGCCATCATACTTACGTTTTTCAATTGTGATATATGCAAATCAAGAAACACACCTATTTCATAGGAACTCTCTAAAAATCTTTCGAAATCCTTCATGCTTGCTGAAGCAGGCAAAATCTTCTGATCCATCATTATCCTCCTCATTCCCAGAAAAACTCAAAACTTCAAGTCATTTAGTATATTTTAAAGAGCTTGATTTATCAAACACATTTTTTTCATGACCCATATCACCATAACACTATCATACCTGGCACTCCCTTTATAGTTTTCGGCTAAGGATGTATGTAAACTCGATCATAAAGTAAGTTTCATTTTCAATGCACCTTCGACGAGTTCATACGATTTAATTGTGCCAACGGGAATTTTTCTCACGATGTTCCAGGCATTAACATTCATTTTGATCGTTCTTTTTTCAAATTCAAAAAATGGCGGTCTGTTAAATATTTTTTGGTTGATGATTTTCCTGTCAATTGGTTCCATTTCCACTAATTCAAATAAAATCGTTCTTTTTTCCACAGAAACCGGTTTTAATGTAATCCGGAAAGCTACGTTTTTCTTAAACATCATTTTTTTCACTTCCGTCGTTCCGGAAAGCACGATATGTTTTGGCGTAATCTCGACTTTAATATCCTGACCATATGATTTCCTTCTTATGATTTTCTCTATCATGGCTTCAGTTAAAGTTATCGTTATACCATTTTTGAATGGACTGAATGTACTCATCCTTGCATTCCCCTCCTGCCGCTCATATGAATCTTCGGTTATAGCATATGCCGGGTTCCCTGATGTAGTAACACATATCAATAATCGGTATATTCAAAATCTTCCACCTTCAACCCTTGACCTTTATAAAAACTACCTGTATAGTCATAATTAATTTAATAGACAACTCTTATCCAGAGAGGTGGAGGGACTGGCCCTTTGATGCCTCAGCAACAGACTGATCATGTACTGTGCTAATTCCAGAAGTGTAAAAACTTGAAGATAAGAAGAGTATATAGCTTGGTTGCCAACACCTCTTCTTATTTTTAAGAAGAGGTTTTTTATTTTTGGCTCTTTTCGTAAAGATTGTTGTTTTTAAAATGAAACGATTTAAGGTTGATTGGAGCGGAAGTGCGAGACTCCTGCGGGAGCAGCGGGACAGGCGAGACCCGACAGGCGTGTACGCCGAGGAGGCTCACCGCCCGCCCCGCGGAAAGCGAGCATCTGGAGGGGAAATCAACCACACCTCACTACTTGGTAAATAGCAACAAAGTATGCGAAAACAGCCTTATTTTTAAAAGGAAAGAAGGAATGCAACATGTCCATCACATTAACGAAAGCACCATTCAGGGCCGATCACGTCGGGAGTTTATTAAGACCAGAACGTTTACATGTTGCCAGAAAGCAGTTTAAGGAAGGTACCATTTCAGCAGAGCGGCTTCGTGAAGTTGAAACCGAAGAAATCAATCGGATTGTCGAAAAACAAATTGAAGTTGGATTGGAAGCCGTGACGGACGGTGAGTTCAGACGTACATGGTGGCACTTTGACTTCCTCGAACATTTAAATGGCATCGAGGGATATGTGACTGAAAAAGGGCTCACGTTCGATGGTGTGGAAACAGAGAGATATAACGTACGCAATACCGGGAAGGTTTCATTCAATCCTGAACATCCTTTCATTCGTGACTTCATTGAATTGAACAAAATCGTGAACGGACGCGCCGTTGCCAAGCAAACCATTCCCAGTCCGAATCAATTATTTGCTGTAGGCATTCATAATGAAGACATCTACCCTGATATTGAAGACTATGCAAATGATATCATCAAAGCATATCAGCATGCTTTGAAGGCCTTTTATGAAGCAGGTGTGCGTTATCTTCAATTGGATGATGTATATATTGCCAGACTTTCAGCTCCGGATTTCCAGTTCAAAGATGGAAAATATACGAGGGAACAGTTAATCGATCTTGCACTTCGCGTAATTAATGGCGCATTGGAAGGCAAACCAGAAGACCTTGTCGTCACTACACACCTATGTCGTGGGAACTATCAGTCGACTTGGGCATTTGAAGGAAGCTATGCCCGTATCGCCCCAACTTTATTGGCAAAAGAAAAAGTGGATGGATTTTTCTTGGAATATGATGATCAACGCTCAGGGGACTTCAAACCATTGGAATACATACCAAATGGCGGTGCACAGGTCGTACTGGGTGTCGTCACTTCAAAAAATGGGGAAATCGAAGACAAGGAAGCTGTTAAGGCACGCATTAAAGAAGCCTCGCACTTCGTTCCTCTCGAACAATTATGCTTAAGCCCGCAATGCGGCTTCGCCTCCACCCATCACGGCAACAAGCTGACCGAAGAACAGCAATGGGAAAAGCTGAAATTCGTCGTTGATGTAGCAAAAGAAGTATGGGAATGATTTTTTAGCGGAGACTTTAATCCATTCGAACAACCTAATCGGCATCAATATAAGCGTGCCGATTAGGTTTATAATAAAAAGCGTAAAAGACATTCATCCAAAAATCCGAGAGCAAACAAAAAAGAACGGCCACCAGCACGTCCCTTTTTTACTTGCAGCTATCATCATCCATTTTCTTCACAAATATATCATCCGTAACCCTATCTTCCAGCTTGTTCCTCAAGGCCAATTCCGCGGCCTTCCCATCACTAGGCGACCCGTCCGAGAAATACATCGGAAACAACGAGAAGAACATAACATAGAAAGAAAAATAGATGAATTGATACCAGATCACCGAGCTGTCCAGGATATCCTGATACACTAAGCTATAGATGATCAGCATGCTGACTAAATTAAAGATAGCCCCTCCTAAATAGATCAGCGTATTCGTCAATCGATTATCATGTTTCAATCCCTTGAACTCGCAAGTCCCATTCCAAAAATAATATTTCCTCACCTCTATGTTCCGAAAGGCGAAAAGTTTATTGCCACAACCGATCAAGATTTTCTTTTCTGATCCCCCAAAGATCGTGACAAAAAAAATATGCCCGCTCAAATGTATCAGCGTAACGATCGGCATGATCAAAAAAAAGGAAAATAGAAATTTGATGATATCAGAGAGACCAAACACGTTTATGCAACCCTCCTTACCTGAGCAATTTCTTACCAGATGCTACTCTGATACCCTGCCCACATTCGTTATAACTAGTAAATTTTCACAGTAGTGATATATCGCTTACCACAAGTGCTATTGTTCTCCTTCTGCTTAATCCGGGTTGTTTCCAGGTTTTTAGGCCTGACTCCAGCTTAATTCAAAGAAACAGGCTACCTCCTTCCGAAAAAAACTCGGAAAAGTGATAGCCTTAACATCTTCATTTATCGATTGGGGGTGTGAAGAATTTCTGCGTTGTTTTGTCCTGGCCTCAAGCCTGCATGTTTATATTCAGGGGTGAAAACCGATGTTTTGATCGGGCAAGCGATTTGCTTCTGGACATTTCCTTTTCCGTCCGGTACCTCGACGATCATTCCCCTTTCCTTCAATTGGGGGTGTTCGGCCGCTTCAGTGAAGGTTAGAACTGGTTCTGCGCAGGCTTCGAAATCAGCGAATATTTCCTGCCATTCATGAAAATCCCGTTCAAGGAAAGCCAGTCGGACGGCCGTTTTAAACCTGATTCCGCTTTCTTCATCACTTTTGGTGCTCAGTTCATACAATTCGGGTGCACCGATCGCTTCACATAATGCTTTTCGAAAAGGGGGCTCTAGGCTTCCTACCGAAAAATAGCGTCCATCCTTCGTTTCGTAAAAGTCATAAAAGGATCCTCCGTTCAACATCAGTTTTTCTGGTTCAAGCTCGAGGCCCCCTTGTAAATTCAGGGGTGCGGAGATGGCATTCAACGCAAAACTGCAGTCAGTCATGCTGATGTCGATGGCTTGGCCGAATCCCGTACTTTCCCGGTGTATGACTGCAGATAATATACCGATAACAGCATGCAGGGATCCTCCAGCAAGATCTGCTATTTGAGTTCCGTTTTTTGCCGGGCCGTCCTTTTTTGTACCGGAATAGCCTGATAAGCCTGCAATCGAAATATAATTGATATCATGTCCCGGTCGGTCTTTATAGGGACCGGTCTGGCCGAAGCCCGTGATGGAACAGTAAATCAGCTTCGGATTGATCCATTTTAATGCCTCATATCCAAGCCCTAGGCGTTCCATGACACCTGGACGGAACTGTTCAATGACGATATCGTATTCCTTCACTAGATTTTTTACGGATTCAATGGACTCAGATTGTTTCAAATCAAGTGTGATCGACTTTTTCGATCGGTTAAGATATTGGTTCACACCCCATGAATCCGTTGCTCCCGGCCTCTCTACCTTCAAAACATCCGCTCCTAAATCCGCTAGCATCAAAGTGGCAAATGGGCCTGGCAGTAACGTTGAAAAATCCAATACTTTTAAATGAGTCAATAATGTCATCAGCCGTGCACCTTCCCTTTCCATTGGAAATAGTAAAAGCTTTCCCCGTCGTTCTGTACATGCACTTATGCAGAGTTTACGATTATCATATAACACCGCCTGTTATTTTTGTATAAATTTCCATTTTATAAAAATAAAAATCCAGGAATCAGCTTCCTGGATTTTGTTAATGAGCCTATAGAAAACAAGTAAAAGCCGGACAATTTAAAACTACATTGTCCGGCTGATTTTACTTTAAGCTTGTTCATTCATATTTTTTGTCAAAATCAAATTCTACTTCATCAATTTTAACGAATTTAGTTTTTCTCACCAGTTTATAGCCAAACCATAGACCAAGGAAAAGCGGGATTCCCAGGTATGCAGCTATAACACTGCCCCAATCGATATGATCTGAGAAAAATGCTTGGATATTTTGGGACAGGATGACGATCATGCCAATTAAAATGGCAAAGATCGGTCCAATCGGAAACCATAATGCCTTATATGGCAGCTTCTCCAATGAATGGCCTTGAGCGATGAATGCTTTCCGGAAACGGTAATGGCTGATGGAAATGCCGAGCCAAAAGATAAATCCTGTAATTCCAATGGCATTCATTAACCAAATATACACTTTACCATCCCCGAATATGGAGGCTAAAAAGGCCAGCATGCCGATGGAACATGTCAAAATCATGCCTGCAACCGGTACTCCGCGTTTATTAAGTTTTGCAAAAATGCGCGGTGCTTGTCCATCTTTTGCCATTGAGTATAACATACGCGTTGATGCATATAGGCTTGAGTTACCTGCAGATAATACCGCGGTTAAAATGACGGCATTCATAAGCGAAGCGGCAAAGGCCACTCCAGCCTTTTCAAAAATGAGCGTGAATGGGCTTACCATGACGTTATCACCTTGTAAACTTGAGTTCGTATAAGGGATAAGCAGCCCTATAACAAATATTGCAAGTACGTAGAAGAGCAAGATTCTCCAGAAGACACTCTTAATGGCCTTCGGTATATTCCGTGCAGGATCTTCACTTTCCCCGGCAGCCACACCAACAATTTCGGTACCTTGAAAAGAAAAGCCAGCCGCTATGAACACGATGAAGACACCCATGAACCCACCCGGGAAAGGAGCGTCATCGACGGTGAAGTTTTTAAAACCTACTGCTTCGCCGCCCATAATGCCGACGATCATTAGCAGCCCGACGATTATAAAAATAACGATGGCTGTAACCTTTATGAAGGAAAACCAATATTCCCCTTCACCATATCCTTTAACGGATAAATAATTCAAAAGGAAAATGAGCACCAAGAATGATGAACTCCATAACAATGATGGACTATTCGGAAACCAGAATTTCATGATCATTGTCGAGGCTGCCAACTCTGCCGCTATCGTCATCGACCAATTGAACCAATACGTCCATCCCAAGGCAAAACCAAATGCCGGATCGACGAATTTCGTTCCATAGGTACTGAATGAGCCGCTTGTAGGCATAAAGGCTGCCAGTTCCCCTAAGCTCGTCATCACAAAGTAAACCATTGCCCCAACTAAGGCATATGCAAGTAATGCGCCGCCTGGCCCAGCTGTATGGATGGCTGCCCCGCTGCTAAGAAACAGCCCGGTGCCAATAGCCCCGCCAATGGAAATCATCGTTAAATGGCGGGATTTTAAACCGCGTTTTAGTTCTTGTCCTTCTTGCTGCGGAGGATGTTGAACGATGTCATGTTCTTGTTTTGGTATCATAATTTTCATCCCTTTCTATATAAGCGCTTTCATATATGGGAAATCCATTTAATAAATTTTCCTATTTCATAGACTTTCAAATAGATCTAATTTAAAATTCGAATTCCTTTTCTGAATATATGCAATTTTCATGCCAAATTTATAAAACGCAATATTCAACAAATAAACAAAAAAAACGCCCTTAATAGACAAAATATTTTGCACTTTACGCCACATTTTTTTGCACATTATGCCATGTTTTTTTGCACTTTTATTCATTTGGTTCAATTTACATACATTCCAAATATTACTATAAGAATATATTCAGAGAATATTTCTTTTAAAAACCATTTTTCTCCATTTTATTCCTTTAAATGTCATATTTTTTGCGAGTTTTCTCCGTTTGTGAATAATATGAAACGATGTAAAAATGAGGTTATTCTCATGAAGGAGTTGAGTGTTATGAAAGGTAAGGTATTTTTAGGAACTGCACTATCTCTCGGTCTATTATTTTCTGCTATTCCCCATCAAGAAGCTTTAGCGGCAAAAAATGTGTTAAGTGTTGAAAAGTACAATAAGCATAAGGATTCGCTAGAATTCAAGTCTGGGAAACTTACGGACCCATCAAAGCAAACTGCAGAAGATATCATTCTTACCTTTTTTGATGAAAACAAAAAGTCTTACAAGCTAGAAAAGCAAAAGGCGAAAGACTCCTTCACGATCCAGAAAGAAAGCAAGGATGAACTAGGCAATACCGTCCTTAAATTGCAACAAACCTATAAAGGCGTACCTGTATGGAATTCCACACAAGCAGTATTGATTGACACTAAAGGTGTATTGACGGTCGTGTCCGGTACGGTTGAAGCCAATCTAAACACGAAATTAGGGAAAAAGGCTAAAAAAGGCATCAGTAAATCCGAAGCTATCAAAATAGCTGAAGCGGATCTTGGGTTCACTCCTGCCTACGAACAATCACCTGAATCCGACCTATATGTATACGCAAATGAAGGCAATGCCGATTATGTATATAAAGTCAATTTGAAATTCTTAAGTCCCGAACCAGGAAATCATAATTATTTCATATCAGTCAAAACAGGTAAAATCCTGAATAAATTTAATACACTAGATGAAGTGACGGGGACCAATTCCGTCGGAACGGGCACCGGCGTCTTAAACAATACCGTGTCATTGAACACTACCTTATCCAACGGCCAATACTATTTACAGGACAATACACGCGGGAAAGGCATCTATACTTATAATGCCAATAACCGTTCAACATTGCCTGGTACACTCTTTTCCAACAAGACAAATGCTTTCACTACTTCTACCGATAAAGCTGCGGTTGATGCCCATAATTATGCAGGTAAAACCTATGATTATTATAAATCCACGTTTGGACGGAACTCTTATGATGGAAATGGAACCAGCCTGAAATCGACCGTTCATTATGGCTCAAGATATAATAATGCATTCTGGGATGGCACCCAGATGGTTTACGGTGATGGAGATGGCACGACGTTCATCCCACTGTCGGGCGGTCTGGATGTTGTTGCACATGAACTGACGCATGCCGTGACTTCCTCGGAATCGAACCTTACCTATCAGAATGAATCCGGTGCTTTGAATGAAGCGATTTCTGATATTTTTGGGACGGTCGTGGAATTCAAGAATCAAAGTGACAAAGCCGATTATTTGATTGGCGAAGATATTTACACACCTAACATTTCCGGTGATGCACTTCGTTCAATGGCTAATCCTACATTGAATGGTGACCCTGACCATTATTCGAACCGCTATACGGGTACGGGTGATAACGGCGGAGTCCATACGAACAGCGGAATCATCAATAAGGCGGCCTATTTGATTTCTGCAGGCGGAACTCACCACGGCGTGAGCGTATCCGGGATTGGCATCGATAAACTGGGAACCATCTTTTACCGGGCAAACACGGTTTATTTAACTTCCTCGTCGACATTTTCACAAGCCAAAGCGGCAGTCGTACAAGCGGCCTCTGATTTATACGGTTCTAGCAGTGCAGAAGTCACAGCTGTCAAAAATGCCTTTACAGCTGTCGGTGTGAATTAAGAGATTTACCTATATGACCGACACCTCCCTAGCTTGTCTTCTAGCGGAGGTGTTTTTTTATTGGAATGGATATACGGGGCTATCCCGATTACTTCAGCCGTTCGCTACCTTTTTTCGTTCCTCATGTGAAGAATTCCGTCCCACGGTACCGGTAGATCCGCAATAAAAAACAATCATGCCGTTTGTTAAAATTGATTAATTCCGTAAAATAGTTGCTTTTCTTCTTATTAACTGTCAAGCTTAGATGATCTGGACTATATTGAATAGAACAAGTAGGTGACGAACATGATTGAAGTTAAAACTTCCACACTCAGTGATGGTGAGTTCAATAGAGGCGTATTCGCAACACGAGACATTAAAAAAGGTGAGCTTTTGCATGAGGCACCTGTCATTGCTTATCCGAACGAGGAGCATGTTTTCATAGAGAAAACATTGCTGGCTGATTATGCGTTTGAATATGGAATTAACCATACTGCCATGCTTTTAGGTTATGGCATGCTGTTTAATCATTCTTATACACCCAACGCTACGTATGACATAAACTTCAAGAATCATACGTTTGATTTCTTTGCTTACACCGACATAAAAGCAGGAGAAGAAATCCTGATTAATTATAATGGTGAAGTCGATAATGAGGATCCGCTTTGGTTCAACAAAGAAGATGACGGTGAAGATGAAGCTGAATGATCATTGACCATTCATGAAAGCACTTGTACTTTAGAAGACCTTTCCAAGGTCCTCTAAAGAAACGGGTGCTTTTCCTTTTACTGCTGGATATTAAGCAATTAAAAAAACCCCATTTTAGCGGGGACAGTTTGATGACAAAAGAAGTTCGAAATGCTCTCACCCCGAACCATGATTTTATTATACGAATGAACCCTCTATGTGCGAACCCCTGACGAATAACTGACTAGCCAAGCCAGACGCTTGCTTTGATGAGGCTTGGCAGACTCGGCGGAACGGGAGCGGATCAACTGGAATTTTTTCAAGAAAAAAAAACTGTAAACTAGTTTTTCTCTAATTTACAGTCTTGTCCCATTAAAACTTTTAATGGGTTATTTCACCTTAACGTACGGATGGATTACTTGATTTTGTTTTGGTTATTGATTGGAATTGGCCCTTAACCTTATCGATGGTTTCCGGTGTGGCTAGGGACTTTATTTGACTCATGGTTTTTTCACGGGTTTTCTTATTGCGCATTAAAAATGCGGCTGCTCCTATCAGGACGGTTCCAAGCATTTTGTTTGATGGCATGTTAGTTTCCTCCTTCAAGTTAGTCATATATAGTATTCCCTCTATCAGCTGATTTAAACAAAAGCCACCCTTTTGAGAGAGTGGCTTCGCTCTTATTCATCATCGCCCAGACTTTCGATATACTTTATGCTTTCTGGATTTCCCACTACTTTTTCAGCTTGATCCGGGTCAGCTTTCATTTGCTTCATATTGTAAAGTTTATATGTCAGCACTCTTTTCACTGACTCGTTAATTCTATCCATTGGAACTTCCCCTGCTTTTACCGCTTGCAGCAATCCGTTATATACTTCAAGCTCATGGGAGTATTCATGACAGACAAGTAATAAATCAGCTCCTGCAAGGATTGCCTGCTTCCCCATCTCTTCATAGGAGTAATACTTGTTCACAGCACCCATTTCCAAATCGTCGGTAACGACAATCCCTTCATATTTGAGTTTTCCCCGAAGCAGGTCTTCTATGATGATGTTAGATAGGCTTGCTGGTTTTTCTTTATCATAGGCTGGATATTTAATGTGGGTCACCATCACGAAAAACTTTTGGTTATCCATTTCACTTATGATTTGCTTGAAAGGATAAATATCCGAATTTTCCAGATCAAGTTGGTTTGCCTCAACGGAAGATGTTTCGACATGCGGATCGATTTCGCTGCGGCCGTTTCCAGGAAAGTGCTTCAATGCACCAGTTATCGATGCATCATTCAAGCCTTGAATGGCTTTCTTTCCGTATTGATAGACCTTTTTGGGATCTTGCCCCAATGAACGCTTATCCGTTCGCGATAGATCTAGTACAGGGGCGAAATTAATGTTGACCCCCATGGATCCAAGTTCTGTTCCATTCAATTTGGCCACCTTGTACATGTCTTCAATAGAGGCATTTTTTCCAAGATCCTGTTGCGCAGGGAGGGGCGATACCCTTTCCTTCATCCTGATGATGTCCCCGCCTTCCTGATCGATGGCCACCATCAATGGAAGCGAATGTGTACTTTGATTGGCCGTTTGCTGAAGCGAGTTGGATAATCTAGCCACTTGTTTAGGGGATTTCATATTGCGGTCAAAATAAATGACGCCTCCTATATGTTTTTGTTCGATAAGCTCCGTGATTTCATTGCCCTTTTCAGTTCCCTTGAAACCGACCATCATAAGCTGTCCGATTTTTTCTTCAAGTGTCATTTTTTTTAGCAATTTTTCTACTTTCTCATGACTATCCGCTTCGGCGTCTTTCCCTTTTTCCGCTCTTGAGTTCACTTCGATATTCAACTGAATGAACCATATTGAAAAAGCGAGGATTGTGATGAAAAGCAGGCCCATATACATTTTTTTATTCTTCATGCTTTGACCTTCATTGACATTTTCCCTGTCCTTCCTTGATTGCTTTTTTTGATTTCATTGCACACTTCTTAATCATGTTCATAAAGTGGCAATTCTATATCATCTACGCGTATTTTTTGCATAAAGCATTAGCCAGGTACCATACTACAAACATAGCCTAATTAAAAGGAGATGCCCCCATGAACGGAATCTTGAAGAATATTGCCGGTACCTTCAGTCATGCAGTCGATTATGCAAAAGAAAAAATAACGGCCATTACAGGAACAACCTCTGTTACGATAGCGGAATTGAGTGAGCACATCATCAATCAGCCTGAAACAAAACTAATCAGGAAAAACCTTTTAGGGATTCCCTTTTCTTTTTATCATTTACAAAAAGAAGGCGTTACGTACTATTTGGAAATGAAAAGCTCACAGATTCTTCAGTTGGATGTTCAAGCCCATGATCATCCGATTGTGTCTTACAGATCTTATCGGGATAAATCCAGTTTGCCCACGGCCATCAGATTTCCTAAAACCCTTTTATCCGAATGACTTTTGATACAAAAATAAAAAAGCTGATAGCCCCCCTGCAAAGGGGCTATCAGCTTTCTTCTATAGGGAGAAAAACCGGTCTCTTTCAATTGAAATCCAATTCTCGGTATCTTCTTCATTCTTTTTAACCAAGCGGTTAACGAGGATATCATGCCAAATGTAGTTTTCGAGAAAATTGATATGAATGGGATCATCTGTGTAGAACGCCGTTTCTCTCGTTTCGGGAGAAGGGCCGTAAATCGTCTCCTTGCCATCAATGGATAAGATGAACCATTTGTTTTCTCCGATATTTTCCACATAACTTGTTTTGCGATGTATGTCTATACCTGATAATGGTTTTTCAACATGAAAGGCAATCCCCTTGAGAGTGCAATGCGCGGCAGCCCCCTTTAGCTCTGTTTCAAGTTTTCCATACATCTCGTCCCATAAGGAAACCACCACCCTTTTCTCGGCTTTGTGAATCAGAGTACGGCAAAAGGAAAGGATATGCCCTTCCCCCTTAAGCGTCATTACACGATTATCGGACATCGGTTCGATTTTCTCGAATTGTTTTAGTGTATGGCTGATGGATTGATAGGTATTGTTCCATTTTGATTGAACCGACTCCAAAAACACATCGACTGGTAGCGGTGAATATTTTATCGAGTCATTGATTTCCTCTTTTAAGACGATTCCCTCTTCTTGCAGTCCGTTTAATATCTCATAGATGCGGGCCCTGGGAATTCCTGATTCCTTGCTTACTTGATAGGCACTGGTTGGACCTTGGCGAACCAAAGAAACATAAGCCTTTGCTTCATATTGACTAAACCCGAGAGACTGTAGTTTTTGAATGATATCTTGCATAGTACCTCCTAGTGCTTTTAGTAAGTTATATGCCTATCATACCAAATCTCTTATCGAAATCTATTCGATTTCAAAAGGTATGACTCATAATATTCTCATTTACAGAATGGGTTTTATTAGTTACTATCTAAATAGTGACTAATAGAAAACTTTGGATTATGGCTTCTGCATAACAAGCATTTCAGCCATAATGCCATTGATACGGAGGCTTCTTGGATGGAGGATATACAAATTTCAACACTCTTGCTGCTGATGTTTTTCGGATTTTTGGCAGCATTCATTGATTCTGTGGTAGGCGGCGGAGGCCTGATTTCCATACCCGCTTTATTATTTTCTGGACTTCCCCCCTCTCAAGCGATCGCAACGAATAAGTTAGCAAGTTCCATGGGGTCTTTAACAAGCACCATTGCCTTCATTCGCTCAGGTAAGGTTGATTTTCGATTGGTATCCAAACTTTTCCCACTGATTTTCATAGGTTCCCTGCTGGGCGCTTGGGTTGTTAATTTCGTCTCGCCTGAATTATTAAAGCCAATGATCTTGGTTCTATTAATAGCTATTGCCATTTATACCTTTTTTAAAAAGGAGTGGGGACAGAAATCGACTTACCATAAACTAACATGGCAAAAGGCTGCACTATTTGCGTTCGCTATATTTGCCATTGGTTTTTATGATGGGTTTTTGGGCGCTGGAACGGGATCTTTCATTCTCTTTGCCTTTTTAATGATTGGCTTTGATTTTTTGCACTCTGCAGGAAATGCAAAATTTTTGAACTTTGGAAGCAATCTGGCAGCACTGATCATGTTCATATTCCTTGATACCGTCAACTTTTCCTACGGAATACCGATGGGGATCTCCATGATAGCAGGTGCATTGGCCGGATCTAAATTCGCCATTAAGAAGGGTGTGGCATATGTAAGGGTATTATTCATCATAGTAACCGTCATTCTGATTTTGAAAAATATAATGGATTATTTAATGGGCGGCTAATTCTTTTAAAGGCTGTTTTCGCGTACTTTATTGCTATTTACCAAGTAATGCGGTGTGGTTGATTTCCCCTCCAGATGCTCGCTTTCCGCGGGGCGGGCGGTGAGCCTCCTCGGCGTAAACGCCTGTGGGTCTCACCTGTCCCGCTGCTCCCGCAGAAGTCTCGCACTTCCGCTCCAATCAACCATAAATCGTTTCGTTTTAAAAACGACAATCTTTACAAAAAGAGCTTTTTTAAAAAATAGAATACAGCACATGTTCCCGCCACAGAATGTGACATATAGGAATTATTTGGGTATATGATAGGTATAGACCGATGGGAAGGTGTGATTGGATGATTGAAAAGTGGAATGGCGAAGAAATGGCAGATGTATCGGGGCAAACCATTGTGATTACTGGTGCAAATAGTGGAATTGGCTTCGAAACGGCTTTTGCACTGGCCGGTAAGGGGGCAGAGATCATCCTTGCAGTCCGGAATGCTTCAAAAGGTGAAAAGGCAGTCGATAGAATCTTATCGGTCCATCCTAAGGCGAATGTACACGTGATGCAGCTGGATTTAAGTGATTTAAGCAGCATTCGGCATTTTGCTGATTCCTTTCAGGAAAACTATGACTCTCTGTCCGTCCTCATCAATAACGCAGGTGTGATGATTCCGCCATACAGTAAGACGAAAGATGGTTTCGAGCTGCAATTCGGCAGCAATCATCTCGGTCATTTTGCTTTGACAGGCCTCCTTCTTCCGCGTATCCTTTCTACGCCAAGATCGCGGGTGGTCACATTGAGCAGCTTGGCCGCCATCAATGGATATATAGACTTCGAAAACCTAAATGGTGAAAGCGGTTATAAACCAATGAAATACTATGGGCAAAGCAAGCTGGCGAATCTACTCTTCGCCCGCGAATTACAGAATAAATTCAACCAGCATGATGCAAACCCGATCAGCATCGCCTGTCATCCGGGCCTTTCCCATACTAATCTCATGTCTCGCGGATCTGGCAAACCCGTAAATAGATTCGTGCATTTTCTTTCGAAAACCATCACCCAGCCGGCGAGTATGGGAGCATTGCCTACCCTTTATGCCGCAACGGAACCTACATTAACAGGCGGGGAGTATATCGGACCCGATGGAAAGAAGAGCAGGAAAGGCTTTCCGAGAAAAGATGATATCATCGATTCCTTATATAATGAAGAAATCTCGAAAAGATTATGGGCCATTTCGGAAACCTTGACAGAGGTCGAATATCATTTCACTGAAAGCATGACGCCAAAATGACTCTACATTCCCCTGTTTCCACTCATGAACAGTGCAAAAAGAAAGAGGGAGCATAATGCCCCCTCTTTTCGCTTTCATCATTCAGCGTCAAAAACTTCGACTTTTTCCATTTTGTCGCCATTTTTCATAGCTTTGGCTGTTTCAAGTCCAGATGTCACTTTACCGAATACTGTGTGAACACCGTTAAGATGCGGTTGTGGTTCATGCACGATAAAGAATTGGCTTGAGCCTGTGTCTTTTCCGGCATGTGCCATCGATAGGCTTCCTGCCTCATGTTTATGAGGGTTTCCTTCTGTTTCACATTTGATTTGCTTGCCGCTTCCGCCTGCACCTGTACCTGTTGGATCTCCGCCTTGGCTTACGAAACCAGGGATTACACGGTGAAAGACTACGCCATTATAAAATCCTGTGTTAGCCAAGTTTTCGAAGTTAGCCACTGTGTTCGGTGCTTCGTTCGGGAAAAGGTCGAATTCGATTTTTTCTCCATTTTCCATAAGTATGTATCCTTTTTTAGCCATGTTAAACATCTCCTTTAATATGAACTGAATCAAATCTAATAGTACCATTTTTAGAAGCAGAAAGAAAAGCGAGCGCTATTATTTCGAATTGTATCATTATACATTCCTATATTTTTTCTTTTATAATGGGGTAGAATCATTATTTTTAAGGGGGAACGAACCATGATACAGCAATTTGATGCATTGGTCGTGAACAAGCAAGATGATCAATTCACCGTTAACATTCAGCAACTATCTCTTGATGATCTACCTCAAGGCGAAGTGCTCATCCGTGTTCATTATTCCGGTGTGAACTATAAAGACAGCCTTGCAGCAATTCCAAATGGAAACATTGTCAGCAGCTATCCGATCGTTCCGGGAATAGACATGGCTGGTGTTGTCGTTTCATCTGCGGATTCCCGCTTTAAAGAAGGAGACGAAGTCATTGCGACCTCCTACGGGATTGGCGTTTCCCAATCAGGGGGCTATAGTCAATTTGCCCGTGTTCCTGCAGAGTGGATCGTCCCGCTTCCTGATGGCCTTACAATGAAAGAGGCCATGATCATCGGAACGGCCGGTTTCACTGCAGCCTTATCGGTTCTGCGACTGGAAGAAAATAACCTCGCCCCTGGGCAAGGGAGCGTACTTGTCACTGGTGCAACTGGCGGAGTCGGCAGTTTTGCAGTCTCGATCCTTTCCAAACTTGGCTATTCCGTTGAGGCGAGTACAGGAAAAGAATCGGAACATAAATATTTGAAGGAAATCGGTGCGGCGACCATCGTATCGCGTGAAGAAGTATATGATGGCAAGCTGCGGGCACTGGGCAAACAGAAGTGGAGCGGGGCGGTAGATCCCGTCGGCGGCGAACCGTTAGCTTCAGTCCTTAGCCAAATCAAGTATGGCGGAGCTGTGGCGGTCAGTGGGTTGACAGCTGGTACAAGCCTTCCTGCCACCGTCTTTCCATTCATCCTAAGAGGGGTTAATCTACTTGGGATCGATTCGGTCAATTGCCCGATGGAAACAAGATTGAAAGTATGGCATCGCCTTGCCAATGACTTTAAACTCGAGCATTTAGAACAGCTCGTTCAACAGGAAATTACACTTAATGAATTGCCTGACGTCCTTCCTACCCTATTAAAAGGGGAAGCAAGAGGCAGAACGATCGTTAAGCTATAAACCAAAAAAGTGACGAGAGCATGGCTTCTCGTCACTTTCAATGTGAACTTTCATTTATAGGGAGTCTGATCTCTACAATCGTCCCTTTTCCCACTTCGCTGCTGAAATGAATTTCCCCATTATGCTCATGGATGATTTTAGTACTGACCATGAGCCCAAACCCCGTTCCTTTTTCAGAGGTGCTATAAAATGGCTGCCCTAAATGCTGCATACGCTCACTTGAGATTCCGCAGCCTGAATCAATGAATCGGATCATTGCAGAGTCTCCTCCATGGTGTAACTGTATATGGAGTTTGCCGCCATTCGGCATGGCTTCTAACGCATTATTGACGACATTCGTGAATACTTGTTTTAACTGATTCGGTTCGCCAAAGACAGATGCCGAATCCGTATTATATTCCTTGATGAATTCAACATCATTCAATATCGCTTGTAACTCGGCTAATGTAATCACACTATCCAATATATCGTTAAGCTGGATGTATTCACAAACCTTCGCTTCAGGCTCTGCTAAACTTAAAAATTCATTGGCCAGGGTTTCGATCTTTTCAACTTCGCTGACCGTCATTTCAAGATAGTCCTTTTGCTCAGGATTTTCCCTTAATAATTGTAAAAATCCTTTGACCGTAGTTAATGGATTTCTTAATTCGTGCGCGATGCCTGCAGCCATCTGTCCTACCGCTGATAACATATTGGATTTACAGAGCAGCTCATCGGTCTTTTTACGCTCGGTAATATCCCTGCAGAATACCTGTATGGCCGGCTGACCTTTATAAATAATCGGAAGACCGAGTGTTTCTCCATAAAATACTTGTCCGTCAAGTCGAATGAATTTTTGTTCCAGTAAACCAACCGCCTGATGATCATCCCTCATGATATCGATTCTTTTTTGTACACTTTCCCGGGACTCCAGGTGAACGAACTGAAAAACCGATTTACCGATAATATCCTCCACACTATCCATCCCAAGCATTTTCGCCCCCATGGGATTCATATACTCGATGATCCCATTGCGATGTACAAAAATCGCTTCAGGTGACACCTCCACTAAACTGCGATACCTTTGCTCACTTTCCTTCAAGGCAGCTTCAGCAAGTTTTTGATTCGTGATATCCCGATAAACGAAAACCAGGGCGCACGGCTCATTTTCATCATCCCGAATATTGAACAGGGAGATGCTTACATCGATTAACTGGCCATCCTTCCTTAACCTGACCGTTTCAAAGCCTTTCTTTTGTACCCCTGCCTTAATCTGGTCATGCAATTCATTGACTGATTCCTTCAAGAAATCAGGAATAATAGGAAACGGCATGCCAATGAGCTCATCATTCGTCCAACCGAAAAACTCTTCAAAAGCCGCATTCACCTGAAGGGTATTTCCTTCCAGATCAATAATGGAAATGGCGTCCGGGTTATTCTCCATGAAAGATTTAAATTTCTCGGTACTATCCTCCGGCTGTATTCCCATTTGCCCTTGTCCATAATTAATAAGCCTTTTACTCATCAATTTTTTATTCCTTTCTTATCCGGAAATTTACAGTCTCAATTTTACATTATCAGTAAATCATTTGCCAGTTTTATCATTTGATTTTTCCTAGTAAAGACTGATGCACAAAGAGGCCAAACCTCCATAAGGTTCAGCCTCCTCCTTAAAATGTATTATAAATGTTCGGACATTCTGTACCTGTTGGTTCATAAAAGCAATGAAGCTTAAAACGCCCAACCAGGGGCTGATTATACCAGGTTGCCGGACAATCTCCCGGTGGCCTGAAGTACCATAGGCTAAATTTAGAGGGCCATAGCCTTTCACCACCTACGCTCCTGCGCGCAAGCCTTTTTTCCCTATCCCTTGCCCGCTGATAAAAATACCCCTTCTGTACAGCTTCAAAGGCATGCTCCTGATAAATCATATCTGGAATCGTCCTCAATCCTTTGAAATCGGAACAATTCGACCTAATCCGATTGACCCCTACATTACCGATCATCAACATGCCTTGATCACCTTCACCCTCGCCTTCCGCCCTAAGCAATCTTGCCAATAAGGCAATATCGGCATCAGTGTGCTTAACAACGGCCATCCCATCACCTCCATTTTTATCCTATGTCTTGGATATGGAAAAATACTCCGTTTATTAACAAAATATTCATATATCGTACACGTCCTATCAATAATAGTACCCTATACTTAAGTAAGGCTGGATAGCACGCGTGGCTATCATGGTATTTGGCGAAGGCGGGGCCAATACTTTCTTTATACATAAAAAAAGGCGACACATAATGTGCCGCCTTTTATCTTGTCATTCTTTCGCTTCAAATGCCGCTTCAAACGCCAATGATACTTTTTCGAATTCTTCATCCGATTCGATATCGAGCAGTTCACCTTCACCTTCGACCCTGAAAAAGAAAATATCGATATCTTCATCTGTATCCTCTTCAATATCTTCAAGCAAACCTACTGCTACATATTCCGTTCCTTCTACATCCAATGATCCTAAAACCTCAACTTCATGGCCTTCATCGCTGTCATCGGTAAGGGTGAAAACTTCACCTTCACGAATTTTTCCCATACTACCTCTCCTTTCCTATCCATTAATAATGGAGTTGTTTCAATAAGTATATCGGCTATTCCATTTAGAAACAAATTTTTGCCCTGGAAAATGATGAATGCCATTCTTTACAAGAAAAGAATCCAGAAAAATTATGGAAGAAAAATATTATCCCATAAGCCATTTGTCATTTTTTTATTATTCACCACTACTTTCCCTTAATTAACAACATTTAAAAAATTATCTAAAAACGGCTATAAAAATGTAATTTAATTTCGAATAATCTTATATATACTAATATTAGCAATTTGCATCCGGACATATGAAGGAGGAAGGTTTCTTGGCTGTGAAAAGGGTCGATCACATTGGCGTCGTTGTAAAAGATCTTGAAAAATCCATCGCCTTTTATCAAGATGTGCTGGATTTAAAATTAAAAGCACGCATGACACATACTAATGGGGTAATCGAACTGGCATTTCTGGGATACGAAGAGTCGGACGAAACAGAAATAGAATTGATTCAGGGATATAGTGACACACTGCCATCCGAGGCAACGATCCACCATTTTGCCATTACCGTGGATGATATCGAAGAAGAATACGCCCGGATCAAAAACTTGGATAACACTGAGCTGATTGATGAAGAGATAGTCACCCTTCCAAATGGTTATCGCTATTTCTACGTATATGGACCGGAAAAAGAGTGGATTGAATTTTTCCAAAGGTAAAAAGCAGAGTCTTAAAGACTTCTGCTTTTTTAACGTTCACTTTACAAGCCGCTTCGTCAATGTTTAACAATTTTTACAAATAAAGCCCATTTCTTTACTTAAATGAAGTAATTTCTTAATACACTGCATTTATCCTAAGATGTAATAATTATATTTTTGGAGGTAAGCATTTTGGGGAAAATGAGCAAAAAGGTAGCAGGAATTACGTTAGCGGGAGCGGTAGCCATATCATCACTAGGCATTTCAACCATGAAGGAAGATGTTCAGGCAAAGGATAAGAAAAAAGAACCAACAAACGTCATCATGATGGTGATGGACGGGACAAGCACTGGAGCCACAACCCTTTCAAGGTGGTATAAAGGCGATAATCTAGCCATGGACGAAATGCTGTCTGGCGGCATGCGTACATACTCAGCTGAATCGGCCATTACGGACTCAGCTCCTGCAGCGACAGCCCTTGCGACAGGAAATAAATCAAATGATAAATTTGTCGGTGTCCTTCCATCCATCGTTAATTCTCCAGGGCTCGATCCGGTTAATACGAAAAATGCCCATAAACCAGTAGCTAACGTTTTGGAGGGTGCAAAACAAGCCGGAAAGGCTACTGGCATCATTTCTACATCTGAAATCCAGCATGCTACACCTGCAGGCTTCTCCGCTCACGTGACACATCGAAGCAATTATGGGGATATTGCGGAACAGCAGGTTTATCAGGGGATTGACGTCGTATTGGGAGGGGGCAAAGAATCCCTTTTACCAGGTAAAACAAAAAATGCAAGAATTGATGGAGAAAACCTTTTGGAAGTGCTCGATAAAGACAAATATGATT
Organism: Peribacillus aracenensis; assembly: GCF_025175645.1. Lineage (NCBI taxonomy): Bacteria > Bacillati > Bacillota > Bacilli > Caryophanales > Bacillaceae > Peribacillus > Peribacillus aracenensis. Next base: position 46,569 of record NZ_JANZMJ010000008.1, read on the forward strand.
TTGTTGAATCCCGTGACGAGCTATTAAACTCTAAATCGAATAAAATTTGGGGAAGCTTTGCACCAAGTGCCCTAGCATATGATTTAGATCGTGAAACAACAAAGCCAAGTGAGCCCACTTTAGCCGAAATGACCAATAAAGCCCTTAAAACCTTGAAAAAAGATAAAGATGGCTTCTTCTTATTTGTTGAAGGAAGCAAGATTGACTGGGCTGCTCACGGAAACGACACGATCGGAATGATTAGTGATACTTTAGCTTTTGATGATGCCGTAAACGAAGCCCTTAAGTTTGCAAAAAATGACGGAAACACTATGGTCATTGCTGTAACGGACCATGGGAACAGCGGGATTACAATGGGTAACGTAAACACGAACTCCTCATACCCGGAAACACCCGTATCAGCTTATATCGATCCATTAAAGAAAGCGAAGATGACTGTTGAAGGAGCCTTAAGTAAGTTGAAACCAGATCATTCCAATCTAAAAGAAGTTGCAGCACTATATGGACTTGATGATCTGACTTCTGAAGAAACAGCAAAACTTACCTCTTCTAAAAACGTAGGTGCTGAAATGACAAAGCTGCTTGCTAACCGTGCCAACATTGGCTTTACAACAGGCGGTCATACAGGGGAAGACGTATTCCTGTATTCTTATGGCCCTTCAAAACCGACTGGATTAGTGGAGAATACAGACCTCGCTAAAAAAATGGCCGAATTCATGGGCTTTGATTTACAAAAATTATCGAACAAACTATACATGAATGCTAAAGAATCCTTTGAGAAAAAAGGATATTCAACCCGTATTGATGTGTCTGACCCAAATAACCCGGTTTTCGTAGCGAAAAAGGGGCAGCAAAAAGTAGAGTTGCCTGCAAATAAGAATATCGTGATCAGCAATACTCCTAAATCCACTAAACAAAAAGAAATAAATGCCATCACCGTTTACAACGGAAAAGACTTCTATATATCTGAACAAGCATTAAAAGCAGTCAAGTAAGCATCACTACTTTATAATGATAAAGGAGCCCTTGTTTTTAACAAGGGCTCCTTTTCTGACGAATGATTTGATACTCCCCGCTTCACCAGCTTGACTTTTTGATACCCGGCAGTTGCCCTTTATGAGCAAGCTCCCTAAAAACGATACGTGACATGTTGAATTTGCGCATATATCCACGTGGCCTTCCCGTTACTCCACAACGATTGTGGACCCTTGTCGGCGAGGAATCGCGAGGGAGTTTGGCCAATGCGGCATAATCCCCTTTCTCTTTCAATTCCTTTCTAAGTTCTGCATACTTTTCGACCATTGCCAACTGTTTTTGTGCTTTTATCACCTTGGATTTTTTCGCCATTTATATTCTCCTTTTTTAAAGATTTTTTTATAGATTCTATAAACTGTTCACAATTCGTTCCGCTGCCTGTCTTGCTCCCGATATATTCCTGGAAATCGGTCCCATTTCAAGTTCAGCCAATGCACCCGTGACATATAAACCAGGTCCCCACTGCAACGACTGCGAAATGATTGGATAACCACATTCCGCGCAGCGTAAATCATGCGACCGGATGACTGGCGTCAGCCAATCCTTCCCTGGCATCGATGACTTAAAGCCGGTCGCTAAAAGGATCGTCCCCGTTTCTTGAATGACCTTTTCGTTTTTATCCCTGAGGCTGATACGCCCGTCCCTCCACACAGCGCTTATCACCTCAACATCCATTACACGCAATAATCCCTGTTTAACCTGATTCATACACGCTTTATGTAAGTCAGGTGGGATGGATCCCTTATTACGGGCCTGGATAATGGTCTCGCGTCTTTTTTGATAGCTGGTTATAGCACGGAAAGGTCGCTGTTTTTTCGGCCCCAACCAACCAGGATCACTGTCGAAATCATGAATTCTAAAATGATGCCGCTTCAGAACCGTTACATCATGGGGATAGATTTTACTTAGCTTTAAAGCTAGATGGACAGAAGATATGCCGCCCCCAATGATCGTGATGGGCCCTTGCAATTGTGCCAGCTCCGGAATATTTTCATCGAATATGTGGTAAATGGGACCACCATGCTCTTGTTTGAATTGCTGTGCCCAATCAGGCCAATAAGGCTGTTCGCCAATACCAATTGAAATCACAAGTTTTTGTCCCACAAGCCGTTGCTTGTTCTGCAATTGGATTTCCCAGCTCTGTCCCGTTTTGCAGGCAGAGATGACTTCCCCTTGCACCCATGCCTGCTTAATGGATAAATCATCAGCCAAGTGAACACAATGTTCATTGAAGGATTTTAAGGATGGCCGCTTATATTGGCCGTAAAAGTTATTTTTCCAGTCTGCCTTCTCCACATATTTCTGCAGGCTGAAGGGATTCACATCCAGATGGTGTACGGATGGAGAACGTAAATATGGCATTGAAATGACTTCCGTACAATGCTTCCATCTTGCCAATGGTTCTTCATTTCTATCGACAATCGCCAGCTGGTCCACCGTCGTTTTTCCTGACTTAAGTAAAAATGCAGCCATCGTCATACCTTGAATGCCTCCGCCAATTATGATCCATTCCAACATGAACTTCCCGCCTTTTACATCCATTCTCTTCAATAAAACATAATCATTCCGATTTAAACCTTAAAATTACTTCGTTTCACGGTGAAGCGTGTGTTTCTTCAATCGCGGGCAGTACTTTTTCAATTCGATCCTGTCCGGGTCATTCCGCTTGTTCTTCGTCGTGATATAATTTCGGTCCCCTGTTTCTGTGCATGCTAAAGTAATGTTCACTCTCATTTTTGTTTCCTCCTAAAGTTTTTTAATGGACGATTTCCGTGAATGCAGGCAATCGATCTTCGTACAGAGACCAATTCTGCTGCAACTCAGTTTCCGTCAATAAGCATTGATCTAATTCAGTTTCGATTTCATGTTGATTCATTTGAATGCCAATCATCACCAGCTCCGTCATCCTGTCACCGTATACTGCATCCCACCGTTCCAATAATTCAGGTGCCTCCTTTAAAATTCGGCGTTGTTCTTCCTCAGGGTATGCTGCAATCCATTTACCGGCTGCTTGTAAAGTTAATGACGGTCCTGCCTGCGATAGCAAGCCTGCCGTATCATTTCTCGTTGCCAGCCAAAGGAAGCCCTTTGCCCTTACCACTTGTACGGGCCAGTTTTCCAACCACTCCATCAGCCTCTCGGGATGAAAGGGTATTTTCTTTCTGTAAACGAAGGAAGAAATCCCGTACTCCAGGGTCTCCGGAATATGCTCTTCATTCAATTCCTTTATCCAGCCGGCTCCTTGGCTTGCCTTTTCAAAATCAAATAAATGTGTATTCAATACCTCCTTTAGCGGCACCTTGGAATGGTTTGTTTCGATGATCCTCGCATCGGCATTCATTTTTTGAAGAACCGCTTTCAATTCCTCAACGGCGTCAGCATCAATTAGATCGATTTTATTCAACAGGATGACATTGGCAAACTCTATCTGATCTATTAATAGATCGACCACTTCCCTGCCATCCGCAGCATCAGCTGCCTGCATCCTGTCAATGAGTGTTTCTCCTGAAGTGAAGTCTTGCCAAAAGTTATGCCCATCAACAACGGTAACCATCGTATCAAGCCGGCAATATTCCCCTAAATCAATTCCCATGCTTTCATCAACATACGAGAAGGTTTGAGCTACAGGTACCGGTTCACTTATCCCAGTCGATTCAATCACGATGTAATCAATGTCCCCTTGTTTCGCCAATTTCTCCACTTCAATCATCAAATCCTCACGAAGCGTACAGCAAATGCAGCCATTCTGCATTTCCACCAGTTTTTCATCCGTCCGGGTAAAACCTCCCTGCTTGACCAGAGAAGCATCAATATTGATTTCACTCATATCATTAACGATGACGGCAACCTTCAGATCATTCCGATTTTCAAGAATATGATTCAAAAGCGTCGTCTTTCCCGCACCAAGGTATCCACTCAATACCGTAACCGGAATTTTCTTCATCTCCACACTTCCCACTCCTTTACCTGATACCTTCCCTTAAATCAAAATCATTACGATTTAATTGGCGAAGCTATCACTCAAGTAAAAACACCCTTTAATAATAAAACGTAATCATTACTATTTGCAAGTTTTTTTAAAATTGCCTCCGAATACTTTTTGCTGACAAATGTAATCACGATTGCTCCAATCCTGCTCCAGGTGCAATGACGGATAAATGAACGGTGCTGACATTCTTCATGAAACTTAAAACAAAAATTAAAAGGAAGCCTAATCACACATAACATCTTGTGTAAAGAACCTCCATTGAGTTATATCATTTAATGTATTTTTGACAAGCTGCTGATCATCCACAACGTTTCATTTTCCAATACATTTTTCTTTTTCTTTGTTGCAATTCGAGAAAAAAGTCATTCGTCACTATGCTTATTCCGCCATTTCCCACCCTGAAGATTTTACTGTCTTTTGTTCAAAAGTTTCAATTTCTCTCTGTTTCGCCAATTTTGAGGCTTGTGACACGGACCACGTTAAATTCCCAAAGGCAATCACTGTCCCGATCGAGATAACTAACACCTTTTTACAAAGTATTTTCTTCAATAGCTTCCTCCTGAGAATGTATTGGAATACTCTAAATATAAACCAACAATGTTAACCTGGCATGTAGCAGCTGTAAATGTATGAAATTATTTTTGGACATATGTAAACTTAAGTTTGCACACAAAAAAAGCTGAGTGCATATGCAGTCAGCTTTTCATAGGTACTTCTTATTTATAAAACACTTTGTCGACGTTGTATTTAGCATGAAGCTTATTGATCATGTACGTTTCATAGATTTCCCGTTCCATAGCGTCTTCGACTAAAAGAATGTCAATTTTCTTGACTTCATTACGATGCTCTTTAATCGGAGAAACATTATCCTCGAAATGCTTCTTGACCCTTGGTCTTAATTTACGGGCCTTACCGACAAAAATCAGTTCATCATTCTCATTGTAAAACAAGATGATGCCGCCTTTATCACGGGGAATCAAATGAAAATCGATAAACCCGTAAATTTCAGGAATGACAGGTTCGTCTCCTTCTATAACTTGCTTTCTTTGTTTGATGCTTATATCCGCTGCAGGGATTTCAATTTTAATCATTACAATTCACGTCCTCTATTTGTATAAAGTGAAACGTTCAATCGGAAACGAAACTCCAGTTTCACGCCAAGCTCATCACTTCAATCTTAAAGGTAAATGGTATCATAATTATGAGTGAAAAGCCATGTATGCCTTGATCGGTTTTCTGGATTAAATATAAAGAAGAAGACTCGCTGGGAGCCTCCTTCTTTGTCGGAAATATCCGTTACCACCTGTGAGCCTTTGCATTGCTTCTTAGTATAATGTTCGTTTGTGATTCTTGCGTATGGCCATTAACTTGAGAATTTGAACGCTTAGGTCTTGTCCAATTATGGTGAAACTTTTGAGAATGTGGATCTAATTGATCTTTATAGCTCATTCTGTGTCACCTCATCATTAGGATTTGGATATTCCGTTCAGTGATAGTAATCCCCATCACTTGTTCTAGTATTTTATTTTTCCAAGCCATTTATACATATTCTTTAAAAAGCGAATTCAGCTGACTTGCCTTTTGCAAGGACTTCCTCTTCTTCATCCACCGCATCGCTTGTCATGAAGGATATGCCCTTTATGTTCCCATCATTTACAATGAAACCAATGTTTCCGCTTTTTGAACCGTTTCCTTCTATTTCACCAGCAAGTTCTTCCAAGTAGATATCATCTTCCCATGTCAGATGTTCTCCACTGTTCGTTTCAAGGAAGGCAACTGGGGAAAACTTGATTTTTTTATCCGTATTGTTTTTAATTTCCACGTTCATTTTTACGATATCGAAATCCTCATCATGCGTATAGCCGTGGAAGAAATCAATCATGCTGTAATCCGGAGTGGCATGCATCACTTTCATTTCTTTGACTTTAACCTCGATCGGGCCAACATTCACTGTTTCATTCACTTTTTTATAGGCCTTCAAAGTCAATTCGCCTTTTGCATCGGAAACGTTCTGACCGATCTGGTTCAATTTTATATCATCAGGAAGCTGTGGATTCGGAACATAGACATCCTCTTTTACCAGTGGTCGTGCAATTTCCTCTGTTTTTTCTTTAGCTGTCGTTTCTTCTTTGTAAGCTGGTTGTGTATTAAGAGCACCAAATGCGGTTAATAACAGGGCACCAATCATCAGTCTGTTCATTGAATCCCTCCCTGAAGCGTTTTTACTTCTTTAATAGATCAAAGATGATTTTGGCTTGATCCGTGTTATCGACCTGCCCTGCAAAACGTTCTTTATATGGTCCATATGCGTAGACCGGAACATCCTCACCTGTATGTCCCCCGGTAGTCCATGCAGTATTGGTCCGATTGTCGAATATGGCTTCGATGGCATTATCGACGTTCGTCACATTTTTTGATTTGGCAGCTTCTGTTACCGTTTTGATTTCAGCGTCAGTTAGCTTCACTTCATTTTGATTAATATATTGCTTTAACGTCTTTTCGACATCGGCTCCTTTGACGATGGCATCCGCCATGAAGTCAGGGGTGCGTTTGGCTGCCTTGATCGGTTCACCATACCAGTTATATATTCCTTTTGCCCCGATCGAGAATCCTCCTGTAGAGTGATCCGCAGTAGCCACCACTAGGGTATGTTTGTCTTTCTTCGCAAATTCGATGGCCGCTTTGTATGCTTTTTCAAAGTCTTCCATTTCACTCATTGCACCTACGATATCATTATCATGTCCGGCCCAATCGATCTGGCTTCCCTCGACCATGAGGAAGAATCCATCTTTGTCTTTATTCAAGCGCTGGATCGCCGAACTTGTCATGTCTGACAAAGAAGGCGTTTCACTAGGGCGGTCAATCATTTTCGGGAGTCCTTCAGAGGCGAATAAACCAAGGATCTGTTCATTTTTATCCTTAAGCATTTGATTTTTATCAGTCACATAACTGTAACCGTCTTTTTCGAAAGCTTTCGCCAAATTGACATCAGGCCGGACAAAATTGGACTTCCCACCGCCCAATAGGACGTCAATTTTATGTTTGCCCTTGATTAATTCATTATAATAATCGTCTGCGATTGAATTCATGTTTTTCCGATTTTCATCATGGGCGCCAAAAGATGCAGGTGTAGCATGAGTGATTTCTGAAGTGGCAACCAATCCCGTCGCTTTTCCTTTTTCCTTTGCTGCTTCCAATACGGTTTTGACTTCAGATTTATCGTTATCCACTGCAATCGCAGCGTTATAAGTCTTCACTCCGGCAGACATTGCCGTTGCGGCAGAAGCTGAATCCGTTATATTTTGTGCAGAGTCTTCTGGGTAAGTCATCTGCTGGCCAACCAGGTATTTATCAAACTCTGTCCGTTCTGCCACCTTCGTACCAGGGTTATCTTTTAAATACCGGTAAGCGGAGGTATAGGACACACCCATGCCGTCACCGATCATGAATATCACGTTCTTGATTTCCGGGTCTTTTTTTGCCTTATCCTTTGCCGAAACACGATCCGCAGCGGACCATGATAAACCTCCAAATGCCAATGCTGAAGCCAATGTGATGGGCAATACCTTTTTACTCCATGTGCGATTCAAATGAATAGCCTCCCTTTAATTGTTTTCTATTTAATTTAACTATAGGTGATGAAAATGAACACAATGTCAAGGCTATGTAAAAATGCAGCAGGATAATTGTTAAGACAAGGTAAAGGGACAGGCCAATTTTATGCGGGTAGTTGGTTGTTCAGGAAAATCAGCAGTAGTGAGGCCCTTTTACAGGAGTTGGAGAAGTGAAAAGATTTAGTTACCACGAGCGGGGGTAAGTGATCTTTTCATTCAATGTCTTCAAATCAGGATGATTTGTAAGGAATTTGAAAGTGCTAAAAATCAGTGGAGAAAAGAAAATAAAGCACCCTATCAGGATGCTTTAGAGTCAGACTATAGACAAAATCTATCCTACTTCTCTACAACTAAACATTCCAAAGCACGGGCCGCATTCACTCTCGCCAACTCGATTGAATCGGCAGTCGACAGGGCGACTGCGACCCTTCTACCTGCCTTTGTAACAGGTTTTCCGAAAAGACGCACTTGTGTATTAGGTAAAGCCAAAGCCTGTTCAACACCGACTATAGAATATTCCGATAACTCATCCCTCGCTTTTAATGGACGGCTGGCACCTGGACTGATCAGCGTGATTTCCGGGATGGGAAATCCTAGAATCGCCCGAATATGCAAGGCAAACTCCGATAAATTCTGAGTCACTAAAGTCACTAGCCCCGTATCATGAGGTCGTGGGGAAACTTCACTGAAATAGACTTTATCCCCTGAAAGGAAAAGCTCAACCCCGAATAATCCGTACCCTCCAAGCTCATCCGTAATGGCATGGGCAATTCTTTTCGCTTCCTTAATTTGGGCCTCTGTCATATTATGCGGCTGCCAGGATTCAATATAATCTCCGCCCTGCTGAATGTGACCGATCGGGGCACAAAACATGGTACCATTTATGGCCCGGACAGTAAGCAGCGTGATTTCCGAATCAAAACGGATAAATTCCTCAATGATCACCCGTCCATTTTGAACCCGTCCGCCTTCCATCGCGATTCTCCAGCAATCCTCCAGGTCACCTTCCGTGCGGCACACACTTTGACCCTTACCTGAGGAACTCATCAGCGGTTTTACGACATTGGGAAATCCAACTTCCTTGGCAGCTTGGACAAATTCTTCATATGTATCGGCGAATTTGTAGGCTGCGGTCGGAATCTCCAGGGTTTCAGAAGCCAACCTCCTGATTCCTTCACGATCCATTGTCAATTTAGCCGCTCTTGCCGTCGGAATGACATGAAAGCCTTCCTCTTCCAATTTGATTAATTCAGATGTAGCGATGGCTTCGATTTCCGGTACAATCAAATCGGGTTGTTCTTTTTCCACAATACCCCTTAGTTGTTCCGCATCCAGCATATCGATCACATAACTGCGATGAGCGACTTGCATGGCAGGGGCATGTTCATAGCGGTCTACAGCAACGGTTTCCACACCCAGTCTCTGCGCTTCAATTATGACCTCTTTCCCCAATTCACCCGAGCCCAATAATAAAATCTTTTTCGATTTATACATTCAGTCTCTCCTCCTCCGTATCCTCAAAATCATTATATACGAACTATAAATGAATAAACATAAATATTTATTCGTATTTTCATTTAAATTGCACCTAAAATATTAAACAGACGTATTTCATTTAAGTTTTTTAAAATACACACTTGACAAATATGAATAATAAGCTTTATGCTAAATGATAATATATCAGCTGACCAGTTCACTGGAGGCTCCCTATTCAACATGAGTAGGGAGCCTTTTCGTTTTTTTCAATAAGGGAGGAAATACGCTATGCAAAAGAAATTGGTAAGGCCCATTTTCCCTATTTTGAATGAGGAGAAAAATGGCCGCCTTGAGGACATGAAGTACATCCATCTGCCTGACAGATTATTTTTCGAATGGTGCCGGCAGCAATATGCCCTGAATAGAGGAGTTTACAATGCAATCGATAATTGGTTCTATCAATATGGCATTGACCATATACTTTACCGAAGGATTAACCTTTTAGCCTTTTTGAAGTTTGCCGCTCCCCCGGCACAAGAAGCTGGAAAGACAAAGTTCATTAAATTTGGCAGTGGCGGCCTGACAAAAAAGCTGCAGGAGTTCATTGCAGATTAACTTGAATCCTATCGTGCCCTTATCAGTAATACGCCCGTTCTCCTCTTACTGATAAGGGACACTTATGCATGTCGAAATTTGCATTACGATTATTTTTGAAAATGTAAGCGCTTTCTATTATAATGAAATTAGGTTGGATGGCATGCGTGGCCGTCACAGTATCTGGCGTAGGTGGGGCCAATACTAGCGTTAAGGATGTTAAACTTCTTACCGTAAAACGATTAGAATTCCTTTTGTAAGGGCTGCAATATTACTGGGACATGGAGAATGTCCGTTAATTTCAGGCTAAAAGCGTGTCAATCATGCAATCGATAAGTAAAGCATGACTTTACTTATTTTTTGCAGCAGCCCTCATCGTTGCAAGTCTAATAGTTTATAAGACTAAAAAGCTCTTCCCCACGGTAACGGAGTTGAGCTTTTTCATTTGGACAAAATTCACATATATAACCCTGCCAAGAAAATCCCAAGCGACTTCTGATAAATCTCATCGAACTGTGATATAGGGAGGGGATTCGTTCCTTTGCCCAACTCCACGGTAAACCCCGGCCTGCGCCAATCCTGAATGAACCAATCCTTATACCCTGCGTAACTATTGGCGGATTTGACAGGCTCATATCCACTGACCCTCGCAAACTCATTGACTATCGTTTCCGACTCAGGCGGTTCCAAACCTTCAAACCCCCAATAAATGACCTCTCCTTGGGTATGGAATGCAAGGACTTTGCCAAAATCACGTTTTCTTGTCAAATCTGACATTGCAATGGCTTCTGGCTGTGTAAGCGGGCCTTCCCCGGAATAATTTGCCGGACCTGGCTCCGTTACATTATTGCGTTCTTTTTCCAGTTCCCATTTGGCGGGAAATTGATCATTCAGATCCACCCCGTTAATATTTGCTTTCCAGCCAGAGAAGTCTTCACTTCCATTATTCCATTCCACGAGTCGTCGTCTCAATGACTCATCTGCAGGCGGTCCTTTAAGAACCAACTCCACTCCGTCCGGATTCACCATTGGGACGATCGACAGCATCGTCTGTTGATAAAAGGGAAACAGGGATAGACCGCGGATGTCAGCCTGATTCGTGATTGCGAGTAAATAATCATTTAAAAAGATCATGATCACAGGCGTCGTTATCCACTCATTCGCATGAAAGGAACCATTATAGTGAACTCGTTTGTTACCATTTCCAATCTGAACTTCAGGGATATCCCTTTTAAGCACAGAGTCACCGATCGGGGAGGTTTTAATAAATGGATAGATAGTTTTCAAACGTCTTACATCGGTCATCATCGTCTCATAATCATATTCCCTGTTTCCTTGAATTAGCCTCCACGTAATTCTTAATGGCACAGAAATTGTCTGACCAACTTGCAGGGCATTCGGGTTGAGATTGGGATTAACCAACAATAGGGCATCCAATGTAAGATGACGTGACTTGGCAATTGCCCATAACGAATCACCTTGTTTAATATTATAACTGGTCGTCGTAAAGCCAGGAATTTTGATTTGTTGGCCAATCATAAGTGCAAGTGGATCAATCCCACTATTGGAATCAATGATAAGTTGGTAATTCACCTTGAATAATTGGCTATAATACCACAAGGAATCATTTTGCCGCACAAAAACGTCCATACTGCACCTCCTCTTAACCAAATGTATGCTGATTCGATTTAATTATTGCCAACGCGAAGCACCCTCACCAATAGAAAAGTCACTCCTCAAAACGAACCAAATTGGGGGCATCATCCAGAATGCTGAAATATTGCTCAGTACTTCCATACGTCCCCTTAGGGTCCAATTCCTGATATCTTTTGAATTTCGCCATCCGATCTTCTTCTTTGACCCAGCCCAGATGCTTTAAGCGAATGTCGGATAACTTGTGAGGCAATTCAAAGACATTTTCTGCAAATCTCCCACAATGCTGCGGCCTATCGTTCCATTTGCATTCAAACCCCTCCCGATACCTGACCAGGAACGGCCGGTAATAACGGTGAGCGCACCAGTGTTCATCCTCCCTGTAATGGGTTTCATTCCAAAAATCATATAACCGAAAGCAATATACATCCACTTCTTGATCACTTATCAGCTGCCTGACTACCTCTTTGAATCTTTTTTCAAACATTTCATCAGCGTCAAGATTTAAAATCCACTCGGGATTTGACTTCACCGTCTCCGACCATTGTTGTTTACGAAGTTCTATTTCATTGGAGAACTTGGAGACATCATTCCTGATGATACGCACCGGTATCCCCTTCAATACCTCTGAACAAACCTCTGCGGAATCGTCCGTGCTCCCATCATCAATAATCACCGCTTCATCAATATAATCACGAATTTCCTCTAAAACCTTCCTTAGATAACGGTCACTTTCATTTTTGATGACCATGCTCAGCGTTAATTTGGGACGGGATGCCCCTGAAGGTGAAGCTCCCCGCTTATCCGTCCGATCAAGGAATTCCATCGCACCCTCCAAGTCCGAATCCCTGTATATATGATAAGCAGGCAAGTGGGTATCAACATACAGGGAAAACCCTAAGGCTGCCGCACGGATGCAAAAATGCCGGTCTTCACCCCAAAATGATAGATTCTCAATCATTTTAAAATTCACACCTGCTTTCAATGCTTTTTGGCTTATGAGTGTACAGGCACCCAGGCCCCCAACTTTATGAACACCAGGTGTTCTCATCTGTCGGATGTACGACTGATAACGTGTGGTGATCTCCGAGTCCGCCAACTCTTGACCGCGTGATATCTCCCATTGGGTGTATTCATCGTATAACCATACTTGGGGACGTTCTTCGGCATCAGGCTGCCATTTTGTCCAGAAAATATTAGAGATGATATCCTTTTTGGCAGAAATAAGCTGCTTGATGGTCAAAGGGTATAGCAGGAGGTCCGAGTCGATTAGAAATAAATAATCATAGTCTTCCTTAATCGCGTGTTCGATCATCATATTTTTGAAATCAGCGACCTTCCATACCAGATTCTCATTCCAGTAATGGGTAGTGCCATTACACACATATACATCGCTTTGATTGGATGCCAGTATTTTGACATTGTTCAGTTCCTGACCGAAATCCTCGAGCATTTTGCTTGATCGCTCATCATCATTGTCATCAATGAAGAAAATGCCAAGCTCCAGTCCCTCCACATCCAACCTTTTAAGTGAGAGCAGGAACTTTTGTAAAATATCTGGTTTCTGGTAAATTGGACTGCCTACTAACACCCGATTCTTTTTACTAGTCATAAATTCCACCCTTTATAATTTAAGTAACTGGCCCCCAATTAATCTGACAGCCTGACTTCCTTACAAACATTTATAACTATATATTCTTACCGAACTTGTCGGGTGCCATTTATATAACGGAGCCTTCCATAAACAAACAAAACAGGCACCCATTCATGAATGGATGCCTGTTTTCATTTAATAGATTGAGAGTCCCATATTTTACGCTTCTTGCGGTACAGGCAAACCTAAACCTTCGGCTATGCGCGTTCCGTATTCTGGATCGGCTTTGTAAAAATGACCGATTTGACGAAGCTTGATTTCCTCCAATTCGACAGGTTTCATTGCGCCCACGATCGTGTCAACAAGGCGAGTTTTCTCTTCGGCACTTAATAGACGGTATAAGTCGCCTGCTTGAGTGTAGTGATCATCGCTATTATGACCGACTTGTGCAGCTTGCCCAGTCACCTCGAAAGGAGTCACTTTATTTTCCGTTGATTCGGCAGGGCCACTAAAACTATTCGGCTCATAATAAACAGATCCCTTGCCATTGTCATCAGCACGCATGAAGCCATCACGCTGATAGTTATTCGCTTCCACTTTCGGACGGTTAACCGGAAGCTGGTTGTGATTCGAGCCCACACGGTAACGGTGTGCATCTCCATATGCGAATAGACGTCCTTGAAGCATCTTGTCTGGGGAAGCTTCAATTCCCGGTACGAATGTTCCTGGTGAGAACGTGGCTTGCTCTACTTCAGCAAAGTAGTTTTCAGGATTTCTGTTCAATACCATCCGGCCAAGCTCGATCAACGGATAATCTTTTTGAGACCATACCTTCGTCACATCGAATGGATCGAAACGGTACGTATCCGCATCTTCCAGAGGCATGATCTGAACATATAATTTCCATGCAGGGAAGTCCCCTTTTTCAATCGCATTGAAAAGATCTTCCGTATGGTAATCAGGGTTTTCACCTGCTAGTTTTGCAGCTAGATCCACATCAAGGTTTTTGATGCCCTGTTCTGTTTTGAAGTGGTATTTCACCCATACGCCTTGTCCTTCAGCATTCACCCATTTAAATGTGTGGCTTCCGAAACCATGTGTATGACGAAGTGTAGCAGGAATGCCCCGGTCGGACATCAGGATCGTCACTTGGTGCAAAGATTCTGGTGAATGTGACCAGAAATCCCAAACAGCCGTAGGGTTTTTCAAATGTGTTCTAGGATCTCTTTTTTGTGTATGAATGAAATCAGGGAATTTAATCGCATCGCGAATAAAGAATACAGGCGTATTATTACCGACGATATCGTAGTTTCCTTCTTCCGTGTAGAATTTAACAGCAAATCCACGCGGGTCACGGACTGTATCAGCAGAACCCAATTCACCTGCAACTGTGGAGAAACGGATAAAAAGATCTGTCTTTTTTCCCACACCATTGAAAAGTTTAGCTTTCGTGTACTGAGAAAGGTCGTTCGTTACTTCGAAAGTTCCGAATGCACCGGCACCCTTCGCATGAACTACACGTTCAGGCACACGTTCACGGTTGAAGTGGGCTAGCTTTTCCAATAAGTGTACATCTTGAATGAGTACCGGGCCGCGTTCTCCGGCAGTAATCGAGTTTTGATTATCTCCAACTGGCGCTCCCCAGCTTGTAGTAAGGTTTTTCTTATTCGACATAATTGAACCACCTTTTCGTTAATATTTATGTATATAATGATAACGCTTCTCAGAAAAAAATCAATACTTATTTATAATAATTTTAATATAATAATCAATTCATTATTTTCCCGTTGATATAATGACTTCAACTTTTACCATAATGCGGATAACTTAAAATATATAAACGCCGATATAACAACTTATCGACATATTAGAATTCCTAATAATGGTATACGACCCTTATACCCAATATTCCTTCATGACAAGTGATTTTATCATTTCTCCTACCAATGGGGTAGTAATCGAGAATGGCCACGAATATTCATGGATACTTTGCGCTACTTACCTATTTCCTTCTATTTATTTTATAACAAACCGAAGTGATCACCTGTGACTTTGTTCACTTCATCAAGCTTTATTTACATGACGGATAGAAGGAGGCAGAAACTGAATGCTTCATTGCTTTTGTGAACCTCAACTACAGCAGGACTCTTCATAATTGGACTGAAACAAAAGGCCTTCCCCCTTATTTCGCTGGAGAAATTGTAAACATACTGGTTTGTGTTCGTATAGAAAATAAGATACTATTACGTTAAAATGACCGTCCAATAAGAGTAAGGGTGATATATATGAATGAGCGCAAACAACTGGTAGTTAAATATGCACACCAATTATTTATTGAAAAGGGTTATCAAGCCACTTCCATCCAGGATATTTTAGATTATAGCGGCATTTCAAAAGGAACATTTTATAACTATTTTTCTTCAAAAAGCGAATTGCTTAAGGCAGTCTTCCTGAATTCGCAAGAAAAATTCGAAAAAGAGCGGAATGAATTGCTGATTGGGCAAAACCTTGCAGATATTGAAATATTCATCAAACAATCCGAATTACAAATGCACTCCAACAAAAACAATAAAATCTTTTTCTTATATGAAGAAGTAATGATTTCAAATGATACAGAACTTAAGAACTTCATAACACATGCTAAATTCCAGCATATCCATTGGCTATCCAAACGGTTTCTGGACATTTTCGGTGCTGATAAAAAACCTTATATTTTGGACTGTGCCATTCTATACTCGGGGATGATGCACCAAACGGTTCATTTTAATGCCTTGGCTAAAGAGCCCGATTTCAACCCTACTGAAATTATCCGTTATTGTGTAGATAGGATTAAATCGATTTTCGAAGATGTCAGCTCGTCAAAAGCACAGCTTTTGGAACCCGATCTCATCAAGCAATGGCTGCCCGAGTGCTTCCATACACAGCAGGATTTTCATACAGCACTCCTGCACTCTGCCAATGGCCTAAAAAAGATGATCTTGAGGCTATGCCAAGATGATGAAGCGGAACGTGTCAAAAACTTAAAATTGATTCACTTTATCCAAGAGGAATTATTACAAAACGCTGAACCGCGAATCTTTCTCATCGAAAGTGCCCTGCTTTCCTTAAACACCAACCCTAAATTGAAAAACACATTGGAATTAAGTGAATTCGAAAAGATCATTGCCCACAACTAAATAGAACCTAATGGGTGCATTTTGCAGACAAATGGTGATTCTTTCGGCGGAAAGGGACAGGTTTCTGAAATCAACTGGACCTTTTTAAATGAAAAGAATGTAGACGAACGGTGTTTTTAAAACAAGACTTGCTTCCCCTTCATGGTTTACTTTTTATATCGGATGAAGCCTGAAGAAATTTCGACACTCCTGTCGAATAACTGACTAGCCGAGACCCCACAGGCGCTTGCTTGATGAGGCTTGGCAGACAGTCGACGGAAAGGGAGCGGGTTTCTGAAATCTACTGGACCCTTAGGTCCTTTCAACTCTGGGGAAATACATAGCTTTCCTCTTTTTTTGTGACAATTCTGCAAACATATTACTGAAATTCATGAAATTTTAGTATAATGACTTGTAGTAAAGTGCCTTCAGGAGGAGTTATTCATGAACATAATAATGCGTTTTCTTATCAACGGGCTGGTATTGCTCGTTATTGACTGGCTTCTCGACTCCATCACGATTAAATCTTACGGAACAGCCTTGCTGGCGGTTTTTATATTATCGATCATGAACTTGCTGGTTAGACCCATTCTCCTGCTTATCACATTGCCAATCACCATCCTGACGTTCGGGTTGTTTTCTTTCATTATCAATGCCTTCACGTTTCAAATCACTTCCTATGCCGTCAGTGGCTTTGTAATACATTCATTTTGGGGAGCTTTAATCGGATCATTGTTATTGAGTTTCATTCAAAGTCTTCTTATAAAACAGAGTAAAAAAAACCGTCAGTAGCATGCTGTTGGTTAAAACTGTAGACAAACTCGACTTCACCGAGTTTGTCTACAGTTTTTTAGGAACTACATACTGAAACTGTAAATTGAATTTCTGACGGTTTTTCGTATCATTTTCATTTCCATAACAGCCTTCGATATTTCCCGGGCTATTCCCCTGAATTCCGCTAAGCCTCACCGGTCATTCACTCTCATTATTTGACAATTTCCCCATAACCTAACATATAAGATCGACTTCCCTGGAAATCCTGGAATGGCTTCTTACCGGAGTGGTATGAACAGAGTCCGTAGATGCCTTCGGGCGTAACCGAAATGAGGTCATTTAAAATCAGTATCAGCATAATCGCTACCTTTGTAGATCATCCTGAATGGGCTTCCGCCATCTGGCTTTGATGGAACGGACATGCTGTTCTGTATTTTGGGTCCAGCTTTTCTACTTGATAAAGTCTAAATTTTTAGAAAAATCACATAATTATATTTTGTTTGAATAGCATTCTAATAGTTTTGAAAGATTATAAATACGATGAAAATTGTTTGGATTACCTTGTAGTAAGCGTTTTCATTTTTTACTTTACATTCTTCCTATTAAAATATATTATTTAGTTGTAATATTATGTGAAAAATCAATAAATTATATGTATTCACCTCTACTAGTGATAAAATGCTAGATAGAGAAAATAAACTCCAACATAGAAAAGGGGAAAATTATGCAAAACTCCAAAGAATCTCAACTACATAGAGGTTTGGAAGAAAGACATATCGCATTAATGTCTCTTGGCGCAGCCATTGGAGTCGGTTTATTTCTCGGCTCGGCATCTGCGATAAAATTAGCCGGCCCAGCCATCATCATTTCCTACGCCATTGGCGGGCTTATGATTTATCTTATCATGCGTGCACTAGGGGAAATGGCGATTAAAAATCCTGTCGCAGGCTCTTTCAGTCGCTATGCCAGCGAATTTGTCGGTCCTCTTGCCGGATATATAACCGGATGGAATTACTGGTTCGTTTGGATTGCCACCTGTATGGCTGAAATTACGGCAGTCGGAATTTATATGCAATTTTGGTTCCCTGATACACCGCAATGGGCTTGGGCGTTAGCCGCTCTTGCCATCATGACGACGATTAACTTTCTTGCTGTAAAAGCATATGGTGAATTGGAGTTTTGGTTCGCCTTAGTGAAAATCATTACGATCATCCTTATGATCGTCCTTGGCTTCGGAATGATCTTCTTTGGACTGGGGAACGGCGGAATCGCAGTCGGTTTCGGCAACCTTGTTGAACATGGAGGGTTTTTCCCTAATGGTATTTCCGGTGTCATCCTCTCTTTCCAAATGGTCATGTTCGCCTATTTGGGAATTGAAATGCTTGGAGTAACCGCAGGTGAAGTCAAAAATCCTGAAAAATCATTAAAAAGAGCCATTGATACCGTTTTTTATCGGATTTTACTTTTTTACGTTTTAGCTCTGACAGTCATTTTATCAATCACTCCATGGGATGAAATGAATGGAGAAAACAGCCCATTCGTTATGATGTTTGATAAAATCGGTATACCAGGCGCAGCAGGAATCATTCAGTTTGTCGTACTGACAGCAGCCCTTTCATCTTGTAACAGCGGGATCTTCAGTACAGGAAGAATGTTATTCAACCTGGCGCAGCAAGGAGAATCACCAAAAAGTTTCGAACGTACTACAAAGTCAGGCGTTCCTGGCGTTGCCATCATCGTTTCGGCTGCCGTGCTTCTTTTCGGTGTTTACCTTAACTACATGGAAGCCGATAAAGTTTTCACTTACGTCACAAGTGTCGCTACATTCGGTGCCCTCTGGACATGGGGAACCATACTTGTCACACAGATCATGTCCAGACGGAAAATGAGTCAGGGAGAAAAGCAAGGCTTGTCTTACAGAATGCCGCTTTTCCCATTCACTTCTTATTTCACTTTAGCCTTTTTAGTATTCGTAATGGTCGTTCTCGGTTTTTCAGCAGATACAAGAATCGCTCTAATCGTCGGTCCGATTTGGATCTTACTGTTGGTAGCCCTGTATTATGCGACCGGCTTGCATAAACGGAATAAATAAATGTCAGAGGGTGCCCAATCTAATTGGCACCCTCTATTTCTGCCTTTCACCTTTTTCTCCTTCTTTTGATCGCCCAATGGACCACCGCACCAGCTCCGCCTAAAATAATGAGGATAGGCAAGTTTCCTATTATGAAAACAATGATTCCTGAACCCGCTTTAAGCAATAGATTCGCACTTGTTGCAAGTTGTTTCTTCGTTCTCTCCCATGTATTCCATTCTTTATTATCAATGCCAGGCACAACTATCCGGTCCTGCGATAACGTGATGGTAACCGTCGAATATGAGGTTTGGTTTTCAAGATACTTCATTTGCCCGGTCAGCTGCTCTATTTCTTCTTGCACCACGGCAAGATCTGATGATATTTTCAGTAAATCTTCCGTCTTCTCAGCATCCTTCATGAATGCAAGTAATCTTTCCTCTACTGCCCTCTTTGATTTCAATCTTGCTTTTAGATCTACATATTGCTCCGTTACATCCTGTCCTGTCACATTCCTTCCGACCACTTCTGAAGCCTCGCCCTCGCTATCGGTCAGAAAATCCTGAAACTGGGCTTCGGGGACCCGTACAGTGATCGTTCCTTCCACCAGTTCTTCATCTTCCCTGTATACATTGGACTCGACCACATATCCGCCATATTCAGCCACCTTATTCTCAATCTTCATTTGTGCTTTTTCAAGGTTCTTCACCTTCAACTCAAGCTGTGCTTGATGGATGACCTTTCTTTCATCCGTCATCCCTTTCTTTTCCGCTGCTTCTTCCTGCACCTTATTCCCGGAAATTGAAGCGTCCATTTTACTGTCCGCCGTTTCATCCTGTGCCTTAGATGCCGAATCATCTTTTTCATTACTGCTGCATCCAGCAAGTAAAAGTAACAAACCGAACATGAGCATCATTATTTTACGGTTCATCGGTATTCCCCCTTTTCTTAATAGTACCGACGTATAGTTTGGAAGAAAGTTACACTTGGTCATTGAAGAACATGTTTTATTTTCATATGAATAGGTAAAGGTATAAGAACATCCAAATTATGAAGAAAGAAGTGGATTCATTATGAACTACGGAAAATTTGCTAAAAGTTTATTGGTACCTGTGGTCGGAGGTTCACTCGTGGGTATATTCGCCACAAGAAATTCAAAAGAAGTTTATGATAAACTCAAGAAGCCTGCATTTGCTCCTCCTTCCTGGACTTTCCCCGTTGCTTGGACAAGCCTTTATACGATTATGGGAATAGCGAAATATCGCATTGCATCCAAAGAAAAAGAATCGAAGTCCGCTGAACGCCTCTATGATACTCAACTAGGGTTAAATTTCTTATGGTCTTTTTTATTCTTCAAATGGGGATTGCGCGGAACGGCCTTTATTGAAATGGCTGCACTTCTGACCCTGATTACTTTAACGGCATTCGAGTTTTATAGAATAGACCGTGCATCCGGTTTAGCGATGGTTCCCTATATAGCATGGGTCACCTTCGCATTGGGATTGAACTTTTCCATTTTCAGAAACAATTAATCACATAAAGAAGCGCCCCTTCTATTAAGGGGCGCTCACTTTTAGAGTTTCACGAGTAAACCTCTATTAATTAGGCTGTTTTCGCATACTTTGTTGCTATTTACCAAGTAAAGCGGTGTGGTTGATTTCCCCTCCAGATGCTCGCTTTCCGCGGGCGGGCGGTGAGCCTCCTTGGCGTAAACGCCTGTGGGGTTTCACCTGTCCCGCTGCTCCCGCAGGAGTCTCGCACTTGCACTCCAATCAACCTTAAATCGTTTAGTTTTTTAAAAATAACAATCTTTACGAAAAGAGCCATTAATTATTGATATTCGTAATTCTGCCTTCGATTTCTGCCGTGATCTTCCCGCCTTTAAAGGTTTCTTTCACATAGTTAACGAATGCTTCCAGGTCAGCATGTCCAAACACACGCTCTTTTCCTTTCAGGACGGTATAGTTATCACCGCCGCTAGCCATGAAATCATTGACGGCGACCGTGTATGTTTCGGTATCCTTGATCGGCGTTCCGTCCGCTTTCTTCAATAAGGTGACACGTTCCGTGACAGGTTTACTGAAGTCGGCTGTATAGCTCAGTCCAGAAATTTGCAAAGTTTTCGGAGCTCCTTCGACGACCCATTGCTGTTGAAGCAGTGTTTTCACTTCTGCTCCAGTCAGTTCCAGCTTAACCAATACGTTTCCGAACGGCTGGATTTTCGCTAAATCGGAAAAGGTGACTTCCCCCTTTGGAATATCTGCACGAATTCCACCTGGGTTCATGAAGGCAAAATCGGAATTCAAATCTGCCTTCATCGAATCGGCGATTAAATTCCCAAGTCCCGTTTCCTGTGTATAGGCATTGGTTCTTAAAATTTTCTCATCCGTTGTCCCAAGCGGGGCTTTCAACTCGGGGAACATGTCTAAATAGTCGTTAATGAATTTAGTCGTCCCGGCATCCGGTGTGATGCCATCTTGTGTAACCGTAACAATTTCTGCTGACTTTTTGACAATATCCTTTGTGCTTGGATCGATTTCCAAATCCACATCTTCAAAAGCCGTTCCATAAGAGTAAGCTTGTACAATCAATTTATTATCCACATAATTGTTGACCCTAGCATGATTATCTCCGGCTAAGATCACATCTACTTCATCATCCACGGCATTAGCAAGATCAGCCACTTCGCCTGTGATGACCCCTTCCTTTTCCGTCCCTGGGTCATGTGAGATGACCACAATCGATTTGACGCCTTTATCTTTCAACTCTTTAACCGCCTTATTTACGGCAGGTGCCTGTTCTATGAATTCCACATTCTTAATGCCATCCGGACTTACTTTTTGAGGAGTGGCATTCGTGACTACACCGATGAATCCAATATCAACCCCGCCGACCTTTTTTATGACGTAAGGATCTAAAATTGGTTTTTTCGTGTCTTTATATACGACATTGGCTACTACATATGGAAAGTTCAATTTTTCGAATACTACATCGGATGTTGGTGACTTTCCGCCATTGATTTGAGCCATCAGGGTTTCTACCCCTTTGTCGAATTCATGGTTCCCGACAGTTCCGACATCGAATTTCATATTATTCAAAAACTGAAGCGTCGGTTTGTCCTGGATCAAAGAAGAAACGGGAGCACTTGCCCCAACTGCATCCCCTGCCGATAATAATAGTGTATTTTCAGGGTTTTCAGCTTTACGCTGCTTCAAGTGCGCAGCTAAATAATCAGCACGCCCTTGTTTGATACCGCCAAAATCGGAGGTGGTATCAAGCTGGCCGTGAAGATCATTGATCCCGAGCAGCTGCACCTTGACGTTTTCTTTCCCCAAATTGAATTTGTAAATGCCAAAGCCTTTATCATCCTTTTTGCCTGTATAGGAAATCGCGCTGTCTTCTTTTAAATATTCCGCACCTTTTGGTGATGAGGTGAAGGTAACGTTCACCTTGCCTGAAATCGGGGCGATCGACCAGTTATTATCAGCGGTTGGATTGATCTCACCCTCTTGTGTGATGTAATCCATCAAGATCTGGCGATTTTCATCCGCAGAGTCAACTACATATTCGCTGCCCTTGACTCCCGGGAAGTTCCCCCCGCCCGAAGCACGGTAATTATTCGTCACGACGATGAAGTCTTGATTCGGATCCACTGGTTCACCATTATATTTCAAATCTGCTATCCTGCTGGAATCCGACACTTTCATCCCTTTTTCATCATAGCGCGGAGCCTTGGTGACATCGATTTGGTACGTGACGCCGTCAATCACATCAAAATTATAAACGGCAAATTTCCCATTAAGCAGCTCCTGTTCCTCAGACTTGGCAGGATCGATTGTATTATATTTCCCTGCAGACATCTCAAGCCATTCTTTAACCACAGACCCTTTGATCTTGATTGCCTTCAAGGTATTATCATATAAATATAAATCACCGGCGCTGCGAATGGTCAGTCCGCCTTCCTTGATTTCGGTGAATTCCTCGACTCCATTGCGACCCGCTTTGAAAGGGGCCCCTACAGAGAGAATGGGCAGGTCTTTGTATTCTGGGCGGTTGCTTTGGATGTATTTCTCTACATACCATTTCTGTGCGCTCGTCACGACCTGTACGGAAGGATCGTCTTGCACAAGGGAGAAATAGCTATGAATTGGAGCTGTAGTCGTTCCAATTGGCGTGTTAACATACTTGATCGTTCCTTCGTGATCCTTCTTCACGGCTTTGACGACAGACGCATCTTCAGCTGCCTTTTTTCCTGTTATTTTGTCGTTGATTGCCCGTGTCGATGATTCGGAATTGACGACTTTCCATTTTCCCTTGATATTTTGGAGATCAAGATCGATGATCCCGAGATTACTGCCGCCATATCCTGCTTGAACGGCTGGTACACCATTGATGGTACCCTTTTTATTATCCACACCTTTAAGGATTTTTCCTTGAGCATCTTTGAATAGGCTGTCTAAAGAAGCCTCATCTTGTGCCGGAAAGACCTTGTGCGTATGGGAGAACGTGATGGCATCGATGCCGGATACCTTGCTTAATGAATAGATGACATCCTCGGTATTTTTGGTGTCGCCATTAAACCCGGAATGTGTGAGCGCCACGATGACATCCGCGCCCTTTTTCTTCATTTCAGGTACATATTTATTCGCTGTCGTGACGATTTCCTTTGTAGTGACCTTACCGTCAAGATTTGCTTTATCCCAATCCATGATTTGCGGAGGGGCGAATCCAATGTAGCCTATTTTCACTGATTTTTCTTTTCCATTGATGTCCTTCACTTTCTTCGTGACGATTTTATATGGAGTATATTTATTTTTGTCATTCTTTGGATTATTATCTTTATCTTTTTTATAAACATTGGCATTGACGTAAGGGAAGTTCGCATCGTTGATGGCCTCGTCCAAATAAGATAAACCATAATTGAATTCATGATTGCCGAATGTGGCCACATCATAGTCAAGTAAGTTCATCGCCTTATAGACGGGATGGACTTCACCTTTTTTCAGTGGCGCTATTTTCGCTTTGTACGTACCTAGCGGGGTCCCTTGAATAAGGTCGCCGTTATCCACTAAAACGCTATTTTTCACTTCTTTTCGTGCCTGTTTGATTAAAGAAGCAGTGCGCGAGAAGCCGACGGAGTCCGATACGGCATCCTTATAATAATCATAGCTCACCAGATTAGTGTGTATATCCGTCGTTTCCATGATCCTTAGTTCAAATGGTGCATTCGATACGGAGGCTGCCAGGCTGTTGCCGAAGTTACTAGTATTGCCGTTATACTTGGAGACGACCGATACTTTGACCCAATAACCCGATTTGTACGAATTGAAGTACGCGGAGAACTTTTGGGCCGATTCAATATCCGCCTCAATGGCTGACTGTGAAATGACCTTCGTCCCATTCATCAATTGGAAGACAACGGTTTCATTTCCTTTGTTCCCTTTTTTCGGTGTGACCGTTACAGACGCCTTTGTGCCTTTTGTGTAATTAACAATAGGAGCTGTAATGATAAATGGTTCAGTCGTGACCGGTTTCTTATTAGACTCTTTGGCGGATGTCTCCCCCGGTACGGTAAATGGGGCTGCAACCAAACTCACAGCAAGAATCGGGGCGAGCATCTTATTAACATGCATCTTGAACGACATACTTCACAACCCTTCTATTTTTGTAAAATGCTAGAATAATATATCATGATTTTGTCGAATAAGCGTCAAAATTTACCGTAATATTACGAATTTTGAATAAATCATACTTTTTAACCATTCCCATTCAGAACCCATAGCTCGTTATACCTTCAATCATGTATATAGTCATCATCGAATCCCATTGAATCCTTAGGGAGAAAGTTCCTTTTTTTGATGGACATAATAAAGTGGGGAAACCACTCTCGTGGCTTCCCCATCAAGCAGTAGTCCTATTCAGGCATACGGCTTATATATATTTATCTAGAGGTGATAGGAGAAGCAGTACTAGATCGATAGAAAATAGGTAACTGCCAATATAGCATATCTAACCACGTTGGGTTAACTGATCATTTTGAAGCTTTAAAAATGGAGTTGCAGAAACTGTATATTGCATCACCAGCAATGATACCTGCGGCCATTATCGTCATTTGTTGTTCATATTTACCGTTACTTCTTCTCATAATGATGATTCGTAAGAGAATACCTGTCAAAACGGCCCATCCCGCAATTGGAGTCAATAAAAGTAAACCAGTAGCAAATAAAATTCCCATTTGCCTTTTTGCACCACCGATTAATTGAAGAATGGCACCCGGGATAGCCCAAATCATTAAGTCTCTTGCAATACCATTCGAGATTCCAGATTCAATAGTTGTTGCATACACAAGGTCAACCGGTGGAATCAGCCCTTGGGAGAAATAGGATTCAAATGACACCACTACGACAATTGCAGCTACGAAAAAACCAACTAAACCAGCATACAACTGATTCCGACGCCCCTTTCTTTCAAACTCCATATCTTGGCCATTTCCTCGAAGGATATAACCCGTCTTCAAATCATATCCCAAATCAGCAAATGCAACTCCAGTACATGCACTGAACCCCACCAATAATGCCAATGCTTCTGCCGGAAATCCGATCAATATCCCAATAATCAATGTAATGAGTGCTACAGCAAAAGCAGGGAACCAACCTGCGTGCATGGCTGCAATACCAACAATCAATTCATGGGCAAATGCCGCAACCATAGTAAAAAGGACGAAGCCGATTAACATGCCAACTGACATTTGCGTGTATATTCCGCCCAAAACTGCCAGCAGGATAGATATGGCAGTATAAGCAATAAAACCATAGCCAAACGCTTGACCCAACTCTTTGGTAGGTTTAGAGAATTCATCAGCTTGCACAGCCACTTCTTTCTTTTTATTGAAAATCAAAACTATCACTTGAATTAACGCAACAATGCCCGCTCCGATCATAAATCCATGAGGGATATACAATTCATTGATATCTATTCCGAACAATGGAACCGAGTAACCTCTCAATAAAAGCCCTATGCCGAACATCGTTAGCGCCCATATATTCCCTATGAATGCAACACCGAACGCCGACATGGGAATTTTCAAAATCGCACCAATTATTCCAATTCCAATTCCGGTAAGTAAATACTTTGCCCGGTTCCCGCCTTCATCTCCAGCTTTAATTGCTTCAGCGGTTGCAATCCCTGGTGGCCAGGCTTGTTTTGCAGGGAATACTTTCGTGTCGAACATTTTATAAAGCAGAAGAGCATCAACGATCATGGCAAGAGTCACACCGATAAACAATGGCATAATTAAATGGTGCATCCCAAGCACATAAGGTATCCCAATTGGTAACATCAAACTGCTGGCAGCTCCGAAAGTTGCTGACGAGATAGAAGTTTGCACCAAGTTCTGGCTATGGATTGACTTGAATTTAAATAAAAATTTCAATGGAATCCGAGCCAGAATCATTGCGAATACAGCTCCAACGATTGAAGTATTTGCGGAAATACCTAAAGAGGTAATAAGTTGGACACCTATCATGGCCCCAATGACGGCCATTAATACAATTACAAAAAAAATCGCAGGATTAAATATGGTCGGATGGTTTTTTCCTGTTTGATTTTTATTTGCCATTTGAAATCTCCCCTATTTGCTTATTTATATTAATTGTATAAGTTTCCGAACTTATTAAAATATTGCTGGATGATATCCGTTTTCTTTCTCAGGATTTCCAAAGTCTCGGCAAACCTATCTTCCGGCATCCTGTAGGAAGGTCCCGCTATCGTCAGTGATCCAATTACTTTGCCTGAGCCATTGAATAGCGGTGTGCCAATCCCAAAGACAGCATCCGAGAACTCCCCTTTCGTAAAACTCCAACCTTGTTCTTTGATGACTTTTAAATCTTCCAACAGTTCCCGTTTGTCGGTCATGGTTTTCTCGGTAAAGACTTTCATACCTTTTTTCGTTATTTCCAATTGTTCTTCCTCAGGAAGAAAAGCCATAATTGTTTTACAAGATGCCCCCACATAAAGGGGGGTGCGTGTACCCACCATTACATTAAATTTGATTTGCTGCTCAAATTCCGCAATTTCAACAGTTACACCGTCATCTCCATCTTTTAGCGTTAGGAAAACCGTTTCATTCACGACGTCCGCCAATTCCTTCATGACTGGCTGGATAAATTCCGAGAGTTTCATTTTTTGTTTAATCACACTGGAAAACTCTAAAAATTTCAAACCCAATTCATAGTTTTTTGTACTTTCGTTTTGAATGAGGTACCCTTTATTCTCATATGTCTTCAGTATTCGGTGTAAAACGGTATGATTCATCTCCATTTTACGGGCTAAATCTCTTAATCCCCATTCCGGAGTTTCCGCAGTGAAATAAGACAGCACATCCAGTGCATTCTCCAAGGTTTTTAAAGTCATATCTCCATCTCCCTAAGCTACTGGCGTATTTCTGTATAGCCGATTATGCTATCGTACTTATCATTTACTATGACCCCGAATTTTTCTTTTGCTTGTTCAACTGTGATATAACCGTTCTTGACATCCCTTAACACAGCCTGTTCATCCCTTTTAGCAGGATCTCCATATCCTCCACCAGTCGCAGTGACCAGATGGATTGTATCTCCTTTATCCAATTTCAATCTTGACGTGACACCAAAGGGCCCAATGACCTCACCGTTTTCTTTATGGATTTTTATATAGCTTGATGATCCGTTTTCTCCTTTATTCATTCCCCAAGGCTGAAATTGATGTCTTCCAAAACTAACCGTCAGTTCTTGGCCATCACTTAAAGTTTTATACGAACGTACTACACCTGAACCGCCGATATGCTGCCCCGCTCCTTCTCCATCACATCTAAGTCCATAGTTTTCAACTCTCACTCCATACCTGGCTTCCGCGATTTCAATCGGCATATTGTATGTCTCACCGTTACCCATACAAAATTGTCCTCTTTGACCATCTTGGCTTTCACCTGCTCCCCAGCCACCTAATGTGGGTTCAACAATAAGGAACGGCTCTTTTGTCTCAGGTTTTTTTCCCGACAATAAAAATGAGCAGACAGATAAAAGGTGGCCGGAAGTTAAGCGGTCAGGAAGCAATGGAGCTAATGCCTTCCAGATCAATTCTGCACCGCCTATTCGCGCTTCGAAGTTCATCGATACTGGCGATGGCCTTGTTGCAGAAACAATTGAATGATCATCAGTGATGATTCTCAGTGGTTTGAATAGGCCCTCATTGACATTGAACTTCGGTCTGATGATTGCTAAAAACATGACCCTGACACTGGATAACAAGCCATAATAAGAACAATTAACGGGGTTCATCACTTGTCGATGGGAGCCTCTGAAATCACAGATGAATTCGTCGTCCGTAATCGTAACTTTCACTTTTATAGGATATGGCCCTCCTTTTGAAGGATCACCCTCGATAAAATCTTGGGCTTCAAAAGTTCCTTTCGGCAGTTCCCCCAACTCTTTCAATGAATACTTTTCCGCCTGTTCAATCAGGTTATCCATCGTGGAGGACACGGTACTTTTTCCATATTTCGTGCAAAGTTCTTTCATTCTTTTTTCACCAGTTCTAAGCGCAGCTACTTGCGCCCACATATCTCCAAGAGATAATTGAGGCAATCTCACATTTGTAGCAATCATTTCTATAATGCCTTCATTCACTTTTCCAGCTTCAAAGAGTTTGATTCCAGGCATTTGCAATCCTTCTTGATAAATCTCAGTTGAATTATTGGTAAAGGAACCGGGATCTTTTCCTCCCACTTCTGTCCAATGTCCTTTATTGGCCGAGAAAGCAATAAGCTCACCTTCAAAATATATCGGCATCACAAGACCGACATCCGACAAATGTGATCCCCCGCCTACATATGGATCGTTTATGATGATGATGTCTCCTTCTGACAATTTGTTCCCATCATCATATTTATCAAGTATGTGCTGAACCATCGGACTTAGCATGCCGATAAAACTAGTGACACCGTTTCCTTGGCTGATTAAGTTCCCTTTTGCATCGGTCAGGCCACACGCATAATCCAATACTTCATAAAACATCGGGCTCATAGAAGTTCTTGCCAAAGCGATGAACATCTCTTCACCGATGGACAGTAGCGAATCCTTGATAACTTCTAAAGCAAACGGATTGGCAGTTTTCATCATTATTTCACCCCAGTTTCAATGATTAAATTTCCATAAGCATCAACAGATAATTTTTGTCCTTCCATAATGACAGTGGAAGCAGATTGTTCCTCGACAATTGCCGGACCCGTCACTTCATGTCCTCTGGCCAATTTTGTCCGTTCGTATACAGGGGTACGACACCATCCGGATTGATTGAAAAATACATTTCGCTCCTCAATCTTTGCATCCTCCACAGCCGATTCACTTTCTTTCATTTCAGAGATGACGGGTTTCTCCACTATACCGAAACTGGTGAGGTGCAAATTAACGATTTCAATTGCACTTTCTGGTAAGTTGAACGAATATACTTGTTCATGCATTTGATGGAATTGATGGATAATGTCCGCTATGGCTTGATCATTCCATTCTCCATTCGGGACAGGAACTTTCACCGTATGCTCTTGGCCGATATACCGTAAATCTGCGAATCGGCTGAATACAATCTTTCCGTCATCCACGTTCTCTTTAGCAAATTGTCTTTTGGAATTCAGTTCCATATCTCCCCATTTTAGATTCATCTCCGTTAAATCCAAGGTATTCAGCAATTTTATATAGGTATGGATATAATCATGCCGTAAATCTGTCATCAACATGCCCCAAGCGGAGAAAACTGATGAAGCCAATGGGATGACCACTTTTTTTACTCCAAGGTCTCTGGCAAGTTCTGCCGCATGCATTGGGCCTCCGCCGCCGAATGCCAACAATGTAAAATCTTGTGGATCATATCCTTTTCTCACTGATATAAGCTTTAATGCGTTAAGCATATTAGAATTCGCGATTTCGATGATTCCGAGAGCCCCTTCTTCAGTGGATGTTTGAAATGGCTTAGCGACATTTTCATCAATTGCCGCTTTTACTTTTTCCATGTCCACCTCGTAATCGAAGTTTTTCCCTGAAAGCCTCCCAACAAACAAATTTGCATCTGTCGTAGTCGGCAGTGTCCCGCCTTGTCCATATGCCACGGGGCCTGGTAATGAGCCTGCCGATTGGGGCCCCACTTTCAAAGAGCCGATTTCATCAATCCAAGCGATGGAACCGCCGCCATTTCCAATTTCAACAATATCGACGACTGGCACTTTAATTGGGTATCCTGCTGTTTTTTCGGACTTTTCAATGTAATAGTTCGTCGATACTTTCACTTCACCGTCACTGATTAATGAACACTTTGCAGTTGTTCCGCCTATATCAAAAGCGATGATATTATCTTCGCCGATCATTTTCCCTAAAATGGCGGCACCGAAAATCCCAGCTACCGGCCCTGACTCAACCATGTTGATTGGAATGT
Source organism: Peribacillus aracenensis (assembly GCF_025175645.1). Lineage (NCBI taxonomy): Bacteria > Bacillati > Bacillota > Bacilli > Caryophanales > Bacillaceae > Peribacillus > Peribacillus aracenensis. The sequence continues at coordinate 76,987 of NZ_JANZMJ010000008.1, forward strand.
TTTTCGCATTTTCGAATGTCGTGACACCGCCATTGGATTGCATGATGTACCGGTTCTCTTTGATGTTAAAATCACTTAACTTATTCGAAAGATTGTCAATGTATGAATTCGCAGTCGGTTTAACGTATGCATTCAGCACCGTCGTATTCGTCCTTTCATACTCACGCCATTCTTTAGTGATATCACTAGAAACGCTGACAGATACTTCAGGCCACAAATCCTCCACGATTTTAAGCGCTTTCAATTCATGCTCAGGATTCAAGTAAGAATGCAAAAAGCAAATGGCGATTGCTTCAACCTGTTCTTCCTTAAAATACTCTATCGCTTTTTCAATATCTTCTTGAACTAACGAAGTAACGACGTTTCCTTTGTAATCCAACCGTTCTGTCACTTCTAGACGCAAATGCCTTTCCACAAAGGCCTCTGGTTTTTTATATTTAAAGTTGTATAAATCCGGGCGGTTTCCTCGAGCAATTTCCAAGACATCTTTAGTTCCCTTTGTCGTAAGTAATCCTACTTTTACACCTTTTCTTTCGGTTAATGCATTAATCACCACGGTAGATCCATGAATGAACATGTCGATATTCTCTACGCTGACCCCACTTTGTTTAATTACGTCAATTACTCCGTTCTCAAACTGGGGCGGAGTTGTGTGTGATTTGGCATATCCAAATTCCCCATTGTCATCCACATATACTAAATCAGTGAAAGTTCCACCGATATCTGTTGCAATCCTCATGCAATCTTCCTCCTTCTTTGGTTCTATAATAGAACCACTGGTTCTTAACTAGAAATATATTAATTTAACAAGTTAGAATTGTCAAACTATTTATTATTCATTCTTTCTTAGCTATTAGAACTTCCCTTGTATCTTCGAAAAAACCCTTATACCAACCTTTCGGCTGCCTCTAGCTTTGGGAAAAACCGGACTATCACCCGGACATCATAAAAAGAACTTGATTCAGGTATTATCTAATGGCCTATGGCCGCTTGAGGAAAATTGGCACGGAAGGTGACCCCAAAAGATTTTCTAAGAGAGTCTCAAAAAACTCGAAGGAGGATAAGAGAGCGATAGTAATGTAGCGTATCTTAAGCTGATCGAGCTGATAATATGGAAATGCGGTCTGGGCACGCAAGGAGTTTAGCCGAAAAAGAGGAGAACCGAAAAATTCGGCGCCTGACTCCAAAGAACTTTGGGACAGGGCAGCCGAATGATGGTATTTTATTTATTTCAAATCAAAGCGGCAGTCTAACTTCCCTACTTTTTTTGTAAAGATTTAATGTGTGAAACGGCCAAATCGATTTCCTCTTCAGTGTTAAAATAGTGAGGGGACAGCCTTGCCATTTTATCTATACCATATTGTTGAAGCAGCGCGTTCGCCATGAAGGTGCCAGATTCAATAATGACCTTTTTCTCTTCTAAATAATCTGTAATTCTGTCCGGATGAAGTCCCTTTACATTAAACGGAATGATGCCCAACCGATTTTTGATATCCTGTGGTCCGTAGATGGAGATTCCCTCAATAGTGGAAAATTGATTAACTGCATACTCTGTTAATGCTGCCACTTTTTTAAATATATTTTCCAGACCTATATTTTGAGCATAATCGACAGCTGCGCCCAGCCCAAGTATGGAGGGAACAATCGGGCATCCCGCCTCAACTCTTTTGGCGGCTGATGAATAGTTATAGTCATTCGTTTCAAAATCCCAAGTGGTTCCTCCCCAGCCAATTAAAGTAGGTTCTATGGAATCCACCAACGATTCTCTAATATACAATATCCCTGATCCTTCGGGACCCCTCAGCCATTTCCGTCCACAAGCTGTCAGAAAATCACAATCAAGCTCTTTAACATCAATAGGAACCAATCCTAGGGTTTGAGATGCATTGATAAGAGTTAACGCACCATGTTCTTTTGCGAGTTTACATATTTCTTCTACTTCCTGTAGCGCTCCAGAAGCATTAGGTAAATGGGAAACGGTTATAAGCTTGGTCCGTTTTGTAATTTGCTTTGCTATTAAATCTACATCAATAACACCTGATTTATCAGTCTCGATAATCTTTAAGCTGACCTTTCTTTTATCTCTTAATTTCAGCCAAGGTGTATAATTACTATGAAATTCAATGTCAGCAAGAATTATTTCATCTCCTTCTTCCCATGAAAGTCCATTTGCAACAAAATTAATGCCTTCTGTCCCGTTTTTCACAAAAGCAACTTCTGATGCCTTAGCTCCAATGAAGCTTCCTGCCTTTACTCTTGTTTCATCTATCTTTTTATAAACCTCTTTTCTAAATGCAGGCAAGTATGTACCTAAACTAGCTGTCCTTTGTAAATAATCTATGATCGCATTAACAACTTGTCGAGGTGGGGCAGATGCAGCGGCTGTATTCATATAAATGTAATTCTCATGAAAAGGATTATCCTTTTGAATCTGTTCAATATCCATACTCAGCATCCCCTTCTATAGAGTAATAAGATCTTTTTGAAGCGACATCAAATTGATAAAGCCATCTTCTGTCATGATAATATTATCCTCTATTCGGACTCCACCTTTACCAGGCACATAAATCCCTGGTTCAACCGTAAAAGCCATTCCGGGCTGTAACCCTAGGTTACTATTCATCATGATATATGGTTCTTCATGGGAATTCAGTCCTAACCCATGTCCTGTACGGTGGGTAAAATACTCTCCATATCCTTTACTTTGTATAACGGCACGTGCAATTCCATCTACTTCATGTGCTGTCACACCCGGTTTAATAATGTCAATTGCTGCCTGCTGTGCTTCTTTGACAGTTTCATAGATTTCCTTTAATTCATGAGAAACGTCCCCTACAGCTACCGTACGACAAATATCCCCTATGTACCCGTTGATTATGGACCCGAAATCAATCACAACGAGTTCCCCTGATTCAATTTTCTTGCCGCCAGCACGTCCATGTGGACTGGCTCCTCTATATCCAGAGGCAACGACCGTTCCAAACGGCGTTCCTTCAGAGCCTCTTTTTCTCATTTCATACTCCAGCTGTGCTGCCACTTCCACTTCGGTCACTCCAGGCTTAATATATGGGATCGTAGCTTCGAAACTTTCCTCCAGTACTTTCACAGCCTGCTGCATCTGTTCAATTTCTTGTTTATCTTTATAAATTCTCAGAGTATCAATCAATGCACTTATATCTACAGCTGCTGTCGATAAGGTCTCTGCACCTTTTAACTCCATGATTCTCATTAAGTTGTATTCAACTCCGATTTTCGTAAGAGCACCTGCTGCATTTTTCAATTCAACTAAAGCCCCGCTTGGTCCCATTTCATCTGTATACCAAAACACATTTTCATCCGTTACTTCCTGAACTTTATTCAACTCCACTTGTGGTGAAATAAAAAACATCTTAGATTCCTGGGTAATAACAACAAGTGTTAGCCGTTCACTTTGTTTAAGCTTCAGCCCAGTAAAATAATGCATATTCGATCCCGGCACAATAACAGCCGCATCTATATTATTTTGCTTTAATAATCGAGTAAGTTTTTTCCTCCGTTGTTCAAACATCTAAATGATACCCCCTATAAATATTTTGATTTTTCAATGTTTTCATTCTATAGCATGCCAACACTAAGTCAAATTAATTTTTTGATCGGCTAAATTACACCCCCTGCTTGTCCTCCCTCCATAATCCCCTTTTTGAAAAAAACCTCGGAATTCCTTTTAAAATAAAAAACTGGTAATGCAAGTTGCATTACCAGTTTTAAAGTTTAATGCCTATAAAGCCCGATTTATTAAACTGGCTGATACCGGTTCGATGCCCATTTCCCTCGACCAGATGGACAGCTGGCCTATATGGTGAATTTCGTGAGCTATAATATGGCGCAGTATCATGCCTTTTTCGTATGTCCCCTCCATCCAAGATGGCTGTATCATTCCTTGCTCATCTTCAATGGAATGGGAATTCAAATAGTCCATAACCTCAGAATGATAACGGATGGACAGATCTTCCACCTTTTCGATCGTATCATAAGCGTCCAAATCGATCGCTACATCAGGCTTTCCTTGTATGGCCTTTATCCAGCTGCATTCAACATCGATAATATGGGCAAGTGTCCTCAATATATTGCCCATCCCTCCTGTGCGCTGCCGTTTCAGTTCCTCACTCGGTAAGGCCCGGCACCATACGAACCACTCACTTCGCACCTGCCAGTTATAAATGAATAATGTCAACATCATCCCAGCCCCTGACTCTTTGTCTTCCCTTTGTATTGATAATAATCCTGTCTTTGAATGGTTTTGAATCCACAAGATTCATAGAGTCTTAATGCATGCTCATTAGTCGCCTCGACCTCAAGAAAAATATCATATCCCAGGTGGCATTGCTCGGCTACGACCTTTTTCAACGCTTTTCTGCCAAGTCCTTTTCCCTGGTACTTTGGCAAAATCGAAAATCCATAAATCCATGCTTCCCGGTCTGAGTGATCAACACGGATCTTACCGACCGCTCGTCCATCCTTTTCAATCATCATGGTTTTCAGAGTATCCTCATATAGGATGCGCTGATAATAATCCTTTGCCTCTTGTTTCGTAAATTGGAAACATTGAATATCCAGCTGAATTTCCGTTTCCTCATCATCCCTCCGTGAAGGGCGAACGACTGCATCACCATAATCGTCAAGCTCCATTTCGGACCACTTCATTTGAAACTCAGAAAAAGCAAACTCACATGGGAGCTGTTTCAAGAATCCTGTCCCTGAATGGGATTGAGCAGGTGAGTTCAAGAGAATCAACTTATAGTTGCGCTCAACTGCACTCCCTATAGCCTCTTCCAGAAGCTTTGTAAAAATGCCTTTCCTCCGGTAATCAGGATGGACCATCCCGCACATCTCCGCTTTGTTTCCAAAATCGTAAAGACCAATAAACCCAACAAGCTTCAATCCATCATAGTGAAAAAAGTCATTCTTGTGCACACCATTCCGACTGCGAAGCGTTTCCCAGTTCAGCTTTAAAGTAAAACCTTCCCGTTCACATTCTTGCTGCAGGATCCGAATATCTTCCAGCTGTTCATCCTTCAAATTCTCCACCCCTTTTCCATATTATCAGTTTATTACCAAAAAATAAGAAAAGCAGCACCCTTTTACTTGGATGCCGCATACTATTCATAAGTTTATTGATGAATGTTGTTTTTTTAAAAGTATTTTCACTTTAATCCATAAAACAAAAATCGTACGAGGGGAGGATTTCCTATCTAATTCCATTGTCGGATGAATTATAGTAGTAAAATGATTCCAAATGACGATTATTTTTTACCTATTTTGTGCTATATTCCAAATAATGGTTTACCATTATTTCACTTGACTTTAAAGGAGGGGTTTACTAAAGTCTTGATTTTTCAGAGTACCCATTTCTTTATACCCGAATTCCGGACCCTTTTTAGAATAGAATCCGAAATTCGGTGTTTATCACCTGGCACATTACGTCCTGAGGTTATCGATTTTTCGTTTTATGAGCGGACTTTTTTAAGTTCTCTACGTCCGTTGTCAGTTCTTTTAATTTTTTACCGAAGCGGAAGAGCAAAAACATAGAAACGACGAATGGATAGCCAAATTCGCTAACTAATGAAACCCACATAGTAGCATCCTCAATCATCATCCTCTTCACCCCTTTTCTTGTATCTGATATCTAAAGTGAAACTTGTTTAAAAAAATCAATCTAGCACTATTGATTCATGGAAAAAAGAACGGATGTTCCTATATAATTGATTTATTCCCCTTGTCTATCACTTTATTAATAAAAGGAGGGATAACAATGAACCACTTTACTTCTCATTTTTTTTCTCATTCCTTGGAGTTTCTGCAGCAACAGTACTCATCTTTCTTTGCACAGCCGATCATTCATTTATTTTTACAGAACCCAGAGCATTTAAAAATTTTCACTGAAACTCTTGATTCCCCTTCTTCACACAACATTGATCAACTCAACGAGACTTTCAGAATTTTCTATTACCGGGCTAAAGTATACAAATACATGTGCTCTTTAATTTACTTTTTCTCTGTTGATTTTGATAAAAGGGCACGGAAGCAACGGGAACGCTACCGAATGGTACTTGATGCGACACCAATGGATACTGGCGGTTTGATCGATCGAATCGGCACGTTGGACGTTCAACTTGAAAAGATGGGGGAAACGAACGAACTCGCTTCACACATAAGTGATGAAGAGATAATCAAAGCCTTGAAGACGTTAACAGCCAAACAAAGCCTGGTATTGACCATGATCTTTTCCTACGGCCTATCCAACAAGGAAATTGCTGCCTATTTCCATGAGTCGCCGCAGAATATCTCAAGCATCCGTAAACAAGCTCTAAAAAAACTTCGAAAGCACTATATGGATGAGGTATATGTTAGAAAGGAGAAAAGCCATTGTGGATAAAAAACTGTCAAAAGAAGAATTGTTGGATCTCATAGACTCTTTGAATCCTAAAATAAAAAAATCATTAAAAAACACGAACTATCAAGACCGGAATGATCTGGAGCAAGAAATTAAACTCAAGATCATTGAATCATATGAAAAAATCGCAGCAATCGAGGCCCCTAATTTTGAGGAGTTCCTTGCAGAATTCTTTACTAAGCAAAAACAATGAAAAAGTACCAAGTCCAGAGCAAGGATGCTGGACTTGGTATTTTTTTTCAGATATCAATATGATGGTTTCAATGTAAGCTTATCCCCTTTTGGATCGTCCAATGTGGTTTTGTGATAAGTACCTTCTGCCCAATCATCAAGCTGATCGTGGTACCACTCACTTTTAACGTTACCTGATTGACCCGGGCCAACGAGGTGATATCCTTGATTCATGTCGGATAGGTCGATGACGAATCTCCAGGAGCCGCCGTGATTAACAGTTCCATCATCTAAGAATGCCGCTGCCTGTACGGTGACACTGCTACCGCCTACCGGTATTCCGCCGCCGCTGTTAAATAAATAATTTAACGGGAAGACACTCGATAGCGGGTGGTTAAACCTGACCTGATGATAGTCTCCCCATTCCCAATCGGCTATATCGTCACCTTGTGATTCTTCAAGCTCGGTTAACGTCATTTGTAACGACTTGGCAAGCACCTGCTCAAGTCCGCCTGCCTCTTCAATCCAAGGGCCCGGCTCACCGTCCAGTGCCCGCCTTAGTAGTTCATCAACGGCCGAACGCCTTCCATTAAAGAGGTTGAGGGTTTCCTCCGGTATTTCTTCCGTAAGCAGAACATCCCCTATTTTTTTCATCCAAACATTAAAAATCATCGGTGCCGCTTCATCAACGGAATCAATATGATTCCATTTCTTCAGAATCGTCAGTGCCTGGTCTTCCTGTTTCCCCCATGGACCTTTCAATACATCCACGAATTGAGGAACAAACTCCTTGGCTTGCAAATTCACCTTATCCATCTGCAGGCTTTGCATATCCTCGGCAGTAAGCTTTTTATTGGCTTTTAAAAACTCCTGTATCCTCATCTGACGGTACGGCTGTGCCCAGTTATTGCTGATGTGGTAAGGGTAGTCATCCGAGATGACTTTATTATTCGCTGTCGAAATGAATCCCTCTTCCGGATTCACCGTTTTTGGAAGTTCATCAAAGGGAATGAAGCCTTTCCACTCAAATTCATCCGTCCAGCCAGGTACAGGCAGCATACTATCGCCTTTTTTCCGGATTGGGATTTTCCCATTCGCCTTATAGGCAATGGTCCCATCGGCTGAGGCAAAGACGAAATTCTGTGCCGGCGTTTCGAATTTCAAGAGGGCCTTTTCGAATTCTTTCCAGCTTCCCGCTTTATTCATATTCAGTACCGCTTCAAGCTCGGCGGATGGATCAAGTGCCGTCCACCTTAATGCAAGCACGGTATCTTTTCCGCTTTTCCCGGCAAACTCGGAGACCACAGGTCCATGGCGGGTAACCGTCACTTGATAATCAAGTGTTTTACCATCCTTCACTTTGATGGGTTCGTCCAAGATATCGGCTTTTTCCCACTTCCCTTTGTAGGAGAATTCCTTCTCGTTTTCCGGGTTTCTCCTCTCGATATACAGATCCTGAACATCCGGGCCGGTATTGGTCACACCCCAAGCGACCTTTTCGTTATGGCCTAGTATGATTCCCGGAATCCCGGCAAAAATAACACCGCTCACATTGACTGAAGGGGCCTCCAAATGCATTTGATACCAAACGGATGGTGTAGCCAAGCCCAGATGGGGATCATCCGCCAATAACGGCTGACCGGAGTCCGTTTTCTTGCCTGAAACGACCCAATTATTGCTGCCGTTGAATTCATAGGGAATAACGGCTCCGGCAAAACTTTTTTCAATATCCAGTTCTTCCTTGCTGATTATATATGGAGCGCTCTTTGGATAATTAGGAAATAAATCATATGCTTTTTCCTTCGGGAACGTTTGCAGCAAATACTGCCTAAACGCCTGATCCTCCCAGTTCCCGCCTAAATCAAAGGCCATATATTTACCGATGGTCAGCGAATCGACGGGTGTCCAAGGCTCTGGTTCGTATCCAAGAAGGGTGAACTCCGCCGGCCATTTCCCATTCTCCTTCAATTCATCGATATAAAGGTTCACCCCCTCGGCAAACACACCCAAGGCTTCCTTCCCGTCACTTGAATATGCTGCATAAGAGGCTTCAGCCGCCCGCCTCAACCCAAGTGTGCGGAAATACTTATCATTTTTGACAGTTTTCTCACCAATCACTTCACTCAATCTTCCTGACGCCTGACGCCTGCTTAAATCCATTTGAAATAAGCGGTCCTGTGCTTGGATATACCCTTGGGCTAAATACAAATCATGTTCATTCGCTGCGTTAATATGCGGGACCCCACTTGAATCCCTCACCACCGTAACCGGTTTCAAAAGACCTGGAAGCGATATTTCCCCCTTTGTTTCCGGCAAGGACCTTGAAAGAAATACATTTGCAGCAATCAGGACTGACAGCAAAAGAATGATCAGGATACCAAAACTCCATAGCGCACGCTTTCTCCACTTCCGTTTTGGCTTTTGCTGAGGTATGGCAACTTCCATCGCTTCATCTTCCTCTCCCCTTAAAACTCTCTTTCTATTTTAGATATTCCGCGTTTAGCCCCCTCTTTCCTACCAACTTCCTTACATTCTCTCTTTTTATTTCCGAAAGTTCGGAAAGGTACAAGGTCGGACTTTACTCGCACAAGGACGGATTATTCCGAGCAAGGCCGAATTACTATCGAAATCGCTCCGATAAACATTGAATCAAATTCAAAAACACCGATACAATGTATCGGTGTTTTTGCAGGGGATGCTAGCTATTTGCAAGAATGTATTCAATCACTTTATCTGCATCGTCTGTATAAAAGAGAGCTTTATCAAAGTCATGGGCCGCCTTCGTCTCGGCTTCCATGTATTCAATCGGGGAGAGGAGACCAAAGAGCCTCTTCCATTTATAAGTTTTCTCCAGAAGTTTTCTTTCCCTTTTTATATCCTCTGGTATGAATTCATTAATGATAAAACATGGGTCGGAAAAAGATGGGTCCTGAAAACGTTCGTTCAAGGCCCGCAATTTATCCCGATCCCATTCCACCCTTACCAAGTCCGATATGACCGAGACATTTTGGACCGAGTCGAGGATGTGTTTGGACAAAACATCATATTCTTCATCTTCCAACCCTTTATCCGTCATGATCCCTACACAATACCATTTTTCGTTATGATCAGGTTCTTCACTTTTCTTGAAAAACACGCTTCATCCACCTTCCTTTCACGCCTTACATGTCCTATTTATGTCCGCCCACGTCATTTCACTATAACACGGAGAAATGGCGATGGGCGATAAAATATGAGAGACGCAGGAATGACATAGAAAAAAGATACCCTGAAAAAGGATACCTCCATCATAATGGCTGAACAGCCAGTCCTCTTTGTTTAAACAGATGTTCCAGAGCCTGCCTGAACGATAGAAAGGCTTCTACCCGATTCGCAAAATCAAGTGTGACGATCTCTTTCACGACATCAGGGGGAAAACCAACAAAAATCGTTTCCGTCCCCATCAATGCCAGTGCCCCCACTAATCGATCCAGCAGGGAGAGCATATTGTTTTCCTTCGTAAAGGTAATTCCGGAGAAATCCATGATCAATACTTCCGCATGCAAATCTGCACATTTTTGCAGAACAGTCGATTGCATCGACTCCATTCTCCAATCGTCAATGCGTCCAATCAATGGCAAGAGCAGCACATCCTTTAATACGGTCTGAACGATCGGGGTGGACAGTTCTTCCATGACTTCTTGGTTTTCTTTTATCTTCCGCAAAGAATCGTTTGCCATTTTCGCCATTTCTTTATAATGATTCACGTAACTGATACTCACACAGTGTATGAATTGGTCCAGGATTGCATCTATTATCGAGCTTGCCTTTAGCAGAATTTCAATGGAGTAATAGCGATTGCTTACCTCTTCTTCAATGAAACTCCAGAAAAGATTGCGTATCAGCTGAGCTTCCTCAATATTCTTATCTAAAGGAATGCCCATGTCCACGATGCGCTTTCCTATTTCCATACCCGTTATTTTCATACTTTCCATCGCTTGTGCTTTTCCATGGATCAAGGCATCTGCATGTATTTGAATAAGCTTTGAACGTACCTCTTTACTCGTTTCAAAATCATAAAGCGGTTCCTCTTCTTCAAACAACTCGATATGCTCCACTAAGATATATTTGAATTTTTCAATTTTTTTCACCGATCATTCTTAATTCTTCCATATGGACCTCCCATACAGGGCTTTTATCACATTTTATCAAATAATGAATGGTTAAGGATATAAAATCCTTCTATTACCAGTATGATAATAGATGTTTACCCTCTTCTAGATAAGGGTATCATGATATATGACTTGGAGGGATTACCATGAAAAAAGATCAACAAGACTTTGAATCTGAAAACATGAGCGATTTAGTCGAACTCATAAACAGTAAAAATAACAGCCGCAGAATCTTGGATGTACTTCGGCGTAATAAAAAAGATAAAAGTAAAACCAAAGATAAAAAATGAAAAAGCCCAGTCCAATACGGTCTGGGTTTTTGAGTGGATAAAAAAAGAGCTGAGTTGCTTTATTATGCAAACCCAGCTCGTCCGTCATTAAATATTGATGGGCCTCTACCTTTTTCTCCGGATTTCCTTCACATGATTTCCTTCAGTAGTAATATAGACTGTTTCATCAATTTTGTATTTTAAATAACGGTCACAATCAATTTCCAACGTTTTCCCATTGTTGAATTTCATTGCGCAATTGGATCCCTCTTCGGTTTCCGACACATCAATGACTTCGTTCGTCTTAAAACCGATTGCCTTGCCATCGGAGAAATGAGGATAGTATTTTTCAACAATCTCCACCTTTTCCAATCTGCCCGGACTTGTTAAGTATACAACGAATAATATAATTAAAACGGCTATTAACCCAATGAGAATTACTGCTTTTCGTTTCACTCTATCTATTACCCTCTTCTCTTATCAATCTATTATTCAATATCCATTTTCACTATATTATATTCAGGATTCCGGAAAAACATGATAGAAAAGATCACTTTATTTAAACGGTTTTCACTTTTCCAGCCATCATTGCACAAACGGCCGCCAGGATGATCAGAATGGATACAGCCGAGATGACCCCTCCCCAGCCGAACTTCATCAGGAATAAACCGCCTGATGCCCCCACTACACTTGATCCCGCATAGTAAAACAGGAGATATAAAGCGGACGCTTGTGCCTTTTCACTCTTATCAGCCAACCTTCCGACCCAGCTGCTCGCAATTGAATGAGCTCCAAAAAAACCGAATGTAAACAGTGCAAGCCCCATTATTTTAAGCAAAAGCGGATCCAATAAGGTTAAAAGGGCGCCCATCAGCATGATTGCGATTCCGATAAGAAGTACATGCCTCCTGCCATATTGATCGGCAAGCTTCCCCATCCATGTGGAACTGAATGTCCCCACAAGATAGATAATGAAAATGAAGCCAATCAATGTTTGTGATAAATGATATGGCGGTCCCATTAAAGGTATGCCCACAAAGTTATAGACAGTGACGAACGAGCCCATTAATAGGAAGGCCATGCCGAACAAGAGTACTAGTCTGCCATTCCTTAAGTTATTAATAAGGGAGGTTCTGATTCTCGAAAATGAGGCACCTACGCGGATGGCATGCTGCGAAGGCGGAAGCATCCACCAAAAAGCCAGACTGATGATCAAACTCAAAGTCCCAAGGCTTCCAATCGCTATGTTCCATGAGAAATGGTCGGTCAGCACCCCGACAATCAGCCTTCCAGCCAATCCGCCGATACTCGAACCACTCACATAGATCCCCATCACATAGCCCAGGCTTTTCGGATGAAATTCTTCATTGATATAGGCCATCGCAATTGCCGGGAAACCTGCAAGCACCGCTCCTTGAATCGCCCGTATTGCGATAAGGATGTATAGGTCATCCTGGATGAAGCTGACGCATATGGATAACAATGCAGACAGAGTGAGGGCCGTCCCCATTATTTTTTTCCTATCGATATTTTCTGAGAAAAAGGAAACAATCAATAAACAGATGGCAAGCGTTCCTGTTGCGAATGATAATGTAAGACTTGCCATTGCAGGAGAGACTCCGAATTGCTTTGCGAAAACCGGAATGACCGGTTGGGTACTATACAGATCCGCAAACGTTACAAAGCTACCAAGAAATAAAGCCAAGATTGTTTTCCTGAATGATTTACCAGCAGGCTCGATATAATTCACTTTTGTTCAGACCCTTCACTTTTTAACTTTCTCCCTATGTTAATACGAACTTCCCGAGTTGTCTATTTCGCCACTTTTGTCCAAAGGGAAAGTTTTGTTCCACAAATTCACAAAAACCCTTCACTGCATGCAGTAAAGGGTTTTTCATTAATATGAACGTTCATCATCCCGCTCACTTTTTTTAAGGAGCCAATACACTGGCATACCTATAATGAGGATGATCACCGAGTACAAGGCATTTAAAGGTGTATCGATTAATGTGCTTACAACAATGTATATTGCTCCAGCAATCGCCACGATGGGGATGAATGGGTAAAACGGAACTTTATAAGTTTTCGCATCCGGATCTTTTTTGCGTAAGATAAAAACTGCGAAGAAAGCTAATCCATAAAAACAGAAGACAGAGAATACAGCCATATTGGTAAGTTTATCAGGGTCTGTTGCAACCATCATGACGATTGCAATGATCACCTGCAATATCGTCGCATTTATAGGCGTTTTGAACTTGGGCGATATTTTCCCGATTTGTTTATGGCCTGGCATCATTTTATCAGTCGCCATCGCCAAGGTAATGCGCGGAAAAGTCAAAAGCTTTCCGTTCAAGCAACCGAAGATTGAAATCGCTATTCCGATTGATATCAATTTCCCGCCCAATTCACCAAATAGAAGCGTTGCCGCAACATTCGCTGCATTCGTGCCATGAGCTATGACTCCCTCCGCCCCCAATACATGAAGCATGGCAAGATTCACAGCCAAGTAAGCGACCATGACCACGACCAATCCCGTTATGATTGCCCGCGGCAGCGTTTTCTGCGGGTTTTTCATTTCCCCAGCCATGAAGCCGACATTCATCCAGCCATCATACGCCCAGAGCGTAGCCAAAATCGCACCGGCCATACTGATTTTCATTGAACTTTCACTATCGATATTGAATACAGGCATATCACCTTGTGTGATGCCGAACACCGCTATGAAAATGATGGGGATCAGTTTAGCAACGGTCGATAAGGTTTGTATGATACCGCCGTATTTTGTCCCCAGAAGATTCATGCCTGCTATAAATACGATCGTCAGGATCCCTATCGCCAAAGTATAGCCAGAAGCGATATTAAATATTCCTGCGACTAATAACCCGAAGTATAAACTGAGTGCGCCCATGACTGCAGGTCCATATACCAATGTCTGAACCCAGCCGCATAGGAATCCCCATGCTTTTCCGTACACTTCTTCCATATAAACATATAAGCCTCCGGTTTTAGGGATCCGTGTACTCACTTCCGCAATCGTCAACCCGCTTGCAAGGGTAATGAGGCCGCCTATCAGCCAGGCTAATAAGGCCATGGTTGAATTACCGCTTAACTCAAGCACGTCACCAGGTCTCATGAAGATACCAGAACCGATAACTGTACCAACTACAATTGATGTTCCAACCCAAAAGCCAACCGTTTTCTTCAATTGGTCATTCCTCATGTTGTCCTCCCCAGGTGTACACCTGTACTTTATTTATACTAAAATTATATCATATAAATTATATGAGAATAGTTTATGCAATCATTTGAATATTTCAAAAAATAATCAAACACGTTGGTATCGCTACGCTCACGGAGTTTTATCGCACTTATATTTTTTTACTAATTATGTCTGAAACTACACCAAAAACCGAATATTTTTTTATTACCAAAAGATTTATTGATAATTAACTAACCAATAACGAATTAAAAACAACAAAATAAAATTATTATTCGTAATAATTTTTATGGGATTCCAGCTTTTTTTCGACCGCAAAAAAACCACCCCGAGTCAACGGGGTGGTTCCTCTCCTATTTCAGGCTTCATTTCGTATTACCAAATAATGAATAGAAGCACAACCGCCAAGACGATCCGGTAAATGGCAAAAGGAGTCAATTTAACTTTATTGATTAAAATCAAGAAAAAGCGGATACAGAATAATGCAAAGATAAATGCACTGATGAAACCTGCAATAAAGAATGGCAGAACTTCAGGAGTGAAAGAGTCCCAATACTTGACGATTTTCAACAGACTGGCACCTGCCATGATCGGCACTGCCATGATGAACGTGAAATCGGAAGCTGCCCGATAGCTCATCCCTAAAAGTACGCCTCCGGAAATGGTTGAACCTGAACGCGAGAAGCCCGGCCACAGTGACAAACATTGAATTAACCCTACACCGAAAGCTTGTTTATAAGTGATTTGGTCAACCGTTTCAGCAGTCAGCTTTGGACGGAATTTATCCGCAGCAATCATCAAGAATGCGCCAAGGAACAATCCGACGATGACCGTCTTCATCGTAAATAAATTGTCATCAATGTAATCTTCGAATATTAGACCTAAAACGCCAGCCGGCAGCAATCCGACAAAGATCTGCAATAAGTTAAGCTTTGGGCCGTTCGCAGCGGAAGTGCCCTTCAGCTTCCTTAAACCAAGCAAGTCCATGAACCGTCCCCAGAAGAGCACGACAACGGCGAGTATCGAACCCAGCTGGATGACCACCTTAAAGGCATTTGCCATTTCACTCCCGAAAAGCTCAGTTGATTTCAGCCATAAATCATCGACGATGATCATATGCCCTGTAGAAGATACAGGAGCAAATTCAGTTAATCCTTCTACAAGACCAAGGATAACTGCAACAAAAATTTCCCACATATTCATTTTATTCACCTCTTATTTCGAACACCTATTAATGGAAATACCATATGTATTTTACTTGTTGTTTAAAACATTGTCTATTAAACATTGCTGAAACAATTCATTGATACATGTATGATAGGGTTCAGGATAAAGTTTAAAGGGGATGTGATGATTTTGCAAAACATACTTATTTTTGCCCATAGGGGGTCCAAGGGAACGCATCCTGAAAATACCATGGCTGCATTTCAAAAGGCGGCAGAAACTGGGGCCGAGGGGATCGAGTTCGATGTCCATCTCAGTTCTGATGGGGAATTGGTCATCATCCATGACGAAACACTTGATCGAACGACCACCCTTACTGGTTATGTAAAAGAGCAGTCGGCACAAAGGCTGAAAACGGCTGATGCCGGGAGCAAGTTTTCCAAGGAATTCCTTGGGGAGCGGATCCCTTTTTTAATGGACGTTTTCGACTGGGCTAAGGGCAACGCTTTATTGATGAATATCGAAATCAAAACGGATAAACTCGCTTACGAGGGAATCGAACAGAAAATCATTGATCTAATTCGTCAATATCAAATGGAAAATCGGGTGATCCTCTCTTCCTTCAACCATCAATCCATTGAAAAAGTGAAGATGCTTGCCCCAGACCTTGAACGTGCATTATTGTTCGAGGGGCTTCCTGAAAACTACGTAGAGATCTTACGTGATAAAAAAGAAGCCGGTTTTCATCCAGATAAAAACAGCTTGACCCCGGAAGTTAATGAAAAAGCGAAAAAACTTGGATATAAAATCCGTCCTTGGGTCGCCAATGATGAAGCCGACATCGTCAAGCTGGCAGAGTTGGGAGTCGACGTCATCATGACCGATTTCCCTGAAAAGGCAATCAAGATTTTAAAAGCCCGGCAGT
Organism: Peribacillus aracenensis; assembly: GCF_025175645.1. NCBI lineage: Bacteria > Bacillati > Bacillota > Bacilli > Caryophanales > Bacillaceae > Peribacillus > Peribacillus aracenensis. Next base: position 93,317 of record NZ_JANZMJ010000008.1, read on the forward strand.
CACATGGCTGAACAATGCAAAAGAGAAGGAGCGATGCTCCTTCTCTTTCTAATCCATATTTATTCAATTAATTAACGAGAAAAGTTTGAACCGCCTAGTTGTTGTTCAGCCATTTGAACCAAACGTTTTGTGATTTCCCCACCAACAGATCCGTTAGCGCGAGAAGTAGTGTCAGCACCTAGGTTTACACCAAATTCACTAGCGATTTCATTCTTCATTTGTTGTAGAGCTTGCTCTGCACCAGCTACTACTAGTTGATTGCTGTTATTGTTGTTTGCCATGTGTTTTCACCTCCTACTAATATTAATTAGCATTTTAAGCTTAAATTATTATTGCCAATTTATTGAATTTTTCCATTTGGGATTCTCTCAATCCTAAGCTCTTTATCATGAATTTCTTTTTATGCTCATAAACTGTTAGGAAACTTTCAGTAGGAGGGAAAAGAATTGCAAATACATGTGGTTAGGCCAGGCCAGACGTTATATGGCATCGCCCAGACATACAGCGTAACCGTTGACAGGCTCGTCGAATCAAATAAGATCCCTAACCCAAATAATCTTGTTTCGGGGCAGGCCCTTGTCATTCCGATCGTCGGCAGTTATTATTTCGTTCAACCGGGTGATAGTTTATATTCGATATCTCAAAAAGTTGATGTCCCTGTTCAAGAATTGGCAAAAATAAATGGCATTTCCGAAAATCAAAACCTATCCGTTGGTTACCGGATCTATATTCCGGCACGAAAGAAAAGGACCGCCGAATTCAACGGGTATGTCGAGCCGCGGGGTACATCGGTTGCACCGGCCCTTGAAACGGCCGCCAGGGAAGCCGGGCCCTATTTAACCTATTTAGCCCCTTTCAGCTTCCAGGCGCTTCGTGACGGCTCCTTAAAGGAGCCTTTGCTCAATGAATTCCCTGCCATCGCCAGAGAAAACAAAAATGTCCTGATGATGGTCATCACGAATCAGGAAAATGACCAATTCAGCGATGAGCTTGGGCGAATCATTTTAACGAATACTTCCATTCAGAATAAGTTCCTGAACAATATCGTTACAACGGCAAAGAAATATGGATTCCGGGATATTCACTTTGACTTTGAGTTTTTAAGGCCGGCCGATCGGGAAGCGTATAATCAATTTCTCCGAAAAGCCAAGGAACGATTCAAGAAAGAAGGATGGTTCATTTCCACGGCACTTGCCCCTAAAACAAGTGCGGAGCAAAAAGGCCGTTGGTATGAGGCACATGACTATAAAGCACATGGTGAAATCGTCGACTTCGTTATCATCATGACTTATGAATGGGGATATAGCGGAGGACCGGCAATGGCTGTGTCACCTATTGGACCTGTTCGGGAAGTTCTCGAATATGCTGTCACCGATATTCCCTCCAACAAGATCCTGATGGGGCAGAATCTATATGGCTATGATTGGACCCTGCCTTTTGTACAGGGATCTACTGCCAAGGCCGTGAGTCCGCAGCAGGCCATCCAGATTGCGGCAGCCAATAATGTTGCCATCGAGTATGATGAAACCGCACAGGCCCCGCACTTCAACTATACCGATATAGAGGATAGGAAACATGAGGTGTGGTTTGAAGATGCCAGATCCATTCAGGCTAAATTCGATTTAATCAAAGAACTGAACCTAAGGGGAATGAGTTATTGGAAGCTCGGCTTAGCCTTCCCTCAAAACTGGCTGCTCATCAGTGATAACTTTAACGTCCGGAGAAGGGTCTAAAAAAAGATGAAGGAATACCGAAACGCAAACGGGCATATAATCAATCATCGAGCATGAAGTCCGGTTCAGGATACGTGACTCAACCATAAAAGCCTTCCGACATCATCCGGAAGGCTTTTATCATTTACCCGAAATATAATGGCAACTTTCCAATATTCATCATTCAAAGTTTGTCTGGCCGCACCCTTATGAGCCAAGCCTTTTTTGACCATACTAAAAGGAACAGCTTAAGGGGGTGAAAAACATGATTCGAATCGGTCCATACACCAGCATCGTTCCCAGATTCCCGCGTTTCATCAGGTTGCTATCCACCATCGCATTATTTTTACTTTCATTCGGGGTCTTGATACACTTTGTGGAGCCGGAGAGATTCCCTACTTTACTTGATGGCATCTGGTGGGCAATCGTAACTATGTCAACGGTGGGATACGGAGATTTCACTCCCGTTACAAATCTTGGTAAATTCATTGGGATGGTCCTCATTTTGTCAGGCGCCGGCCTGATTACCTCTTATTTTGCGTACATTGCAAAGATTTCCATCTCCAATGAACAGCAATTTCTAACAGGAAAGAAAGTATTCGGCGGCGGCGGGCATTTTATCATTGTGGGCTGGAATGGCCGTTCCCAGAGAATCATCCAAAACATTCATGATCGTAACCATCATCAATGCATTGTCCTTATAGATGATACGCTGCAAAAGCACCCGCTTCCAAGAACGAATATCCACTTTATCCAAGGAAAGGCCACATTGGATTCCGTTTTGCAGAAAGCAAATGTAAAGCAAGCCGTACGCGTCCTGATCACGGCTGACCTTAAGCAAGACGAGCTGCAAACGGATATGTTCTCGATATTAACATTACTGGCCGTCAAAGGGCTGAATCCTCATGTATATTGTCTTGTGGAGATATTAACGCATGAACAAAAGGAAAATGCTTTACGGGCTGGGGCGGACGGTATCGTGGAAACGAATAAATTTGCGAGTGAATATATGCAGGATTGCTTATCGAAGGGGGTCCTTGCGGATGCCGAAGAGCAAACAGACCGGAATGGATTGAACATCAAGCAGTTGTCCGTCCAGGATGACTGGGTTGAATTGACGTTTAAACAGTTGAACGTTAAACTATTCGATCAAGATATTTTATTGGTCGGCATCATTACAGGAGGCAAGACATTATTCAAGCCCCCTGGAGATGTAATCATACATCGTGATGACATCTTGCTCATCATTGAAGATTAATGTAATAAAAGCTTTTCCAAATCACGGACAAGCGCTTTTCCTAATGAGATATAGTTTTCCGGAAATTCGGCATCCGGATCTTCAGGCTCGGCAAACTGATTGAAGGAAGCGGAGAGGTTTCCGATATTTCCTTCATCATCCATCCCGTCCTCGTACTTGTGAGATAGCAAAAACGGTTGTAATAGTTCGACCATTACCCCATCCTTATCGAGCGAACCATCAACAGCCTTGAAAGGGACCCGCAAGAATTGGTAGCCATCACTGCCATCAATCTTATAATCAAAAGATCCGTGGTCATAATCCCATCCCCCGCCTATCACGTATCCTTCCGGTTTCAACTTCGTCTCCAGATCGAACAAACCGAATGTTTTCCCTTCTAACTGAGAAGAAATTTTAATCATTGTATAAAACCTCTTTCGCTAATTTTCTATTAGCTTAACCAAAGTGCCTTAAAAAAAACCTCGAATGCCCCTTTTGTTCCCTCGATTGGCGAAAGTTTGCTTCCTAGACACCCTTATGCTTTTGTGAAGTTCCTCTCTCTTCGTCGCTTCCTTGATGGCACTGCTTTAGCTTTCAACAAAAAAAGGCATCAAGCAGGATGTTGTTCCGGCTTGATGCCTTTTATATTATAAGCGCTGTTCGAGCTCCGCTTTTTTCTTTTCATAACCCGGCTTTCCTAAAAGAGCAAACATGTTCACCTTATAGGCTTCCACTCCAGGCTGATCAAATGGATTTACACCCAGTAAGTATCCGCTCATTGCACACGCCTTCTCGAAGAAATACACAAGGTAGCCAAAAGTATAAGCATCAAGCTGAGGAACCGTTACGATCAGGTTTGGAACGCCACCGTCCGTATGGGCTAACAGCGTACCCTCAAATGCTTTATCATTCACGAATTGCACCGTTTTACCTGATAGGTAATTCAGGCCATCCAAGTCATTGGCCGCTTCTTCAATCAAGATTTCATGACGGGCCTTTTCCACTTTGATGACTGTTTCAAAAAGATCACGCCGTCCTTCCTGAACATACTGTCCTAATGAATGCAGGTCAGTCGAGAAGTTAGCCGATGAAGGGAATATCCCTTTTTGATCTTTTCCTTCACTTTCCCCAAATAATTGTTTCCACCACTCAGAGAAGTATTGAAGTCCAGGTTCATAGTTTATCAGCATTTCAATCGTTTTCCCTTTATTGTAAAGGATATTCCGAACCGCCGCATATTGGTATGCCTGATTCTCGCCTAACTCGGAAGAACTGAAGTCCACCCTGGCGCGCTCGGCTCCCTCCATGATTTGATCGATATCCGCCCCGCTGACCGCAATCGGAAGCAGACCTACAGCCGTTAAGACCGAGTAACGTCCGCCAACATCATCGGGAATGACGAAAGTTTGGAAACCTTCCTCCGTCGCTACCGTTTTTAATGCACCCTTCTCTTTATCAGTGGTAGCATAAATGCGGCCCTTAGCTTCTTCAACGCCGTATTTTTGTTCCAGCAGTTTCCGGAAAATCCTGAAGGCCAGTGCAGGCTCCGTGGTCGTACCGGATTTAGAGATGACATTGATCGAGAAATCCCTATTTTCCAATAGGTCCATTACGTCCTGCATATATGTAGAGCTTATATTATTACCCACAAATAAAATTTGCGGAGCATTTCTTTTATCCGAAGGTAAAATGTTATAAAAACTATGTTGAAGCATTTCAACTGCTGCCCGCGCTCCCAGATATGATCCACCGATCCCGATAACCAGCAGCACTTCTGAATCTTCTTTTATTTTCGCCGCCGCTTTTTTGATTCTTGAGAACTCTTCTTTATCATAATTGGCCGGTAAATCAAGCCAGCCAAGATATTCATTGCCTGCCCCAGTCTGCTCATGCAGGGAATGGTGTGCCACTTTTACAGCATCCTGTAAATAGGTAATTTCATGCTCCCCGAAAAACGGCAGGGCTTTTGAATAATCGAAACGAATATGGGCCATTCAAATTCCTCCTTGAATTCTTTAGTTTCCCTTTCACTTTATCTGATGTAATTCTCATAATCAAGAAATCGATCAAGTAAACAATGAATTATGCATATAAAGTAATCTCCCACCTGACAAGGCGGGAGAATGGATCATATCACTTGTTTATAATGAAGCCCGTAAAATGGCAAGAACATCTTCACGGTTCAGCACTTTAAATCTTCCAAAATCCCCTCTGCTCATCGCTTTGTCAGCCATGATTTCCAATTGTGAGTCATCGATGCCATAATCCGAAAGATTGGTCGGCGCCCCTAAGCTGCTCCAAAATGACCTCAGTCTTTCAATGCCTTCAAGGGCAGCTTCCTCATCTGTCTTCCCTTCAGGATCCACATGGAATACACGGACTGCCACTTGTTTAAAGCGTGCGACATTTTCATGCAGCACATGCTTCATCCAATTTGGGAATAAGATGGCCAATCCCCCTGCATGCGGGATGTCATAAACAGCAGAAACGGCATGTTCAATGTTATGCGTTGCCCAATCACCGCTGTAACCGACCCCAAGCGACCCATTCAAGGCCAGGTTTCCGGCATACAGGATGGTAGCCCGGTGCTCGTAATTCTCCAGGTCTTCCAATAGTTTAGGTGCCGTTTCAATCACCGTCGATAACAGCGATTCACAAAAACGGTCCTGTAGCGGCGCATGCGTTTCCGGATGGAAATACGTTTCGAACACATGTGACATCATATCGACCATTCCGTATACCGTTTGGTCTTTTGGTACTGAAAAAGTATTTTCAGGATCCAAAATGGAGAACTGCGGAAATACCAATGGACTTCCCCATCCATATTTCTCTTTCGTTTCCCAGTTCGTTATGACAGATCCCGAATTCGCCTCAGAGCCGGTTGCAGCTAAAGTCAGCACCGTTCCGAATGGAAGCGCCTCTTCGACTGGTGCCTTCTTAATGACAAGATCCCATGGATCCCCCTCATATTTAGCACCCGCAACGATGGCTTTTGTAGCGTCGATTACGCTTCCTCCCCCAACAGCCAGGACAAAGTCGATACCATGTTCTTTACAAAGATCAACACCTTTTCGGACTGTCGAGATACGTGGATTCGGTTCAACCCCGGAAAGTTCATGCACCTCTGCATCAATCACTTTCAAGGTATTGACCACTTTTTCATATAAGCCATTTTTCTTTATGCTTCCTCCACCGTATACAAGTAAAACTTTATCGCCATACGCAGGAATTTCAGTTTTTAGGCTTTCAAGCTGACCTTTGCCGAAAATGACTTTAGTAGGATTTTTATAAGTGTAATTCTCCAATGGATATCTCTCCTTTATTGATGCCACATTGACTCCGTTTTTGAATTGCCCAAAGTGTATGTGCTAGTTTTTCTTTTATTCATTATGACCAATGTTCCATTTAAATACAAAATATCCGCCCGGAACTTTTGGAGTGATGTATATTTATATGATGAAAAAGCATGATAAATAAAGAACTGATTTTTTTCAAAAAAAAGGAGGCAGTACAATGAGTGGAATACAAAGAACTGCACTTGTTCTTACAATAATTGGGGCAATCAACTGGGGATTAATAGGTTTTTTCCAATTTGACTTGGTCGCTTCGATTTTCGGGGGGCAAGGTGCTGGATTAGCCCGTATCGTTTATGGGTTGGTTGGAATCGCCGGTCTCATTAATCTTGGTCTTCTCTTTAAACCAAGCCCTGAAATTTCCAGAGAGCCTGAAACTAAACCGACTCGTTGATGTCATCGCACTGTTTATGTTTTATAAAATAAAGCCGGGCCATGGATAAACACATGACCCGGCTTTATTTCATTCATATGCCCCACTGGACAAAAAAAACCGGCTGATCGAAGGATCTGCCGGTTCCCAAAATTATTTTTTGATTAAGTCTTCGCGTTGAGATTGTTCAATCCACTCTTGAAGTTTGTCTTTCAATGTGTTGAAACCTTCAGTAGATTCGATGTGAGATGTCGCTTTAACAGAAGCTTGGCGTTTTTTCGGAGCTTTTTTCGGAGCTTCAGTACGCTCAGGAGCTTCTTCTGTAGCGCGGATCGATAAGCCGATTTTTCCAGCAGCTGAATCGATGGAAAGCACTTTAACTTTCACTTCATCGCCCACTTTTAAATGTTCGTTGATATCTTTAACGAAGCCGTGAGTAATTTCAGAAATATGAACTAAACCTTGAGTTGATTCATCAAGAGCAACAAATGCACCGTATGGTTGAATACCAGTTACTTTACCAGCAACTACCGCACCAATTTCGAATTTTTCAGACATGGTAACACTCCTATTTTATATATATTTTTTCGTCTTTTCACGCAATAAAAAATTATATCACATAATTGGAAAATAATCAAAGTTAAGTATACCATACTTTTTGGGATTTTACTCATTAAAAATGTTTGTTTTTTGGAAATAATAAATATTATAAGTTCTTTATGTATAACTTATCCTAAAAATTTGCAAATAACCTCTATTCCCCTTAAATATTTGCTCATTTTTCTAAAGATTGCAATAGTGAGCACTACCCATTTCCCCAGAATCATAGTAAGATGAGAAAATGTTTTAAATAAGTATTATACAGCTAGATATTCTTTACATCCAAAGGAGTTTTTCCATCATGTCAAAACAAGATCAATGGACTTCAAAACTTGGGTTCATCCTAGCAGCCGCGGGATCCGCTATTGGATTAGGCGCCATCTGGAAGCTCCCATATATGACTGGGGCAAATGGCGGAGGGGCCTTCTTCCTGCTCTTCATTTTATTCACCATACTTATCGGTGCACCGATATTAATAGCGGAATTCACGATTGGCCGCAATGCACAGAAAGATGCCATTAGCGCATATAAACATATCGCCCCTGGAAAGCCTTGGGCGTTGATTGGATATGGCGGTGTCGTCGCTTCAATCATTCTTCTTTCCTTCTTCAGTGTTGTCGGAGGCTGGATCATCTCGTATTTAGCAAGAAGCTTTACAGGTTCTCTCTCAAACTTGACGCAAGAAGAATATGGGAACTTCTTCAATACGATAATCAGTAATCCATATGAAACGGTTATCGCTCAGTTATTATTCATGGTCTTTACCATTTGGGTCGTGCAAGGCGGGGTTTCCAAGGGAATTGAAAAGGCTAATAAATATATGATGCCTTCCTTGTTCATCCTTTTCATCATTCTTCTTATCCGTTCCTTGACTCTGGATGGAGCGATGGAGGGTGTTAAATTCTTCTTGAAGCCGGACTTTTCCGCATTAACAGGGGAAACGATCCTATTGGCACTTGGCCAATCCTTCTTTGCACTAAGTGTCGGTGTTTCCGTGATGGTAACCTACGCATCCTATTTAAGTAAAAAAGAAGATATTACAAAATCGGCCTTTTCGGTAGTTGGACTGAATATCTTCATTTCTTTGCTGGCAGGTTTGGTCATCTTCCCGGCCGTTTTCGCACTGGGTTTCAGCCCTTCAAGCGGGCCTGGACTGGTTTTTGTCGTGTTGCCTGCCGTATTCAATGAAATGGCGCTTGGCGGGATCTTCATGTTCATTTTCTTCATATTATTATTATTTGCCACCCTTACGACGGCATTCTCCATTCTCGAAATCACCGTTGCAGCCATGATCAAGGGTGATGCTGCAAAGCGGAAGAAGGCTTCTTGGATAGCTGGTATCACCGTTTTCCTGATTGGGATTCCTAGTGCATTATCATTTGGGGTGCTTTCGGATGTGAAGATTTTCAATTTATCCATATTCGATTTCGCTGATTATCTGACAAGCAATATCGCGCTGCCAGTAGGTGCCTTGTTCATATCTCTTTTCATCGGCTATCAAATGAAAAGGATCGAGGTACAAAAGGAGTTCGAATCTGGCCCTGATTCCGGCCGATCACTTTTTAAACTTTGGTATTTCCTGATTCGCTACGTCGTGCCGATCATGATCATACTCGTATTCCTTAAGTCCACTAATCTCATTTAACATCCGACGTGCCGTTTCGATATTTCTCGATGCGGCATTTTTTTCACAAAACCTACATATTCCGTGACTTCCCTTAAGTAATAATATGGTAAAATAGTGACAAGAAGAAAATATATTTCCTGAAAAAGGAGTGTCTGACTATGTCAAATATCGCGAAGAATATCCGGCAATACCGAGAGAATCACAACCTCACTCAACAGGAACTTGCTTTGAAATTACGAATCGGCACGAAGAAGATAGAAATGTATGAATCGGGTGAATCGATTCCAGATACACAAACCATTCTACGGCTTTCCACCGTTCTTGACATTCCTGCTTCAGAATTCCTGAAGGATGCCCAAACTGGGAACGCTGCTGGTATCGACGAGGATATAAAAAAACTGATTGAAGAAATCGGAACAAAAAAAGCGGAGCTCATTCTAAGAACAGCCAAGGACTTTAGCGAAGACCAAATTCTGAATGTTATGCATACTTTATATAATACACAAGCTTAATTCAAAAAAAGGGTCATAGTATGTGTATTTTTTTTCAGGGTACTGGATATACTATGATTAACACTTTCTATGTTAATCCATTAGATTAACTCTTTTTTCTAATTCCCCCTATGGAAAGGGATCCGGCTGCTTGGAACGGCCGGATCCCTATTTTTTTGCTTTTATTTGCAATGATTCTTCATGAAACGTTCCATCCTTCTAAGCGCTTCTTGAAGCTGTTCCATCGAGGATGCATAGGAACAGCGGATATGACCTTCGCCGCTTTCCCCAAATACATCACCCGGCACAACGGCTACAAGTTCTTCCGTCAGAAGTTTTTCAGCAAATTCCATTGAAGTCATTCCCGTTTTCTCGATTGAAGGAAATGCATAAAAAGCCCCGCCAGGATTATGGCAATCCAGCCCCATATCGTTAAATGATTTCACGATATAATTTCGCCTTCTTCGATAACTGCGGCGCATTTCCTCCACATCCTGCATTCCGTGCTTTAAAGCTTCCAATGCAGCATGCTGCGCAACGGTCGGCGCACACATCATAGCATATTGATGAAGCTTAAGCATCGCTTCGGAAATTTCCTTTGGTGCACAAACGAACCCAAGACGCCATCCAGTCATCGCAAACCCTTTCGAAAACCCATTGATGACTATTGTCCGCTCAAGCATGCCGTCAATGGCAGCAAAAGAAGTGAATGTCTCATCATATGCAAGTTCTGCATAGATTTCATCAGAAATCACCAGCAAGTCATGCTTTTTAACGATGTCAGCAAGCATCACTAATTCTTCCTGCCCAAGCTGGGTTCCCGTCGGGTTATTCGGCGAACAGATTAATACAGCCTTCGTTTTAGGCGTGATTGCCGCCTCGAGTTGTTGGGGAGTCAACTTAAAATCATCTTCCTTGGATGTTTGGACCGTGACCGGTATTCCCCCTGCCATGGTCACAAGCGGTGCATAGGCGACGAAACACGGTTCTACGACAATGACTTCTTCACCCGGATTCAAGATAGTCCTTAGGGCAATATCGAGGGCTTGGCTTGCTCCGACCGTGACGATGATTTGATCCTCCGGTCTATACGAAACATGGAATTGCTTCTCCATATACCCGCTGATTTCCGACCTTAATTCATATAATCCGGCATTGGCCGTATAAGAGGTATACCCTTCCTCCAAGGAGTTGATCGCCGCTTCCCTCACTGCCCAAGAGGTAACGAAATCCGGTTCACCCACACCAAGGGAGACGACCCCTTCCAAATTGGCAGCCAAGTCGAAAAAACGGCGGATGCCTGAAGGTTTAATCTCTGCAACCGTTTTTGAAACATAACTCGTTTTAATCATGGTGACACCACTATCCGCTTATCTTCTTCAGTTTGCTCGAAAATAGTGCCATCATGCTTGTATTTTTTCATAATGAAGTGAGTCGTCGTAGAAATGACGGAATCCAGTGTCGAAAGCTTTTCCGAAACAAAGCTTGCCACTTCGTTCATCGAACGTCCTTCGACAATGACCGAAAGATCATAAGCCCCAGACATTAAATAAACGGACTGGACTTCTTTGAATTTGTAAATCCTTTTTGCGACCTCATCGAAACCGACGCCGCGTTTAGGAGTGACTTTTACATCGATCATAGCTGTGACACCATGGTATTCATCCACTTTAGCCCAGTTAATGACTGTTAAATAACGGACAATGACCCGCATATCTTCTAATTTCTTCAATGTAATTTCAATGTCCGATTCTGTTTGATCGGTCATTTTAGCCAAATCCTTCATATCAATCCGGCTGTTACTTTCAATGATTCTCAAGACTTCCAATTCCTCTTCATTCAAGTGCATTGGAAAACCCCCCTTTTGGAATTCACTAATTTAGATGTGATGGTTTGGCTGGCAGATAGTCTCACGAATTACCTTATTAGACATTTTTAAAAACCTATATGACAATATAATTTAATAAGTCCTATTCTGTCAGGATAAACTTACACTATTATATCAAAATTGGTTCGTGACCTGTTATAGTAATTGTCTTTTTTCATAGTTATTATTACAATTACTGTTATGCAACAGTATTAAAGGACCTTTTTTGGAATATCAAGGAAAACATGGATTTTTATTATTGACCAATTACGGAGGAGGAGCTTTTATGGAAAGTCATACAATCAAAGGCGTCGAACAGGTGGGTAATATGGATATCTATTTTGAATATGACCGAATCGACGATTCCCTACCCACCCTTGTCCTGCTTCATGGATTTTTGTCGTCGAGCTTCAGTTTCCGTAAATTAGTGCCCTATTTAATCAAGGAATACAATGTGATTTCCATAGACCTCCCGCCATTCGGGCAAAGCGGAAAAGATTATCGATATACATATTCATTCCGGAACATCGCCAAATCAGTCGTTATGTTCTTAGAAGGAAAAGACATCAGGAAATTCAGCATCATCGGACATTCCATGGGCGGGCAGATTTCCCTGCAGCTCATCAAATCGTATCCTGAGCTTGTCGACCATGCCATTCTACTTGCTGGTTCAGGCTATCAGCCCAGCTATTCGGAGAAAATGAAGATGGTCAGTTACCTGCCCTTCTTTTCATTCGGGATAAAACGGTATCTACAAAAATCAGGTATCGAAAAGAATTTGAAAAATGTCGTCCATGACCCGGCCATGATTGACGATGAAATGCGGCAGGGGTATCTAGGGCCCTTCATAAAGAAGCATGATATTTTCCGGGCATTGGGGAGGATGCTTCGGGACAAGGAAGTCGATTTATTAAAGGAGGACCTTAGTGATATTCATACCCCATGCCTGCTTATTTGGGGAAGGCATGATCGAGTTGTGCCATTGAATATTGGCCAAAGGCTCCATGAAGACCTGCCTAATTCCAAGCTTGTTGTCCTTGAGGAATCCGGGCACCTTCTTCCAGAGGAGAAACCGGAAGAAGTGTATCAATTAATTAAAGGGTTTATTGGAGTGGCCACCCCAACGTAAATTCACGAGTATACTGCACAAACTACGAGTAAAGAGCAAAAAAAACCTAAAAAAGGTGCCCCTGATGGGTACACCCTTTTTCACCTTTAGATCGAACAGCTGGCATCATTTTTTATGATGAGCAGCTGTTGTGCAACTTCAAGGCACTTTTCCATCTGAACGGATTCATCGAACGAGAACTCGTAAATGGATTTTATTTTTTCCGCCAGTTCCTTTGGTTCATCTATATCCCGGATTGCTACGACCGTATCTGCAATTTCCGGCTCATAAAGATCCCATCCTATCTTGAATGGATCCCATTCTTGCAATACGGCAACCAACGCTAGATTCATTTGCTGTGTATCCATGTAATCATCACCTGCTCAATATTTTCAAAGAACATGATTTCATAGTATCATAACAACAAGCTTTTCGCGAAATGACAAATTTTTATTCGGTGGTGGATATTTTGAACAAGTCAATATTCGAAGAACAAATAAACAGGGAAAACTCAGGGTCTGCAAAATGGGATAAAAACTCGCTCACATCATTATATGGTCGCGAAGATGTTCTCCCGATGTGGGTTGCCGATATGGACTTCCCATCTCCTGAGGGCATTCAAAAGGCATTGATGGAACGTTTGAACCATCCAATTTTCGGCTATACGGTCCCTTCTGGAACGGTTTTCACCGAAATTCAAAGCTGGCTTAAAGACCGGCACTCCTGGCAAATCGATAAAGAGTGGATTTCATTTAGCTCTGGCGTCGTTTCTGCAATCGGTACAACGATCCAAGCATTCACGAACCCGGGCGATAAAATATTGTTACAATCTCCAGTCTATACCCCATTTTTTGATATGATCAAAAATAATGACCGGGTCGTGGTCAATAGTCCCCTTATCATGAAAGAGGACCGCTTCGAGATTGATTTCACCGATTTTGAGGACAAGCTGAAAAGCGGAGTGAAACTATTCCTTTTTTGCAGTCCGCATAACCCGGGCGGACGCGTTTGGACAAAGGGCGAACTGTTACGAATCGGGGAGTTATGTGCAAAATATAATGTAGTCATCGTCAGTGATGAGATACATGCTGATTTATTCCATAAAACATCAAGGCATTATCCGATCGGCTCGCTTTCAAAAGATTTGGCAGACATAACCGTTACATTAATGGCGCCAAGCAAAACATTCAATATTGCCGGCATTCAGGCTTCATTCCTGATCGCCAGTAATGAAAAATTGCAGAAGCAACTGCAAAAGGCGCAAACGAAACTGGCCTTCCATGGTCTTAACATCTTTGCCTTAACAGCAATGGAAGCCGCTTATCGAGAGGGCCTGGAATGGCTTGAAGAAATGATTGGCTATATTGAGGAAAATATAAAAGTGGCAGAGGAATTCATTGCTGCCGAAATTCCTTCACTGCATGTCATGCATCCGGAAGCTTCTTACCTTTTATGGATTGACTGCCGTGATCTTGGATTGACCGACAAGGAAATCAAGGATCGACTGATCCATCAAGGGAAGCTCGCATTGGAACCTGGTTCAAAATATGGACCTGGCGGGGAAGGCTTCGTCCGAATGAATCTCGGTTGTTCACGCAGCGTCCTGATGGAAGGGCTAAACCGTTTGAAATTGGCGTTTTCATAAATAAAAAGAAGAACCAGGGTTAGAATCCTGGTTCTTCTTTTTCAATCTTTCTCTTCATCGACATAAGGATCATGCTCATATCGTGGCAAATCCCCAAACGAGGTTTGAATATTTTCTTCAAAAAGTTCTTCCTTCAATTCTTGATATTGGGAGTTTGGATAAACCGTTATCTCTTTACCGTATAGATCCACACCAACGAAGTTTTCATAATTTTCGACATATCCGATATTTTCTTCGGACTCGACATACATATCTTCATAATCGTTTGGCGGATTTACAAAATCGGAAGGCGATTCAGATGTTCCATAACTGGCAACATCCTGCCATGAATCCTCCGCATCGTATGCAACCGATTCGTGACGGTCATCATAATCGAACTTTCCAAATGGGGGTCCAAGCACTTCCTCTTCCACCGGCCGATTGTCCGAAGTTTCCTGTGATGGGGTATGTTCGACACAATAAGTTGTGGTAGGGATGGCATTCAAACGTTCAAGAGGTATTTCCTTTGAACAAACCTCACACTTTCCATATTCACCTGCCTCAATGGCGGAAAGCGCTCGTTCAATATCCCTTATTTCATCGCGATCATGCTCGGAAAGGGCTAGATCCTTTCCCCGTTCATATAACTCGGTTCCTTCATCTCCGGGGTGATTATCGTAACTCGATAACTCACCTGTCGAATCCTCCAAGCTTCTTCTTAAATCGTAGTTGCCTGAATCATTTAATCGCTCTTCCAACTCTTGTTTCATTTGCTGCAATTGCTGTTGAAATTCTTTAAGCTGCTGATTGGATAGCATGTGCAACATCCTTTCAAAATCGTTCTTCCCTCTAGTATTTCTCCCATCCCATCATTCCATAAAGGTACTTTTTACCTTAGGGATAATTTAATTCAGATAACAGAAGCTAACTTAGGAATATTAACTTCAAGGAGGGATTCCAATTGTATTTCTATAAAGAAGACTTAATCAATATGATCGTTCCCGATAATCCTGATCCGAATGCAGCAAAAGTACTTCAGGAAGCGCTTGGAGGGCAATTCGGTGAAATGCGGACGATGATGCAGTATTCTTTCCAAAGCGCAAACTTCCGCGGCAAGGCTAAACAATATCGTGATTTACTCCGTGGAGTTTTCTTGGAGGAACTTAGCCACATTGAACTTGTCCAATCAACCATCAATCAGCTGCTGAATGGTGCTGGCGGAAATATGCCTGGAGATTCCGCTACCGATGGCGCCCCATTGGATGGAGTCATCAAAGGCGGCGCAAACCCCCATCACTTCATCATTGGTGCGAAAGCATCCCTGCCCGTCGATGCTGGCGGCAATCCATGGAATGGATCATGGGTTTATGATCACGGTAATCTTGTGGCTAACCTTTTGAACAATGTCATACTTGAGTCCACGGGGGTCCTGCAAAAGTCCAGGATTTATGAAATGAGTTCCAATAAATCTATGCGCGAAACACTGGCATTTTTAATGGTGCGCGACAATGCCCACCAAAATGCATTTGCCAAGGCATTAGAAACGCTTGGGGTTGACTGGGGAAAAATCTTCCCTGTACCTAATTATGATTTGAACAAATATCCTGAATGCCGCAAATATGTCGATTTAGGCTACCATAATGCACAATTCAATTTCAGGCTGGACCAAACACAAATCGGCGAGATCTTCAAAGGGGAGACACCGAGCCGAAATGGCGGAAACCTTGCTGTTACCGATCCGCCAAAAGGATTCCCTGTCCCTGAAATGCCGGATATGCCAAATGAACATAGCCCTGGCTTGAGTGATTTGAACAATTAAAAAAGAAGGCGGACACATCATTCCGTGTTCGCCTCCTTTTTTAATTATTGATATATTTCTCGAAAACAAAGCCGAAATCTTTAACATGGTACTTTTTCCGGCTATCCATCAACCATTCGAAAGCTGCAGAATTAATTTCCTTGAAACTTGCAGCCATTTGGCTTCCATCAGTTCGAACCTGGTTCAAAGTGGAAGAAGCAAGGTTTACGCTTTGCTGGGCATATTGAAGGGCATACTCATTCTCATGGCAAATTTCCGAGATTTTCACGAGTGATTTGAATAAGTCTTTTAATTCTTCAATGAATTTCTTATGGACATCAATCGAGAAAGTCTTTGCACCGATCGAAAATTTAATTTCCGCATCTAAATCCACGGTCCCTGCGGTTTCAAGTGTAGCGTTGGAAATATTATGCTGGCTGTAGCTATACCTTGTAAGTGTACGCTTTTTGCTTATGGCACTTGTGCCGTCCAAATGTATGAAAGCTTGATTCGTAAAACAATATTCATCGGATTTCGATTTGATCAGGAAATAAATTTTTTCCCCATCTTCATGCATGATATAGTCATCTGCATCCACCTTGTCATAATCAGCAGGCTTAATCACACTTCCAATATCACTAAGACCAAGGGCATCCGCCGCCATTTTCTTAAACATCCCTATTCCCCCTATCAAAATCCAGGTGAATCTCACCTTATTATAAGTATTTCTCCAGTATTATCTCGTCTCTGATCGGAATTCCATCAAAACTGTAAAATGGTATTTCGGGCTTGATTTTCCGTGATTCTTCAACGGCATTTTTAACGATTTCCGAGATGACATAACCACGCTTTTGAAAAAACTTCAATGCCTGTAGATTATCGTTCGTTGTAATCGCTTTAATAGTATGGCAATTTTTTTCCTTAGCGATATTTTCCATCACATAAAGCAACGATGAGCCCACACCTTGATTCTCCTGCTCACTATTCAAAGAGATGATCTGACAAACATGGCCGGATAATTTGTATGTTCCCAACCCCGTGATTTTTTCATTCTCGTCCATCACCCCAACACCCTCAAGTTCCGCATAATGAAACAAGCCTCTTGAAAAAACGACTTGAGTCGTCTCCCAGTGCTGAATGAAAAAGTCCTTAACCGTATCTGCCGCAATCATTCTTTTCGCTATGATTTGCATAACCAATTACGCCCCCAAAATTTCTATCTCTATGTTCATAGTATAAAATGCTTATGCTGATAAGGGAACATTTAATTCTTCTCTACCTTCTAACAAAAGCATAATACCATTCATATTCAGATAATCCATATCAAAAAAACGTGGCTCGCAATTGCTGGTATGTCCAGGATCAAGAAATGGTATCATCCTTCATTCGCTGGTTCCTTTTGGTGACTTCATCTTCGAATTGCTTGGTTTTCATTTCTTCCTTCTTTGAATATCTTATAATTGCCCTCATCGTAAAAACGGCTGCCACTAAAAAAATGAAGCAAGTTATACCAGCCGAGATATATTCAGTCTTGTCTTCTGGAAAGTAAAGAAACAAACCCAGTAAAGCATGATTGAGAAAGTCCATCCGATACATCCTTCCTGATAGGGAATTAAACTGCATTATCCCATTATATCAATTACCAGAACAATCCACTAGTGGGCGTAATCCACTAAAACATAAAAAAACGAGAGGCAGTAAGCCCCCCGCTTTTCTTTTATTTATAAAATGGTGATCCCTTTTATGACCACGTCCACTGCTGGCTTGTCTCCCGCAACTGTCTCCACGTTGGCAATCGTATCAACAACGTCCATGCCTTCGACCACTTGTCCAAAAACAGAGTGTTTATGATCCAGCCATGGTGTGCCTCCTTGTTCCATATATGCACTGATGATTTCCTCCGGATAACCGGCTTGCTTCATTTGCTCACCCATCCTGCTGTCCACATGCTGGGCTTGTACGACGAAGAATTGGCTGCCGTTTGTTCCCGGGCCTGCATTAGCCATGGAAAGAGCTCCGCGCAAATTGAATAATTGCATGGAGAACTCGTCCTCAAATGGGGCTCCCCAGATACTTTCTCCACCCATTCCAGTCCCTGTCGGATCTCCGCCTTGAAGCATGAAATCCTTGATGACACGGTGGAAGATGATTCCTTCGTAATAACCGTTTTCAGCATGTGTCAAGAAATTCTCCACTGTCTTTGGAGCCAGTTCAGGGAATAGTTTAATTTTAATATCGCCCATCGTCGTTTGCATGATGACCGCTTTTTCATTTTCCAAAACTTCACTTGTTAATTGTGGAAAGTTTGTCATTGTATATAACCTCTTTCTTTTTAAAATAAAATGGCATGAAACACCATTTTTCATCTTCATTTGTACACTTTACACGATTTTCATAAAAAAAGCATCTTTACGAAATTGAACAAATTCGCTGTGAAAAGTCGTTGTTCTTATGTATCATGAAGGAAGTTAAAAGAAAGGTGGTAGGGAAATGTCAGAACAGGATTTTAAAATAGGCGATAAGGTTACCGCCATATATAAAACTGGAAAATACATCGGGGAAGTCACCGATATCAGACCTGCTGCATATCTTGTTAAAGTGTTGGCTGTCTTGAAGCATCCCATGCAGGGAGATCTTCATAACCCGAAGCAAACGGAAGTGTCCATGTTCCATCAGCGGCGTGCTCTGGCATTCCGGGAGCAAACCAATGTCCCAAAGAATATGGTAAAGAACTTTGATGAGGAGATTCCTGAGTATAAGGAATCCTTAAGAGAAGCTGTTGAGAAAATGAAAAGCACTTTAAGCGAAGCCCAAACAGAGTGGAATGATAAAAGCTTGCAGTTGCTTGAAGATCTAGCAGCAGACTATTTCAAATAAAACATGATAAAAGCCAAATCAGTAGTATATGATTTGGCTTTTATAACGCTAAATGATTCAATACCTTTGATAAATCAATGCGATCGCCAATTGTCGTCGGTTCATGGTTTTTCATATAACTTTTATCTTTCTCTACTAACTTAAAGATATTATATGTCGTAATGGCATCATCCAACGCCCTGTGATGCTTGCCTGTCCCTTCTTTGCCATAGGCCTGTACAGCTTTCCAAAGTCCGGTTTGGTTTTGATCCCCGAAAAAGCGTTTATACTCCAGGCAAAGATCAACTTGTTTCCCTGAAAAGGGGAAATCCAACCCTGCTTTCTGACAGTTCTGGCGAAGCACCTTCATGTCCATATTTCCCCAAGTCACAATCGTCGTCGGGTGCTGTTCATCTATTTTCTTCAATAAAGTGACCAGCTCTTCAAATGAAATCCCCCGGTCCACCTGATCCTGGGCAATGTTCAAGAACTTCTTGCATCTCCCCGTCAAAACTGGAAATTTCATCGGGTTAACAAAAGATGAGAATTGTTCCTGAATGGTCTCATTAATGACGGTGACTAAACCAACCTCAATGATTTCCGGATAAAACCCTACTGGATTGGCTTTTCCTTCCGGCATCGTAAATTCAAAATCAATGAATACATATTGCTGTTGTTCCTCCATTTTTATGACCCCCTTCATATTCCTGACATCAACATATAAACAAAAAATGGTTTTTTTCTCATTATAACAGAAGATTTAGAAATTTTTTTCTTAGGATCGTAACATACCATTCGGATACGGACCCTGACGTCATACCTAATTTACCCAAAACTCTTTATTGTCTACCTTATTTGGATTATGATGGAGTAATGGACCAAAAGTACCATTTTTTCATCCCTTCAATCCAAGGACATACTAAAAATATATTAGTGAGGAAGTTGAACTATGCGCACGTATCTTGGTTATATCACGATTTTCCTCTTAGTTCCCATACTGATCCTTTCCATTTTCCTTTCTTATCGGGAGTGGTCCGTAGCGCAATCTCCCTATCATGTACTCGACGAGCGAATTCCCATTGAATCGATAAAACTGGCTCAGAATAGTTACATGAAGGCCGCAAATGGAAAGGTCATCAGTGAAATTTCCACTGGTGAGAAACGAACTTACCTAAAACTTGAAGACATCCCCCCTTTCCTGGAAAATCTGTTCATCGTTACAGAGGATCAGAAATTTTATGATCATGCGGGCGTTGACATATCCGGCATAAGCAGGGCGCTTCTTATCAATTCACAAAATAAAGCAATTGAACAAGGAGGCAGTACCATTACCCAGCAACTGGCCAGGAATGTTTATCTCTCACATGATAGGTCGTATAACCGAAAACTCAGTGAGCTCATTTATGCCCATCAGATAGAGAGAAAAAAATCAAAACCGGAAATCATGGAGCTGTATTTGAATGCCATATATTTCAGTAATGGCGCATATGGAATCGAAGCTGCTTCCCAATATTATTTCAGTAAACCGACTGGAGAGTTATCCAAGGCGGAACTTGCCTTCCTGGCCGCAATCCCTAATAATCCGGAAAACTATAATCCTCTTAAACATTTCGATGCAACGAAACAGCGTCAGGAGAGATTACTGAAACAAATGGTGGCCGAAGATGATTTAAAACAGGACGAGTACGAAAAACTTATCAAAAGTACGATTAAATTAGACTTGTCCACCCCAGTCGACTTATATCCCGATTACGTGACGTATGTTCATCAGGAATTGAAAAACCTGGTTTCATCCTCCGAGGGTCTCGACAAAACTCTGCAAAGCCCTGATATCACTATCCGTAAGCAGGCAGAAGCCGAGCTGGATAAAAAGATAAAAAAGCTTTTGAATTCCGGTGTAACCATCCATACCGCCCTCGATATTAAACTGCAAACACAGTCAAAGACTGCTGTTCAATCCAAACTCGGTGTCAATGATATCGAGGGAGCTTTAGTGGTTATACAGCATCATACGCACGAGCTTGTCTCTTTGATTGGGGGAAAGGATTATAAAAAAAATTCTTTCAATCGGGCATACCAAAGCTATAGGCAGCCAGGGTCAGCCATTAAGCCACTTCTCGATTATGCTCCCTACTTAGAAGAAACGGGTGCTGACATCAATCAGCTCGTTAGTGGAGCTAGCTATTGCAGCAATAGCTATTGCCCAAAGAATTATAGCGGTGACAGCTACGGGATGGTCTCAATAAGAACTGCCTTCGCTCAATCCTATAACACACCCGCCATAAGAATTTTTGAAAAGACGGGGGTTGAGACGAGTTTCAAGTACCTGGATGCTTTCGACTTTAATAAGGTGAGCAAAAAAGACCACCATACAAGTTCGGCCATAGGCGGATTCGAATATGGCATGAGTCCCCTAGAACTGACGGATGCCTATACTTCCTTCAATGACGGAAACTATCAGCCAGCGCGCGCCATTACTAAAGTCACCGATCAAGAGGGTAAAGTCCTTTATAAATGGAAAGACCGTTCCAAGGAGATATGGAGCAAAGGCACCGTAGCCAAGATGCGGCAGCTGCTCCACGAAACGGCCCTTTCCGGGACAGCCCGCAAAGCCTACTTTCCTACGGATTATGTCGGCGGGAAAACCGGTACGACCAATGATGTGAAAGACATATGGTTTGTCGGTCTGACAGCAAACTATACAACGGGGGTTTGGGTTGGGAGAGACAAGCCATCCACTCTGCAATCCATCTATTCACAATCACCCCATGTATTGATTTGGAAGGATATCAGCCAGACTGCCGAATGAAAAAAGAAGGTGCCGAGATGGCACCTTCTTTTTTGCTATATGGGAAGACTTGCAATGACGCTGTTATAAAGCTTCAATCCCGCATAAGCGACAATTGAAATCAGTGCCGTCCAAGCGAAGATTGGAAAGAAGACCAATCCCACCAGCCTCGATAAGTCCAGGCTTGGGCTTAACTTATTGACAAAATAAATTAAAGCCACAATATTCGTTGCGATAAAGATCGACCCAAGCGCGATGATGAATTGAACACTGAACAATGAACAGGCACCGCCAATCACATATATGACCGCTCCCTTTCTTACACTGGTAAGGGCTTTACCCTCCGAATCCTTGGAAAAGAATAATAAAGACAGCTCCAATATCGTATCGGAGATCAGCTTCAATGCAGCGAAAACCATGAAGAATGATAGGAGCAATACGATCAGCAGCGCCAGTTTGATGCCGGTTTCAGAAAAGAACTCAAGCATCCCTTGGTAGATTCCCAAATTCCCAAATAACTTGAGCATTTGCATTTCTCCATAAATGGCAAAGGAGAGGCTGAATAATAGGATTGAAATAATTGGTAAATAGCTAAGTAAATATGTGTTTTTCATGATTTCTCCATCCGTGCGTCTTTTACCCTATATTATGCTAGGTAATCCACTATTTCACAATGGATACTCTATTAATTCACCCTTTAAAAAATTTTTTAATAAATTTTCAGGTCGGTTCCCCCTCCTTTTCTACCTATATATAAAACTTCGTTCAAGTTGGCCTTCACCGTTTTCAAAGCCATGCAAACCCACATAAATTGCGTTATACTTTTAAGCGAGGCACGTATTCGATAAAAAAATACATATTCAGCGAAGATTTCCTAACGTCTAGGATTGCTCAAAAAAAAGCATAATAAGACGACTAAAGGTTCGTTTTAAAAAGGGAGGGAGTTTATGTCTTTACTTCATTGGGCGGTATTATCACCGTTTCTATTAGCAATCATCGTACCAATATTATACAAACTATTTCGACAAATACATACAGGATGGTTTGTACTGATTTTACCGATTCTCCTTTTCACGTATTTTTCAAGGTTCATTTCCTTGACCAAACAAGGGGATATCATTATGGAAAGCGCTACATGGATTCCTTCTCTTGGAATTCACGTTGATTTCTATATAGATGGACTAGGCCTTTTGTTCGCCTTGCTCATTACAGGTATAGGTTCACTCGTCGTTCTTTATTCAATTTTCTATTTATCGAAAGAGAAAGAAAAGCTGAACCAATTTTACGTCTTCCTTTTACTTTTCATGGGAGCGATGCTTGGTGTCGTCTTATCCGATAATCTAATTGTTCTTTATTCATTTTGGGAATTCACGAGTTTATCATCTTTTCTCTTGATAGGATATTGGAATGAAAGGGAGCGTTCACGTTATGGGGCGCAGAAATCCCTGTTGATCACTGTGCTTGGCGGCTTAAGCTTGCTTGGCGGCATCATTCTCCTTTCCATTATGGGGAATACATTCAGCATTCGTGAATTGATTGCCCAAAGCGGGGAACTTATGGACCACTCGCTCTTCATTCCTGCACTTTTGCTTGTGCTGCTTGGAGCGTTCACCAAATCTGCACAGTTCCCGTTCCATATTTGGCTTCCTGACGCGATGGAAGCCCCGACACCGGTCAGTGCTTACCTTCATTCCGCCACAATGGTAAAGGCCGGAATTTATTTGGTAGCCCGATTAAGCCCTGTTTTTGCAGAATCAGGATTATGGTTCTGGCTCGTTTCAATCGCCGGATTGATCACCCTGTTCTGGGGCTCATTCTCAGCAATCAAGCAGACTGATTTAAAAGGTGTTCTCGCTTTTTCCACCATCAGTCAGCTCGGATTGATCATGTCGCTTTTGGGACTTGGTGCAGCAGCCCTCCACTATGATTCTTTTGGGGAAAATATATATTTGGCAGCCACGGTTGCTGCAGTATTCCACTTGATTAATCATGCGACATTTAAAGGCAGCCTTTTCATGGTTGCCGGCATCATTGACCATGAAACCGGTACACGTGATATCAGAAAGCTCGGCGGATTGATGCAGGTGATGCCGATCACTTTCACCGTCGCTGTCATAGGCGCTTTTTCAATGGCTGGACTTCCGCCCTTCAATGGTTTTTTGAGCAAGGAAATGTTCTTGGCCAGCATGGTGAATGTATTGGAATTGAATATCTTCAATATGGAGACATGGGGGGTCCTTTTCCCTGTGGTGGCATGGGTAGCCAGTGTATTCACTTTCATATATAGCATGATCGTCGTGCTCAAACCCTTTACAGGCAAACTTCAGTTGCAACTATTGGACAAGAGGCCCCACGAGGCACCGGTCGGGATGCTGATATCCCCGATCATCCTTGCTTCGTTGGTCATCGTTTTCGGTATTTTTCCAAACTTGCTATCTTCACGGATCATTGAACCTGCGGTAGCCAGCATACAGCCTAGCGTGGCGGGTCCCGATTTCCAAGTTCATATCGCCTTCTGGCATGGATTCAATCCTGAAGTATGGATGACCGTCGGCATCATAGCATTCGGAATCCTTTTATACAAAACGCTTCCGAAGTGGCAGAAGATCACTAGATGGATTCCTGAACGCATTTCCCTGAATGCTTTGTATGATAACGGGGTTAGAGGGCTCGATCGTTCAGCATCATCCGTCATGAAATTTTTAATGACAGGTTATATTCGGACATATCTGCTTTCAATCTTCCTTTTCTTCATTCTCTCATTGGGCTTTACGCTTTATTGGAAGGATGCATTTAAATTGGATACAGGGAACTTTGCCCGGATCGGCCTATATGAATTGATATTGGCTGCGATCATCGTAATCGGCTCGATCGCCATTCTGTTTGCAAGATCCCGTTTAACTTCCATTATCATCTTAGGAGCGGTCGGTTATACGATTTCCTTATTTTTCGTTTTGCTGCGGGCACCAGATTTAGCCCTGACCCAACTAGTCATCGAAACGATTTCGGTATCCTTGTTCTTGCTTTGTTTCTTCCACCTTCCATTAATGGCAAGCAGAAAGGAAGAACGGATGACATTCAAGCTGAATAACGCGTTGATATCCATTGGTGTAGGAGTCATCGTGACATTGATTGCCTTATCGGCACATAGCAATAAACTATTTGATTCCATATCAAATTACTATCTTGAAAATGCTTATAAGGAAGCAGGCGGAAAAAACGTCGTGAACGTCATTCTCGTTGACTTCCGCGGACTTGATACAATGTTTGAAATCACTGTCCTTTCCATCGCTGCGCTCGGAATATTCGCGATGATCAAACTGCGTTTGACGGGGAGGAAAGATAAATCATGAAGCAAAATGACCTAATTCTTCAAACGGTTACGAAAGTCGCCGCCTTTGTTATCCTGCTGTTCGCGGTTGCCATCTTTTTAGGCGGGCATTATTCACCAGGAGGCGGGTTTGTCGGCGGTTTAATGACTTCAGCCGCCATAGTCCTGCTGTTGCTCGCTTTCGACATTAAGACCGTTACCGGCATCTTGCCGATTGACTATAAGTTAATGATCGGTTCAGGCTTGCTCATATCAAGCTTGACCGTAGCCGGTGGGCTGGTGTTTGGGGTGCCCCTCATGACACATGTGTATCATTATGTTGATTTACCGCTTCTTGGGCACATTTCGCTTCATACCGCGGTACTTTTTGATCTGGGTGTTTATCTTGTGGTTGTTGGTGTAACGATGACCATTATTCAAACGATAGGGGAGAGTGAATAATGGAACTTTTAATGGCCATTGTCATTGGAATACTATTTATGTGCGCGACATATTTAATGCTTTCCAAAAGCATTTTAAGAATCATAATCGGTACTGGGCTGCTTAGTCACGGCGCCCACCTTTTGATATTGACGATGGGCGGTTTGAAAGGCGGTTCCGTTCCATTGCTGAGTGATGAAGCTGCATCCTATGTCGATCCGCTTCCGCAAGCGCTTATCTTGACGGCGATCGTCATCAGTTTCGGGGTCACATCATTTCTGCTGGTACTTGCTTACCGGACCTACCAGGAACTCGGTACGGATGACATGGATGAAATGAGAGGTACGGAAGCGAATGAATAATCTAACTTTCATGCCTGTTTTATGGCCGCTTTTCACAGGCATCTTTCTCATTTTCTTTGCAAAAAAAATCAAACTCCAAAGAGGGATATCCCTTTTTTCCTCTCTAATAGGAATTGCGATTTCCCTTTATCTAGTGTTTACGGTCCATGCTCAAGGGATCTTGGCTTTAGGTGTCGGCAGCTGGGATGCGCCATTCGGGATCGTGATCGTCGCAGATATGCTTTCTTCGCTGCTCGTACTGACCACGAATATCATTGGATTGGCCATACTGCTTTACTCCTTTTATTCCATAGGGGAGGAACGTGAAAGACATTATTATTATCCTGTATTTCAATTTTTGCTGATTGGTGTAAACGGTGCCTTCCTTACGGGGGATCTTTTCAATCTATTCGTTTTCTTCGAAGTCATGCTGATGGCTTCCTACGTGCTGCTTGTACTGGGAGGGACGAAAATCCAACTGAGGGAATCATTGAAGTATATCATCGTCAATGTGCTTTCCTCTTCCTTTTTCGTCATCATGGTGGCGTACCTTTATTCAGTTCTAGGAACTTTGAACATGGCGGACATCAGCCAGAAGATAGCGGAAGTCAACCAGCCTGGTATCGTCTCGGTGATAGCGATTGGCTTTTTGGTCGTATTCGGTTTGAAGGGAGCCATTTTCCCGCTCTTCCAATGGCTTCCTGGGTCCTATTATGCTCCGCCCATTCCCGTGATGGCCCTATTCGGGGCATTGCTGACTAAGGTCGGGATCTATTCCATTTTCAGGACCTATACACTCATGTTTTATCATGACCAGGATTTCACCCATACTTTCCTTGCGATACTTGCCATCTTGACCATCATCATCGGTGTCATTGGTGCGATAGCTTATTGGGATGTAAAAAAAATCATCATTTACAATATCATCATCGCCGTCGGGGTTATCCTGTTCGGCATCTCCGTCATGAATGAACAGGCTTTATCAGGCTCCATTCTATATATCATTCATGACATGCTGATCAAGGCTGCACTCTTCCTGCTGGTTGGCATCATGATCAAAATCAGCGGATCGGATGATTTGCGGGACATGGGCGGCTTGATCAAGCAATACCCGGCCGTTGCATGGACCTTCTTCATAGCTGCCATATCATTGGCGGGAATCCCGCCATTCAGCGGTTTTGCCGGCAAGCTCCTGATTCTTCAGGGGGCTGCCGAAAAAGGAGCCTACTTTGGAATGGCCATTGTCTTACTTTCAAGTTTGATGGTCCTATATTCCGTCATGAAAATATTCATGAATGGCTTTTGGGGAACTCCGAAAGCTGATTATACCTTAACTAATCAAACGGTTAATAAAATGCTGGTCCCTGCCGTCATACTTGTGATCATTTCCGTTTTATTCGGAGTAGGAACTGAATCGATTTACCCATTCATTACACAAGCTGTGGATTCATTAATGAATCCCGAAATCTATAACAAAGCGGTTTTAAAGGAGTAGTGCCTGATGTCATTCCAAATTTTATTGAATGTGTTCCTTGCGGTTATCTGGATGTTTTTGAAAAATGAGTTTAACGGGAGCACTTTTATCATCGGATATATATTGGGGCTCGGCATCATGTTCGTCTTCCGTCATTTTTTCAATGAACGTTTTTATTTGAAAAGGGTGAATGCCGTCGTTCTATTGCTCCTCATATTCGCAAGGGAACTCATACTTTCCAACATTAGCGTCCTGAAGGCCGTGCTTAAACCGAGCCTGGATATGAGACCTGGCATATTCGCATTTGAAACCGTGCTGACCAAGGATTGGGAAATTACGATACTATCGAATTTAATTACACTTACACCAGGAACACTTGTCGTTGAGGTATCGGAAGATAATCGGATTCTTTATATCCACGCGATGGATATTGCCGACAAAGATGAGGCTGTGGACAGCATTAAGAATACATTTGAAAAAGCGATTATGGAGGTGGGCAAATAATGTTCGATCTAATGCTTAAAATCGCGTTGCTAGGTGTTTCGCTTTCCATGATTGGATTCTTATACCGTTTAATCAAAGGGCCTTCCGTACCGGATCGGGTCATCGCACTCGATGCAATGGGAATCAATCTTATCGCAATCGTTGCACTTGCCTCCATTGTCATGGATACAAGCGCATATCTGGAAGCCATTCTACTGCTCGGGATCCTATCATTCATCGGAACGGTCGCTTTCGCCAAATTCCTTGAGAAAGGGGAGATAATCGAAGATGACCGCAATCGTTGAAGTCCTATCAGCCCTATTCCTATTAATGGGAGTCTTTCTCTTTTTAGTCTCGGCTTTCGGCATCATCCGGCTGCCCGACGTCTATACCAGAAATCACGCTGCCTCAAAGAGCTCGACTCTTGGAATCATGTTCATCCTGATCGGCACCTTGTTATATTTTTACTATGAACATGGCCATTTCGATTTCCGGGTCGTGCTCGCGATCATCTTTATCTTCATGACCAGTCCTGTTGCCGGACATTTAATCATGCGCTCGGCTTATCATACTGGCGTCAAGATGTGGGATCGGAGTGTCCAGGATGATTTAAAGAAAACCCGGTGATCCCTGCCATGCAAAAGAGCTGCCCTGATTACAGGAGCAGCTCTTTTCTATTTCAATCCTTTAAAAATACCTGGTCCCCCACTCTGATTTCACCTGTTTTGATGACCGAGGCATATACGCCAAAATGATTGTTCCTTTCCTTGACGACAGTTTTCAGGAGAGTTGGATCTCTATGGGAATCGCTTGGATCGACCGTTATGATCATACAACGCTCACAATACCTTTTGATCTCCAATTCCACTTCATTTCCGATTAGAATCCTTTTTCCGAACCATTGCTCTTCTAAAAAGGGCGTTTTGTTCACTAAAGATAGCACCAAATTTTGTCTGAATCTCCTGCCATCCAGTTCTTTTCCCCAAAGCTTTGTCAATTCGCCAATCGAGGCATCACTGACAAGCAGGATGTTTTCTTCTTCAATCGCACCTAACGGAATATGTGCAGGATGATAAACAACTGGTGCTGCCTCCTGTTTCAACAACCGCTCCATTTCCTCCTGAAAGGCTTCCTCTCCCCATGTCAGCACCTGTCCTGTTGGGGTCTTCACCTTGATTTCCGGATATTGGTCAACGGTTCCCTCACCAGAAAAAGCAGCTTGATAACGGACCATTTCCGGGACTTGGGTTATCGTCAGGAATTTCCCATTTTTACCTTTAAAGGCATGGCTGCGATCTCCATATAGTCCATAATCCATCACCCTTGTTTTCTGTACCTGTTCACCAGTGAATGATTTTACAGGATGACGGGTGATTTCTTGTATATGACCAACCAGCATAAAAACACCTCTTCTCATACAATAATCTGCTGCCATATTATACTTAAACCGGATACTGTGGAATCATTGCGCCACTTTATTGCGATTGTTCTATTGATTCATTTTGGCTTTGGTAAGTCGATAACGGCCAATGTACAGCGTGAAACGCAGATAAGATGATCCTCTTCATCACGGATTTTCACGTCCCACACCATCGTCGTCTTCCCGCGATGGAGGATGTTCCCTTCTGCGGTAACAAAACCGGAACGGACGCCCCTTACATGATTGGCATTGATTTCAAGGCCGACGACAGCCTGTTTTGTACGATCCACCAGCTGCATGCCGCCAAAACTTGCAACAGATTCAGCAAGGGCAACGGACGCTCCCCCGTGCAATAAACCATACGGCTGCCTAGTTCGTTCATCTACAGGCATCTTCGCAATGACTTTCCCATCACCGACTTCTTTCATTTCTATCCCAAGCGTGCCGATCAATGACTGTTCAATATTTCTTTCCATCCCATTACCCCCAACTTTTTTCTATAAATAAATGAATCACTATTCATATCAGTATACAAAAAAAGGATGACCCAAGTCTATCAAGTCATCCCTCAATAATGTGAATTGTATTATTTGGAGAGGATTTCTTTTAATTCAAACCAGCTTGTCAGTCTTGGAATATCCAATTCCCTGTTATAGGAATTATCTATTGCATACACTTTCGTTGGAATATCCAATAAAGTTTCCAGCACTGCCGGTTTATCATCAAAATAATAATCCAATTCCAATTTGCGGATCGTATCAATTTTTTCATGATCCTTCATACCACAGTAAAAATGGTCATCCTTAACCGGAAAGCCGTTTTCAATCAGCCATTTTTTCGTCCGTTCACCATGCTCCGCTTTTCTGGCTGTGATGTAATAGATTTCATGACCATCGCGTTCAAGCTCCTGCAGCGTTTCCACTGCGCCCTCGAAGGCTGGACAGGATGAATAATAAACTTCCTCGGCAAGGCTGTTCCACATCTTGCCCCCAGCCTCTTTATCAAGCCCGAAAGCTTCATGGATCTCCAACGTCTTTAAAGCTCTGAATTTCGATATCTCTATATTCGTATTAAGCTTTTCATTATAAAGATGGAACGCAAACTCCCTCAAGTTAATAAGGGTATCGTCAATATCAAAACCAAATTTCATATCTTTCACTCCCATTCAAACATAAACGGCGGCAAACTGTGATGCGAAGGAAATTTCCTTGTCCACCTGAATGGCCTGTAATCTATCGATTTCGGCTTTTCTTTCTGGCTCAGCGATTTTAAGCCCAAAGAAATCAGCATCCCCCTGCAGGATGCATCCAGAAATAAGCTCGGCTAATATATCGGCATCCTTCATGGCACAATTGAGTCCGAATGCACCTGTAGGTGTCATCGTATGGGCTGCATCACCTAATAAAGCAACGCCATCCTTTGTCCATGTTTCACAATAGCTACTGTAAACGTCCAATAAAATGAAGTCATGCCAAGAGCGGATATTTTCACTCACAACCTTTTTTAATTCAGGAAAGGCCAAAAGCAAATCTTCGATGAACGGATCAAAATGTTGTTTTCGCAAATGCGGAAACGAACCATGTTCTATATTCCAGCCAATTTGGATGAAACCTCCAGCCTGAGTGAAGAGGGCAACCTGTGAGCCATTGACCAATGCCATCTTGATCGAAGGCTTCCATCCCTCGGGGGCTGGAATTTTTGCCCACAGTAAATCATAACCATGATTTTTTATCACGACTGGAATCCCCGCTTTTTTTCGAACGATGGAAAATCTGCCGTCCGCTCCGATTATCAATGAACTTTGCACTTCCAGGTCATTTCCGCCATTTCGAGCCTTGACACCTGTAAAACGGCCCATTTCATTCTGTATCAAGTCCGTAACCCTCGTATTCATCATCAATTGAAAAGAGTCCAGCTTTTCGGCTTCATTCAATATAGCTGTAAGGAGATGATTTTGAGGGACATGTATCCCAACATGATCGACAGGCCATTCAGGGAAAATCCTTTTGAATATTTCGCCGTCATTCCAATATTCAATTTGTTCCATCCTAAGCAAGCCTAGTCTTTCCACACTCTCGAATAAACCATGTTTTTTAAGAATGCCCTCTCCTTCATCGTTCAGGAACTCGCCCCTGAATTCCCTTGAAACCTCAGGATGCCTCTCAAGCAATACGACTGAAATGTCCTGCTTGGCCAATAGGTAGGCCAGCAGGGCTCCTCCAGGTCCTGATCCTACTATGCATACATCTGATTTAACCAACATGCCTCTTCACCTGTTGTCTATTTTAATTTAGGATAAGCCGTGATGCGTATGTCCTCGCCAAACGTTTCCACGCCAGAGAAGGAAACATCCATCGCTTCATCCATCGTATCCACATTCATTCCAGTAAACGGTGTTAATGAATTTCTTCCGCCCAATAATTTAGGGGCTATATAAATCAAGTATTTATCGATGAGCCCTTCCCTAAGAAAAGAGGCATTCACTTCGCTTCCGCCTTCCAGCAAGACATCCGTAATCCCCTTTTTATACAGCTCTTCCATCAAAGCCCTTAGATTCAGTCCCGTCCCGTTTTTGGGGATGAAAATGAATTCGATCCCTTTTTCACGTAAACGGTCCATTTTATCCGCAGGTGCATTTTCCTGTGTTACGATCAAGGTTTTCGCATCTGATACTTGTACAACATTGGCATCCAAGGGAACCCGTAATTCACTGTCTAAAATGATCCGGATCGGATTTTTCCCTCCGCCTTCCGGAAGTCTGGTCGTCAGTGATGGATCATCGGCCAATACTGTCCCGATACCAACAAGAATGGCATCCACCTCATCACGCAGCAGATGAACGGAATGACGTGATTCTTCCCCTGTTATCCATTTTGAATGGCCTGTGTGGGTTGCAAGTTTTCCATCGAGCGTCATCGCATACTTCGATATGACAAATGGCCGATTCGTCAGCATATTGTGAATGAAACGCTCATTCAGCCTTTGAGCTTCCTTTTCCAGGATGCCAACTTCCACTTCAATGCCCGCTTCCTTTATGATCGATATCCCTCTGCCGGCCACTTCAGGATTCGGATCTTGAGTAGCCACTACAACTCTCCGGACACCTGATTCTTTCACCAAATTTGCACAAGGAGGGGTCTTTCCATAATGTGAACAAGGCTCAAGAGTCACATATAGCGTTGCCCCTTCTGCATACTCACCCGCCATTTTGAAAGCATGCACTTCCGCATGCGGTTCACCCGCTTTACGGTGGATCCCTGTCCCGGCTATCACGCCGTCTTTGACTATGACTGCACCGACCACTGGATTCGGATTCGTCTTTCCTTTTGCACTGGCCGCCAAATCCAGTGCCAGCTTCATGTAATATTGATCATCATTCATACTATAGCTCTCCTTATACAATCAAAGTTGGCTTCTTTTGGGGAATATGTCCAGACTTCTTAACTTTTGTATCCAGATAGAAACTATTATCTTCCGTCAAACCGCCCCAAAGCGGAATATGGTCCTTTGCCGCAAGTCCATGCTTCATGAGGGCGTCCAGCTTTTTGGGGTTGTTCGTGATTAAAGTCACCGGATTCTCGCGCAGTTCACTCAACACTCGAATGGCTCCCTCGTAAGATCGCGTATCATCTTCGAATCCTAAAGCCTCATTCGCCTCGACCGTGTCATAACCCTCCTGCTGAAGCAAATAGGCAAGTGACTTGGAAAACAGGCCAATCCCTCTTCCTTCATGGTCTGCAAGGTAAAAGATGGCCCCGCACCCATGTTCGGCTATCATTTTCATCGATTGGTGGAGCTGGTAGCCGCAATCACATCGTTTACTGCCGAAGATATCACCCGTGTGACAGATGCTATGCATCCGGACAAGTGCATCTCCCGAATTTTTAAAATCTCCATACACCAATACGGAGGATTGCTGTCCAAAAGCAAGGTTGGCTTCCGAAAGCGAATCAAGCACTGCTTCCTTGTCATTACCCGCGCCGTCAAGCTGAAGCCATGTATACCATTGGAAAACCGTTGAGAAATCTCCTTGTTCAACAGGTAGGTTCACAGGTCCCACAAGGCATATATCAGCTTTTCCCGGGGTTTTGATGATATTCATTTTATCTATTAAAAGGTTTTTTGTTTCCTCGGTTATTTTCATGTTAACATCACCTATTTTATAATTTATAGTGTGCCTTCTCCTTACTTTAGGTAAGTAAGTATATTACTATACACTATACCTGTCAATGAAGCAGTTTACAAATAATAGTGTGTCTTTGATCATAATTTTCAAGAAGTTTGTTTGCAGGAGAAAGGTCATTCACAAACCGCAATCATATCGTCTGGCCTTTATACATATTTTAACGTATAACGAAAACGTGTCTATAGACAGACTTAAGGAAAGGACGGAAACCTTTTGGAGGATTTCCCTTATTTTTTATATGACCCCATCCTATTTACGCCTCACGCCGGGGCAATGAATATGAATCGGGAACGGGAAGGAACATTGCGTCCCTACTCGGCAACCAATCCAGATCTGCTGGTTAAATCGGCAAAGACCTCGCAATTTTTAATGCTTGATGTAAAAAAAGTCATGGATACTTTAGCCACATCCAAGCCTTTCTCGAACCGGTTGATGACCGCAGCCCAAGCATCGCAAAAGAGTGTCGTGATCGATATGATCCGAAAGATAGGAATTAATAACGAGCCTGATATCACGTATAACCCCGATGGGATCCGTTTTGATTTTTATCCTAAAGCGGGGGAAGAAAATTGTCATATCATCGTCAGTTTGAAATGGAGGGATGTATAACGTCCACCACACTCTTTTGGTAAAAAAACCGAAGCCTATTTTCGGCTTCGGATATTTGGGTTCATCTTGTTTTCGTTTCAAAGGTTTCAACCAATAGTGCAAGCGTTCGTGCCATGACACCGGTAGCCCCCGCCGTGCACAATTCGGAGTTGTTCGAGGTTGTGGAAGTTCCGGCAATATCCAGATGGACCCACGGAGTGCCTTCAGCAAATTCGCCGATGAAGGCCCCGCCCATGATTGCATGTCCTGCCCCTCCAGGTGAATTATTCAAATCCGCTATTTTACTATTGCGTACCCGTTCTTTATCCTTTTCTGTAATCGGCAATCTCCAAATGGGCTCTCCGGCCTCCTCTGAGGCGTTGGCCACCTGTTCATAGAATCCCGTGTCATTTGTCATTGCACCCGTCATATCCATGCCCAGCGCCGTTATTACACCGCCCGTTAAAGTGGCAACGTCAATAAGATAGTCAGCCCCATGATGTTTAGCGTACGTCATGGCATCCGCCAAAACCAGCCGGCCTTCCGCATCCGTATTCAATACCTCTATCGTCTTGCCGCTCATGGCAGTGATCACATCATCCGGCTTGAATGCATCACCGCTGATCATGTTATCAGTGGTTGGAATGACAGCCACGACATTTTGATCGGGTCCTAATTCGCCGATAATTTCCATTGCACCTAAAACAGCTGCCGCACCGCCCATATCCGTTTTCATCCCGACGATTCCAGCCTTCGTTTTCAATGAGTATCCACCCGTATCGAATGTGATGCCCTTACCGACCAGCCCGATAACATCCTTCCATTCATCCTTACCTTGATACTTCAGAACGATCATTTTCGGAGGTTCGGACGAACCTTTATTGACAGCAAGAAGTGCGCCCATTCCCAACTTGAGCATATCTCCCTTCTCGAGTATCTCCACTTCAAAACCATAACGTTCGCCCAAGGCGGATGAATAGTCTGCCAAATCCGTGGAAGTCAACAAATTGCCTGGTGTGTTGACCAATGTTCTGGCTGAGTTCGTCGCCCTTCCGAAGATTCTCCCTACATGAAGCGCGGCACCGACCTCTTCTTGACCATACTCACTGTAAACCGTGATCGATTCGAGGCTTTTTTCAACCTGATTCGATTTTTGCTTGTATCCTTCAAATTTATAGGAAGCAAGTTCGAAAGCCTCAGAACAAGCATGCGCTGCGTCCAATGCATCCAGATTTTCAGTCGTGAATGTATCCAAAGCGATCGAAAGAGTCGTAACCTTGGATTCCTTAATCGTCTTACGCGCTTTTCCCAACGCTTCGCGAAGGGTTTCAAAGGATAGCTCCTTTTCCTTGCCCAACCCTACGAAAATCAATCTCTTTACGCTTAATTTACCTAATGTATGTATTTTGACCACCGATTTTTTCTTGGAAGAGATTTCACCGGCTTTCACTAACTCTGTTAGCTGGCCGTCCAATCGCTCATCCGCTTCTTTTCCTATGCCTGTAAATTTTACAGGTCCGTCAAACACGCCTAGAATCAGACATTCATCAATCAAATCTATATTCAGGGAATCTTTTACTGTAAACATCCTGCTACCTCCTCCATTCAATTACACTCATTATAACGAAATCTTCAAAAATTTTCGAATAAGGCCTGCAAAAATAATAATAAAAAGGGATATAGTTTAGATTGGGTGACTTTAGAGTAATAGTATAAGAAAGATCATATTTATACTATTACCAGCAGGGAATCGACAGGACTGAATGGAACTAATAATAAGGGCCTTATTCCGAGCAGGATGTATTTACCCAGATATGGTTTTCATCTTTACTTATAACTAGAAAGAAGGCTGATACTGTTGGAATTATTACTCAACTTCCCTTTAATCGCAGCATTGATTGCCATTTTCTTTGCTCAATTCATTAAAGTGCCCATCCACTTCATAGCATTTCGTAAAGTGAACTGGTCACTCATTAACTCCACAGGCGGTATGCCAAGCTCCCACTCTGCGGCCGTGTCAGCCCTAACCGTAGCGGTAGGAATCGAAACCGGAATGGATTCCCCTGTATTTGCGGTTGCCACGATCTTTGCAGTCATCACGATGTTCGATGCAACAGGAGTGAGACGGCAGGCAGGAGAACAGGCAGCTGTCCTGAACCAGCTCGTTACCGACTTCAATACATTTGTCGAGCAAGCAAAGAACTGGCAGAAAAAAGAAGATAAACAAAAACAGCAACAATTAAAGGAACTGTTGGGCCATAAGCCAATCGAGGTATTTTTCGGAGCCTTGACCGGAGTATTCATTGCACTGACACTTCACTTTTTCATCTTTCAAGGGTAGGTGTTCAATTTGAAAATAATCTCACTTTGCCCCAGCAATACGGAACTATGCACATATCTAGGGATTGAAGATCAGCTTATCGCCATCGATGACTACTCTGATTGGCCTGAAACCATACAGCACCTACCCAAGGTGGGGCCCGACTTATCGATCGACATCAATCATGTTGAATCACTAAAACCCGATTTGGTGCTGGCTTCCCTGAGTGTACCGGGCATGGAAAAAAATATTGAAGGGCTAAAAGAACGGAACATCCCCCATATCATCTTCAACCCGCAATCACTTGAAGATATCGCAAAAGATTTAGTGACCTTGGGCGAGGCCATGGATCTTAAGGAAAAAGCAGAGGAACAGGCTGCCAAATTCCGTCATGCCATCCTTCAATATAAAAACGTCGCCGACAAAATCGAAACAAAGCCTTCCCTGTATTGGGAATGGTGGCCTAATCCCTTATTCAGCCCAGGGGGAGTTAATTGGTTATCCGAGATCAGCACGCTTGCAGGAGGATATAACCTTTTCGAAGATGTCGACATGGCAAGCATTCAAGTCACTTCCGAAGATGTCAAAAAAAAGGATCCCGACCATATTTGCTTAGCTTGGGTCGGTGTCCCTTTACGAAAGGTAAACCCAGAGCTGGTCAAGAAACGGAAAGGGTGGTCTGATATGAAGGCCGTCCGGGATAACAATATTCACATCATGGAAGAACCATTATTCTGCCGGCCTTCTCCACGTTTACTGGATGGGCTTTCCAAATTGGCAAAGACCCTGCATCCTGAAGCCTACAAAAGCATGGCCTAAGGGCGTCACAACTGAAACAGACAATCAAAAAGGCTGCCTCAATCGAGGCAGCCTTTCACCTTCACTTTCTCCGATTTGTCTATCAAACATTAAAAAGCAAAGGAAGCTACATTCTCGTTCAATGTTTTCTCAGCGATTTTCGGCTTGAATACCTGCTTGATCTTTGTTTCATTCAACTTGCTTAGCTGTTCTTCAGATAACTCGCCATTCCCTTTTTGCACAACATATACTTCAAGGGTTTTCTTGCCCCAGTTCTCGTATACATCTTGTACCGTTTCGTAGTATAGGTCCAGGTGGTTTCCTTTGATCGCACCACCCTTGTCCGCTACAACCCCATAGCCATAGCCCGGAATCCAAAGGATGGTTCCGAGAGGGAATACGGCAAGATCGGCGGCAATGGTGGAAAACAGATCCCGTTTCACCTTCACCCCTGAATAAGTGATTCCATAGGATGGGCTTTCCGGGTACTTTCCTGTCGACTCATACCCTGCTGTATATCCTGTAGCCAAAACTTCATGCTTCGGGTATTTCGAGAGCTCGATTGCCTCCGCTATCGTCGTCGGACCATTGCTCGTGGATGCCGATGCCATTAGCGTTGCAACTTGACCTCCACTATGGATCGCTTTATATTCGAGACCAAGCATTCGATGCTGTCTCATTGCCTCTTCAAAAGGATGGCCTTCAGGCACAGCCCCAAAAACATGATTTAAGGTTGATTCGATGGCCAAGATAAATAATATGATAATAGCAACCCTCAGAAATAATGCCTTTACAATCTTCATATGTATTAATTCCACTCCTCTCACAAGGATATTTGTTCCCTTTCCAGAGTGAAAGTATTCATAAAGCATGGAAAGATCCAATTTTCCTTACAAAAAAGGCTCTTTTCGTAAAGATTGTTGTTTTTAAAACGAAACGATTTAAGGTTGATTGGAGCGGAAGTGTGAGACTCTTGCGGGACCAGCGGGAGGGGAAATCAACCACACCGCACTACTTGGTAAATAGCAACAAAGTATGCGAAAACAGCCTGCAAAAAAAGGACCGTCCATAAATGACGGCCCTTTCCATTATCAAAACATTTGATATCCTTTTTTCCTTAGAATCTTGATGACCACACCCGCTAAAACCGCACCAAGCAGCCCGCTTGATAAAATAACGATGTCTGCCGTATGAAGGGATGTAAGGTTCGTTCCAAGATTGGAAAAAGAGATTCCCGGATTTCTAAAATATTCTATTAGCTTTGTTTCATTGACAATGATGATGAAGACGATTGGAAATAAGATGACCATGATCCACGAAGAACGAAAAAGCATATTCAGCAAAAAGCCAATTCCAAAAAATAATATGAAAAATAAGAGTATTGAGATAATTAAAACAGGCAATGGCATGTTATTCTTGACCCTCCTTAAAAGCGACACCTTTAGTTTACTGAAAAAATAATTGCCGCGTCAACGACTTATACCAAATAATTCCGAAGAAAAGATAATTACCCAAATCACATGAATAATTTATATGATGTATATCCAAATTGATCTCCCGGGTTCAACCCGTCAAGCATCGTCTGCATTCTTTCCCTTTTAAAAGCTAAAAGCTGTTCCAAGAGTAAAGATTGCTTCCCCTCCTGCATGAGTAAATCAGGGTCATAAAATTTAGCCTCATATAATTCATCCAATTGAGCGGTTACTTCAAAACTGACTGGTTTAAGTAAAAATATCAACATATTATCACTAATATCCCCTTTGATGACTCCGCTTCTCATACCTACAATGCCTTCGATTTCTGTTTGAACACCCGTCTCCTCCAACACTTCCCTTACGACAGCTTCATCGACGGTTTCATCATTTTTGACAAAACCTGCCGGAAGCGACCATTGCCCTTTCAATCCGCCATACCTTTTATTCACGACCAGCCACTCACCTTTATCAGATATCACAAGGCCGGACACTGCCAGCCAAACATTTTTGCATCGTTCCACCAAAGTCCACTTCCCCCATATTCATTATAATCAGGATAAACTCCACACAGCAGAAGAACATATGGTACCAAAGGTAAGGACTTTCTTGGTGCAGCTTCGCCATCCTTATCCCCATTATATTCCACATAAGAAAGGAGCATACTCCACTATGACACGCTCATCGATGGGATGAGATTCCAATGAAAAAGCCATTCAGGGACAATCCCCAAATGGCCATTATTTATATATCGAAAAAATTAAAGGACGTTGAATTTACCTTTTTTAGCAACAAGGGAAGCTCCGCCAATCAATAACAATGCTCTGTTATCAACCATTTTCTTCATGAATGATGCAGTCTTACCTGTAACTTTCTTGCCGAAAACAACACCAATCGCGTTGTCTTCGCCAAGTGAACATACCGTTCCTTTGTTTTCGAAAGTGAACGTTTCAAGGGCGCTTTCATTACGAACCAATTTAGTCAGGTTCTTCGCAATGACCTCACCTTGCTGCATGGCGATTTGGGCAGTAGGTGGATATGGACGATTAATTTCCTCGTTGATGATCAAAGCGCAATCCCCCACGATGAAAATATCGTCATGACCCGGTGCCCGCATGTCAAGGTTCACTTTGATGCGTCCGCGCATAGCTTCAAAACCGGAAGCCTCTATCACGGAATTTCCACGTACGCCAGCTGCCCAGACAACGGTGCCCGCTTTGATTTCTTCCACTTCATCCTCGCCTTTTGCCACGATGATGCCTTCAGGAGTCGCCCCCTTGATCGGTGTACCGATCTTGAATTCCACACCTTTTTTCTCAAGGTAAGATACTGCATAATCCACCAATTCCGGATCAAAGCCAGGAAGGACCGCTGGTGCCGCCTCCACACAGTACATACGGACCTTTTGGAAGTCGATGTCGTATTCTTTACATAGTTGAGGGACACGGTTAGCCAATTCGCCAAGGAATTCAATACCCGTAAATCCTGCTCCTCCAACAACGATCGTCAAGCGGTCTTCATTCTTCTCGACCTCAGTACTGTACGTAGCGAATTGCAATTGGATATGGTCACGGATTTTTCGTGCAGTGTTCACGTTCGAGATAGAGAAAGCATATTCTTTTAGCCCTTGGATTCCGAATGTTTCCGATTCAGGTCCAAGTCCAATCACTAAGTAATCATAAGAAATTTCGCCGTTTTCAAGGATGACTTTTTTGTTTTCTGTTTTCACTTCCAAAACAGAGTCCTGGATGAATTTAACTTTGCTGTTAATGACACTTTTGATTGGATAGCGCACACGATCATGATGTAGAGTTCCAGCAGATGCTTCATGCAGCCATGTTGTTTCATAGTGGTAATCATTTTTGTTAACTAATACGATTTCTGCTTCATTTTGACCTAATGCCTTCTGTAAGCGAGTAACAGTCATCAATCCACCATAACCTGCTCCCAAAACAACGATAGTTGGCTTTTTCAAAAGTATTCGTCCACCTTTACGATATTTTCTTGTGATGCTTTCCATAACTAAAATATATTGTCTATCTTATTAATTTCCATTATAAAAAGCACTCTTATACATTTGTGACGTATTTCACGTAACACTTCATAAATGTCATAAAAAATTCATAAAAATTTTACCAAATGATGTCTAATTAAATATTAGTCTTTTTCCATACCTTTTTCAAGTAACAAACCGAACTATTTCGGGTTAAAATAAAGCCGAAAAGCATTACTTTTCACCCAGTTCCGAACCATATCTATACGAAATGCTTAACATTGGTAAAGAGTAATTTTACCCACTTTTGAAAGAGAATGAAGAACATTCACCGTGAAACTGCCCATATATAGTCGAAACTTTCCCACTTTTCTAACTTTACCCGTTTTTTAAAAGATCATCTATGTTAAAATAAGAGAATAAATTTCAGCAAACCTAGTATATCGGAGGGATAACGTTGGAAGTTAATGAAAAAGTTTATGATATTACCATCATTGGCGGAGGCCCAGTTGGATTATTCACTGCATTTTATGGGGGAATGAGACAGGCATCCGTAAAAATCATCGAGAGCCTACCACAATTAGGCGGACAATTGTCTGCTCTTTATCCTGAAAAGTTCATCTATGATATCGCCGGTTTCCCCAAAGTGCGCGCACAGGAGCTAGTGAATAATTTGAAAGAACAAATGGCAAAGTTCGAACAGGATGTTGTCTTGGAGCAGGCCGTTCAAGAAGTGGAAAAGCAAGCCGATGGAGTTTTCAAGTTAACGACTGATAAAGAAATCCATTACTCCAAAACAATTATCATCACAGCTGGAAATGGGGCTTTCCAACCCCGCCGCATCGAGATTGATGATGCAAAAAAATATGAAAGCAGTAACCTTCACTATTTCATCGATGACCTCAATCATTTTGCCGGCAAAAAAGTGGTGGTTTTCGGAGGTGGAGATTCAGCGGTGGACTGGGCCCTGATGCTTGAGCCAATCGCCGAGAAAGTGAGCATCATACACAGAAGGGATAAATTCCGTGCCCACGAACATAGTGTAGAAACACTTAAGAATTCAAAAGTTGAAATAAAGACTCCTTACATACCTTCAGAGTTGATTGGTACAGACGGACGGATCCATACAATAGTCATCAAGGATACAAATGGTGAAGATACAGAGACGATGGAGGTAGATGCAGTCATCGTCAACTACGGCTTCGTTTCTTCCCTTGGTCCCA
This sequence comes from Peribacillus aracenensis, assembly GCF_025175645.1. Classification (NCBI taxonomy): domain Bacteria; kingdom Bacillati; phylum Bacillota; class Bacilli; order Caryophanales; family Bacillaceae; genus Peribacillus; species Peribacillus aracenensis. Next base: position 134,800 of record NZ_JANZMJ010000008.1, read on the forward strand.
TTAAGGAATGGGGACTCGATATCCAGAAGAACAGTATTTTGGTGAATTCCAGAATGGAAACGAATATCCCTGGAATTTATGCAGCAGGTGATATTGCAACATATGATGGCAAAGTAAAATTGATTGCAAGTGGTTTTGGTGAGGCTCCCACTGCCGTCAATCACGCCAAACAATATATTGACCCAAAAGCAAAAGTCCAGCCGATGCACAGCTCTTCCATGTTTTAAAATCACGCAAAAACCCGGCTTTCACAGCCGGTTTTTTTGTTGTCCCCAATTCAATGATTGTGGATAACTTATTTCCCTTAGTTATCCACAGTGCTTAGCATTGTCATTCTAAGGGTAAAGAGTGGGATAAGCCAAGAAAGGGGAATGCACATATATGAATATTTTAATTGCAGGCGCCAACGGAACGACCGGGAAACAGATCATTGGGGAATTATCAAAAAATCCGCAAATGAAAGTATACGGGATGATCCGGAAAGAGGAACAGGCTCAAACGATAAAAGAACTCGGCGGACATCCAATCCTTGCCGATTTAGAGGGAAATGTGGATAAAGCAGTGGATAACATGGAAGCCATCATTTTTGCCGCCGGATCTGGACCAAAAACAGGGCCGGATAAAACGACAGCTGTGGATAAGAACGGAGCCATTAAACTGGTTGATGCCGCCAAGAAGAAGGGCATCGAACGGTTTGTCATGTTAAGCTCTGTCGGTTCCGATAATCCGGAACAAGCCCAAGAAGGAATGCGCCATTATCTCGAAGCCAAGCATGATGCCGATGAACATTTAAAAGGAAGCGGACTGACCTACACGATTGTCCGGCCAGTTGCTTTGACAAATGAACAAGCCATCGGAAAAATCTTTGCGGATGAGAAAGTGGATCATACTAATAAATCCATTCCAAGGGCCGATGTCGCCGCCGTTCTTGCCCAATCAGTCACAGAGGAAAAAACATTCAATAAAACATTCGAGATTTTCAGCGGCACCCTCCCAATCAAAGAGGCCCTTTACAATATGTAAGGCAGCAAATAAGCATAAAAAAAGGGGGCACTAGTTAAAGTGCCCCCTTTTCCAATGTTTTGGAGTTTCTTAGCAGTTTTCCGGCGTACCGGCGTTTTTGGCCGTTTTGAAGGAAGACCCGCAACCGCATGAAGCGATAGCATTTGGGTTTTCGATCGTAAAGCCTCCGCCCATCATCGTTTGTTTATAATCAATTACCGTTCCATTCAATATATCTGCATCCTCGGCATCAACAAGGATCTTGATTTCAAACTGTTCCAGCTGGCTATCTTTTTCCCCAGGCTCTTGTTCAAAACCCATTCCGTAAGATAATCCGCTGCAGCCTCCGCCTTTAACGGCCACTCTTAAAAAGGAACCCTCTTCGCCATTATGTTTCATCATTTCTTTTATCTGAAAAGCGGCAGCTTCCGTTATTTGAACAACTTCACTCACAATAAATCCCTCCTTCTTCTGATGTATGAGATAGAACTATTCCTCTTTATAGTATATACCAAAGAAATTCACACGCTCAATTTTCCAGCTTGGAAAAATTCATATTCCTCCACCTATTTTACCAACAAAAATTAGTTTATAATAAGATGAATGGGTATAACGGACCCATTCATTGGACCCATTCCCAAATTACAATAAAGGGGGTAATCACCATGGAAGGTATACATCCTCTATATGACAAAAGCATGGAATGCCTTTTATGCAAGCAAAAATCAACCACTAAAAAGGTACGGTCGCGTTTTGTAAAAGTAGCTAAGTATGACACGGACTTTCACCCCATTTATGCTGATTCAACCGTTAACACACTTTACTATAATATTTTTGTTTGCCCTCACTGCGGCTTTTCTTATTCCGAGGATTTCTCCCGGTACTTCCCCCCCACGACAATGGAAACCATTATGGAAAAAGTCAGCTCCCAGTGGGTTCCCCATCATTTCAGCAAGGAGAGATCCATTAAAGATGCGATCAATACATACAAGTTGGCGAGTTATTGCGGAGCTTTAAAAAAGGAAAAACATATTATCCTTGCCGGAATCTGTTTACGGATAGCCTGGTTATACAGGATCAACCAAACCAAGGAACAAGAAGAAAGATTTTTGAGGTTCGCCCTGAAGGAGTATGAGGCATCCTATTCAACAGGGGACTTCAGCGGCACCCAGGTATCTGAAGCAAGGCTCCTCTATCTCGCTGGCGACATTTCCAGAAGGATAGGAAATGAAAAGGCAGCCATCAAGTATTTTTCATTAGTGTTCGAAAGACAAAAAAATGCCCGGGAAGCCTCCATCATCCAGATGGCCAGGGATCGCTTTCAGGAACTCAAGCAGAAACATGAAACATCCCGTCCGATGCTGCATAACTGAAAATTAAAAAGGCTGTTCCATCGAGGAACAGCTTTTTTATTCGCCGTTGATGATTAGAACATTTCATATTCATCAATGTACTTATATATTTTATCCACCAATTCATCCGTAGTGTCACCAAAAACCACTTCACCGTTTACAAGTGCATATAAGTTACTGGAGCACCTGCCGCAATATCCCAGACAACCATATTCTATGACATCTAAATTCGGATCCCGCTCCAATCTTTCCAGAGCCTCCTGAGCGCCACTGGCCAGATTGCTTACACAAAATTCAATAATCGGGTACATTGTTTCACCTCACAGTTACTAACAAACCATCTTATTACTTTTCCCATTAACAGTCAATATTTACGCATAAAAAATCAGCCGATTTCAAGATATCGGTTGTGATTTCCTTTCATATTCGTTATACTTTTGTCGGGGTACGTAAAAAAAGAAAATTATCTAATTTTTTATTCTTGTTACTAATTGGGGTATATATATTTATTTACACTTTAAAGGGGACCATTTGGGGGAATCCTATCGTTAAATGCTAGTCAAATTTTCAAGAGATCAAATAAAGGGGAAAAATCATATGAAGAATCTAGTCATACTTGGTGGCGGGTATGGTGGTATGCGCATGTTGCAAAGATTGCTGCCTAATCAGCTTCCTGAAAATGTGAGCATCACGCTTATCGACCGTAATCCTTATCACTGCTTAAAAACGGAATATTATGCTTTAGCAGCAGGTACCATTCCAGATCAGCACATCCGTGTTGCATTTCCTGAACATCCTCGCTTGAAGAACGTATACGGAGAAGTACTTTCCATCGATATGGAAAATAAACAAGTCATTATAGAAAATCAAGATCCTGTCGTTTATGATGATTTAGTCATTGGCCTTGGCTGTGAAGATAAATACCACGATATTCCTGGTGCAGACACACATACTTACAGTATCCAAACAATCGATAAATCACGCCGCACATATTCAGCTTTGAATAATTTAGGTGCCGGTGCAACCGTTTCTATCGTTGGTGGCGGATTGAGTGGTGTTGAGCTTGCAAGTGAATTGATTGAAAGCCGTTCAGATTTAAACGTTAAGCTATTCGACCGTGGACCGCATATTCTATCTGCATTCCCAGAAAGATTAAGCACCTTTGTTGAATCATGGTTCGATAAACATACAATCGAAATCGTCCATCATTCAAATATAACGAAAGTTGAGCCAAACCTTCTTTATAATGGCGACGAAGCAGTTCAAAGCGACGTCATCGTATGGACAGCTGGAATTCAGCCAAGTAAGATCATCCGCGATATGGATATTGAAAAGGACCGTCAAGGAAGAGCTGTCCTGACTCCTCAGCATTTCCTACCTAATGATGACAGCATCTTTGTCGTCGGCGACTGTGCGAGCCTCCCTCATGCGCCAAGTGCTCAATTAGCGGAGTCCCAAGCAGAGCAAATCGTCCAAGTTCTTGTGAAGAAATGGGCAAATGAACCACTTCCGGAAAGCTTCCCTACAATGAAATTAAAAGGAACATTAGGTTCCCTTGGGAAGAAGCAAGGTTTTGGTCTTGTTGCAAACCGCCCAATTACAGGCAGAGTGGCACGCCTAATGAAATCAGGCATCCTCTGGATGTATAAATACCATAACGGTTGATTCCAACCATGCTACATTAAACTGGCCCCATGAACTGCATGCAGCTCATGGGTCAGTTTTTCTTATTTCTTCCATTATATATCACACTTGCATCGTATATCCATATTTTTCCATAGTTTCCACCACTTTTTTGAGACGCACATTTCCTTCTGCAATGATCTCGCCTTCAATGAGGACCAATGGATAAAATAAATCTTCTTCGATCATCTTCGCGGCAAAGCTCTTTTGCTTCAACGTTTCTGGGGGATTATACATATCTATATAGGATATCTTGAATTTCTGCTCAGGAAACTTTCTCGTTAAAGCGGCTTCTAGCCACTCGCAAGTATCTTTCGAAGAAGGGAGATTCACACAGCTCGCGCAAATTTGCTCCGCTCCATACACTTCTATTTCAATTTCTTTCATTATCATCTCTTCCTCCTTCATTTTAGTATATATACTTCATTTTGAATACTTTTTAGAAACATTCACCTGTTTCCATCATACCAGAATAATATAGATTATATTTCCGCAAAGTTACAGTTGGATTTTTTATTACCTTCGCATTATAATATGATTAGGAAAGGAGTCGATTGCAATGTCCGACCAACAAACAATGGAAGTCCAAGTTCAAGAGGTTCTAGATAAGCTTCGTCCGTTTCTTCTTCGTGATGGCGGTGACTGTGAACTAGTTGACGTAGAAGATGGAATTGTAAAATTACGATTACTAGGAGCCTGCGGAAGCTGTCCAAGTTCGACCATTACGCTAAAAGCTGGGATTGAGCGTGCCCTTCTTGAAGAAGTTCCCGGTGTAGTGGAAGTTGAACAAGTTTTCTAATAGCCCTTTAAAATAACATGCAGCGTATGGATGAAGGATCACTTCATCTATAAACGTTCAACCTTTTTCATGCAGGCTGGAATCTTTTCGGGCTGTAATAAAAATAAAGCTGACTCGGCTTTTGCCCTATCAAATGAATTGATACGGCTTGACGCGAGTCAGCTTTTTTATTTGGACGGCAAATGAACATGGCTTACGATTTCAAAAATTTCAATTCCCTTTTTTCCTGTTCTGAAAGGATTGCCGTATAACTGCCATCATTATCGATTTCCAATTCTTTCACAAGAAATTCCGGAAACCTTTCCTTCAATCCAGTGAGCAAACCTTCACTTTTTTCTGCCGATGCCAAGCATAAAACAGTTGGTCCCGCTCCGCTTAATGCTGCACCAAATCCGCCTTCATTAAGGACAACCTCTTCTATAAGCCCTAAATGAGGGACTAACTCCGCTCTATATGGTTGATGGAAACGATCACTTTGCATCATTTCACCAACAAGCTTCCAATCTTTTGATAGAACACCCGCCAGCAAAACATTTGCGGCTGCACTTCCACTTATTGCATCTTTATAGGAAAGCGAATTCGGAAGGACATTTCTTGAATCCTCAGTAAGCAATTCAAAATTGGGAATGACAGCAATCACCTTAACTCCCTCGATTGGAAACGACACGACATCCGTTCTTTCATCCGTATGAAGACCCACGACCAATCCACCATACACAGATGCCCCCGCATTGTCCGGATGCCCTTCAAAGAGGGAAGCATGCCTATTCTTCTCATCATCGGATAAATGCAGTTCACCAACGATGTTCGCCAATTCAATCCCGGCCACAATGGCAGAGGCACTGCTTCCAAGACCCCGCGCCAGCGGAATTTCGCTAGAGACGAAAAGCCGGCATGGGGATAGTTCTTTTCCATAGTAAGCCGCCGTTTCCTTGGCAATCTGGACGATATAATTACGATCATCTTTTGGAAAAACAGACATTTCCTCTGAAAGCGGAACGACTTCCCAATGATCTGATGAAGATCCGTGTATTTCCAGGTAAAGTCCTAACGCCAAGCCGATGGAATCGAATCCTGGGCCTAAGTTGGCCGTACTTGCTGGTACACGGATCAAGAACATCTCCGATTCTGCACTCATGCCTGCTTCACACCCTGCAGATGTTCTAAAATGACTTCTTCGTCCATTGGCAGCAATGTCGGCTGAATCGTACTTGTATCGACTGCCACATTCGGATCCTTCAATCCATTTCCAGTCAATACAGCAACAATCTTACTTCCTTTTTTGACTTCACCGTTTTTTAGTTGTTTATAGATACCTGCAATGGAAGCACAAGATGCCGGCTCTGCAAAAACCCCTTCTTTTTTAGCAAGGAAATGGTAGGCTTCAAGAATTTCTTCGTCTGTCACCTCATCGATTTTGCCTTTGGATTCATTTGCTGCTTCCACAGCAAAGTTCCAACTTGCAGGATTTCCAATCCGGATGGCTGTTGCAATCGTTTCTGGATTTTCAATGATGCTATCCCGGACAATTGCAGCCGCACCTTCAGCTTCGAACCCTCTCATTTCAGGAAGGCCCGTTTGTTTCGATTCGTTATATTCTTTAAAGCCTTTCCAGTAAGCAGTTATATTACCTGCATTCCCGACAGGAAGCGCCAAAATATCCGGTGCCGAGCCGAGAGCATCACAAATTTCGAATGCCGCTGTCTTCTGCCCTTCAATCCGGTATGGGTTGACCGAATTCACAAGAGTTATCGGTGAGCTCTCACTAAGTGAACGAACGATTTTTAAAGCTTGGTCGAAGTTCCCTTCGATCGAGATGATTTCCGCTCCATACATAACGGCTTGGGCAAGCTTGCCCATGGCTATTTTACCTTCCGGGATGACAACGATACAGCGCAGGTTGGCACGGGCCGCATAAGCTGCTGCAGCCGCAGATGTATTCCCGGTGGAAGCACAGATGATCGTGTCGCTGCCCTCTTCTATCGCCTTGGCGACAGCCATGACCATTCCGCGGTCTTTAAATGATCCAGTTGGATTTGCCCCTTCATACTTTACGTGTAAATCGATTCCCCACTCTTCGGATAATCGATTCAGTCTGATTAAAGGAGTATTACCCTCCAAAAGGGTTAGTGCAGGTGTGTTTTCATTAACGGGTAAAAAATCTTTATACGTGCTTATAAGTCCTTGCCAGCTCATTTGATGTCCTCTCCTTCAACTCTGTATGTGCTTTTCACTTCTCTTACCATATTGTAATCATTTAATTTCTGTATTATTTGCTCAAATGCAGCTTTTGTGGCAGTATGCGTAACCAATACGATTTCGGAAGATTCCTTTTCATCCAGGGGCAATTGAAGGATTTTATCGAATCCTACCCCATGCTCGGCAAATAAATTCGTGATTTTGGCTAAAACGCCGACTTCATCTTGAACATGTAATCGAATGAAGAATTTAGCGAAAATCTCAGTACCATCTTTCAATTGTTTCGGGTACTGAGGTGAAACGGCACTGCGGCCATTTACGCCCAGCCTCATATTCTTAATGACCGTCACCATATCCGAAACGACTGCAGTCGCAGTAGGAAGACTGCCAGCCCCCGGTCCGTAAAACATCGTTTCCCCTACGGCTTCCCCATAAACGTATACAGCATTATACTCATTATTTACCGATGCTAGCGGATGTGCTTCAGGAAGCAGTGCAGGCTGGACACTTACTTCGACCCGATCCCCTGCCCTGGAAGCGACACCGATCAATTTCATTGTATAACCAAGCTTCTTGCTATATCTCAAATCCTCTTCGGATATCTCGGTAATGCCCTGTACCTCAACATCATTCAAGCCAATGTTCATGGAGAACCCAAGTGTGGAAAGGATCGCCATTTTACGGGCCGCATCCAAACCGCCTACATCGGCTGTCGGATCAGCTTCAGCAAATCCCAGCTCCTGAGCTTCCTTCAATACGTCATCATAAGCTCTGCCTTCCTTGCTCATTTTCGTTAAAATGAAGTTTGTCGTTCCATTGACGATTCCCATCATTTTCGTGATGCGGTCAGAAGATAATCCATCAACAAGTCCGCGTAAAATCGGGATTCCCCCTGCAACACTTGCTTCATAGAACAAATCACATTGATTCTCGGTGGCCAATTCCAGCAATTCCGGTCCATATAAAGCCATTAGGTCTTTATTGGCCGTAACGATATGCTTTTTATTCTTTATTGCCTCTATCAGATAACCGCGTGTTTCTTCGATTCCACCCATCACTTCTATTACAACATCAATCTCGGGATTCGAAAGGATATCCTCAGGATTGTCTGTTAATATACCTTTATCGATCTCGATAAGCCTCTCCTTCGTCGTATCTTTGACTAGTATCTTCTTAATCGATATGGAACAGCCCACTTGGTGCATGAGCTTGTCCTGATGGCTTTCAATGATTTGTACGACTCCTGATCCAACTGTACCTAACCCCAATAAACCGATCGAGATGGCTTTCATATTTCTATTCCCCCTTAAAAACTGTTTGCCTGAAGAAGACGTTTGTATTTGTATAGTAGACATTATAAGTTTAATTCATATAATTATCAATAGTTAGAAAAGATGGATGCACGAACTTTTTTCGTCCATCCCTTGAACGAGTAAGGACGGGTAAAGCTAAATTTTTTATGGGAAACCATTTTGATGATTATTACTTAACGCTCTTCAATGAATCATTAGTGCCCATTACAATATGTGGCTTTTGAACGGGATCCATCCATTTCAGTATACTGACGACATTCTTTTCTGCCGTGGCTGTACATCCAGCCGTCGGTTTTGTACTCCCTCTCCATATATGAAGGAAGATTGCACTTCCTTTTCCTTTTACGATGGGATTCGTATTATAATTGATGACAGCCCCATACTTATAGAGTTCATGATTCATCCTTTCGAAAGACTTCCATTTAACTGTAGGATTTCCTTTATAGGTTTTCCACTTGTTATAATCCGTGGATGTCTGATCATCAACCCAGTAGTCATATTTAGTCGTTTTCTTATAACTCATTTTCACTCCTGCCGGCTTCGTTTCGCTTCCAAAGGCTGTACCAAATGAATAAATCCCGACCGGGGATTTCCCATCCCCTTCTTTTTTGCTCTTCGTGAAGCCATTTTTCCCAATGACGCCCTCCATCTTCTTCAATGCCCGGCGCCATTCCCCTTGTTTCTTCTCATAAGTTTGGATCGTGACCTTCGTATCACTCATCGCTTTACCTGTCACAGATACAATTTGGTTAACGCCTTTTCTCCCATCGAATTTCTTCAAAATGGCTTTTTCACCGGAACTGAAAACCTCTTTTGCATCTGCCATATTGATATATGCGGTCCTATTTGAGTGACAGACCTTATACCAGCTACCGGTTCTTCCGCTTGCCGATAATTCTTTATTTTTCTTATAAGTTTTTAACGTTTTACTTGCAGCCGACGCCTTTTGCTTCACATCCGCATCAGACTTCGTGACAATCTTGAATTGAGTTGCTTCGCAGCCCGTTTTCGTTTCAGCTTTCGCAAGATTTGCTGTTTGGATGATTAAAAGGGCTATAAAGGCGGCCATCATCAATCTTTTCATGGTCCCATCCTTCCGTAGTGATCAATATCTAATTATTCTAAAAAATCTTGTTATCATCATAACATAGTAAATAAGAATGAATCATATTTCTTTCCCGTTTTTATCTAAATCCAGTCAATTTTAGGCAAATCATATTGCTTGGCAGGGATCTCTGCCAATTCATAAAAATGTTTGAGGAAAGACTCATATTGTTGGGAGGATTTCGTGATCGAATATATTTTATCCTCCAATTGGTTCGACCTTGATTCCGTCGTTTTTGAAAAATACTCTTCCACCGTTTCAAAATAATGAATGGGAAATAGCATCCTCGAATATAATAACCGGGCCGAAAAGCTGGAGAACGGTTCTATGGACTGATATTCGTGAAAGAAATGGCCAATTCCCCGCTGATGGGTGTGCACATTTTGAAAATAATGTTCCCTCACCCATTCCGCGACATCCCTGGTTCCGTGGTCAAATACCCAATCGAACGGATTTTTCATCCACTTATTGCTTTTCCACGTATCATGTAAAAAACGTTCATAACATACCGTTCCACTATCGACAATTTGCGGGGTATCATCGATTTCCGTGTCGACTAAATATTGAATCGCATTTTCACCTAGGACCATATAATAGGGAAAGGTTTCTATAAATAATTTTTCAAACTGGTTATCAGGATGGGCGATGAGCTTATCCCGCCAAATCTTTTCTAACTGATCGATCCTTTGTTCCCAGAGTTCTTTCCATTTACCGATCCTTGAACATGTACGAATCGTATCATTAATCGTTCTCCCACGCTGATGGAATCTTGCCAGACGCCTTCCTGGGTTGAAATTTCTCGGACCTTCCAATGCCTGATTGGCAAGAAGGACGAATAATTGTTCATCCGCTTCCGAAACATAGCTTCCATGATTGGCAAGGACAAAGGCGGATACGTGACGATCACCTTGTGAAATCAGATGTTGAGACATTTTATAACGTTCCACTAATTCCTCCTGCTCCATATTTTCAATGGGAACGATACTGTACACCATATTTCCTGAACGGAAGCTTGGAAACCTGACATTGGTTTCTTCAAGCTCCACCTGTATCCCATAATTATTAAAAATGATTTCTTCTATCATGGAATGGCCCCCTTCATCAAATGGATATAATAGAAATATTGGACATCATACTCTTATATATATGTGGAATAACCCGTTTTCTGAATGATTATCGAAACCTTATTAGAAATTCCAATCAAAACGTTTAATCAAATCAAACTATCTGCATTAGAAACTTCCCTTTAAAATATAGAGAAATGGGTGATGACATGGCTAATATCGAACAATCAATGTCTGAAAAAACGGCTCGAAAATGGCTAATTGACCGAGGAGTGAAATTGGAGGATATCGCTGAGCTTGTCATGTATTTACAATCAGGCTACCATGAAAATCTCCAAATGTCCGATTGCCTTCACAACGTCGAACGGGTCCTTTCAAAACGCGAAGTCCAAAATGCCATCCTTACCGGCATTCAGTTGGATATTCTAGCTGAGAAAAAACTGCTCGAGGAGCCATTACAGAGCATCATTGAAATAGATGAAGGCCTATATGGGGTCGATGAAATATTGGCATTTTCAATTGTGAATGTTTATGGATCCATCGGCTTTACCAATTATGGTTTCATCGATAAACAAAAGCCGGGTATCTTAAAATATTTAAACGATAAAAGCACGGGTAAGGTGAACACCTTTTTAGATGATATCGTTGGGGCAATTGCAGCTGCCGCTTCAAGCCGGCTTGCCCATAGAACCGAAAATGGGGAATAGTAAACTTATGATATTCACGACAAAAAAACCAGGGCTGCATTCGCAGGCCTGGTTTTTTTCATTCGAAGCGCCATAAGTCGAGGGTGTCCACCACATGCGTCGGCTGCTTCTTATATTGCTTTAAGCGTTCTTTTGTCGTTACGCCAGTATGTACAAGCAGTGTATCGATCCCTGCATTGATCCCGGCAAGGATATCCGTATCATAGTTATCTCCAACCATGATTGTCTCTTCTTTAGGTACCCCTAGTACTCTTAGAGCTTGCTCGACTATGACGGATTCAGGTTTTCCGATGAAAATCGGTTGTACCTGGGTCGAAACGGAAACTACTGAGGTCAAGGCACCATTCCCCGGTAAAAGGCCTTGCTCTGTAGGAATGGCAATATCACCATTGGTCGAAATGAAAACAGCGCCATCTCTTACAGCAAGACAGGCTTTTGATAATTTTTCATAATTGACGCCGCGGTCGATGCCCATTACCAGAAAGTCTGGATGCTCTTCCACAAGCTTCATTCCTTTTTCCTTAAGAGCCTCGATGATGCCTTCTTCACCTACCACATAAACCGATGCATCTTTATTTTGTTCAGCTATGTAATTGGCAGTGGCCATGCTTGTCGTGAAAACCTGGTCATCTTCCGTCGATATGCCGATGCTTCTCAATTTATCAGCCACCTGTGCCGGAGTCCGGGATGAATTATTTGTGACGAATAAATAAGGGATATCCCTTTTCCTTAGGTCATTAATAAACCCTGCGGCTTCCGCAATTTGTTCAGTCCCGCGATACATGGTGCCATCCAAGTCAATTAAATATCCTTTATACGACTTCATTTGAATTCGCCTTCCTAACGCTGCTAGTTTTTAAAAGCTGATACAGGTCCCAATTCATTTGTTAAATAGTTCCTCACCAAATCCGGGAATTGCTTGAATGCCCTGATATTTTCCGAAAATACGGCATGCAGTTCTTCGTGATTCACTTCAATGAAGTCTTGAACCAGCATTTTCCTTAGCGGCAACACCTTTTTGAATTGTATCGCTTTTTCTTCAGAAATGACTTTTTCATCTTGAAGGATATCGATAATATCTTCATAACTTCCTGGATCACGCATAATAAAACCATCAATTACCGCATTTCCTACGTCCAATACGGAATCGATGGAAGTTTGTATGAGCCTTTCAGCGATAAGTTCCGAAAGATCTCCATCCCAATTATCATGCCCTTCAAAAAGTCCAAGCTGCTTTTCAAGAAAACCTAATATTTGTTCAATCTTTTGGCGGTCTACAAAGTACATTTTTTTCCAGATCCTTTCTGATCTAAGATGATATAGGGAATCATTGGTTGAAATAGCGGCATAATAAACCCCTGTGCCGAACCAACCTTATTCCTTGATAATACCATAGCTTCTCCCTTACTCTCAATTCCTTCAACCACAACCATTGTACCATCCAATAACTAACAGAAGCGGGTGTGTTACACATTGCCTTTTCTATGGGTGCATTTCCCAAGATCAACTCCAAGAAAAACAATTCACGATCCCATTTATATTCTTACCATTTTCATTTAATCGATGAACGCTTATGATTGCCGGAGGTTCCTAAGGCTCATGAGGAGCGACGCGGTTCTCAGGCAGAAGCCCCGAAAATGTTTGTTCCCCAATTGAAGTCACTTTGTTATGATGGAACTACAAATGTGAAGATAAGAAGGGATTGATACTATGGAAGATCGTTTTTATTTATACAATGACGTCGTTGATTCAAAAACCCGGTTCATAAGCTTCATGGGAGAGGAATCAAGATTCGATCTGGCCATTACGACCACCGATCGTTTTTATGGAAAGAAGCTCGTTTTAAATATGCAGAGTAATCGTTTCGCGATTATTGGGCCTGATGATTTAGAAGAGGAAGGCTATCTTGAGCATGCCTTTCAGTTATCAGAAGCGGAGGCCGAAGAGCTGCGTCACTTTTTAATGGAAATCGTCTGAGAGCTGAAGTTTTTTATCTTAAACGGGAAACCTACTGAATGTAAGATCGATTACATGAGGGGGGATTATCTTGGACAAAGAAGAATACCACGATTTTTCCAATGTCGAAAAACAGAGGGATTATTTAATTCCTGAAGAATTTCCCGAAGGGCCTTTTGGATCAGCCATAGCAAAAGATGCACCAGTTCAGAATAAAAACACCCCTTGGCAGGAAGGGCAACGATATCAAAGTGCCTTTAATTATGAAAATAAATCGTTGCACGAAAATTTACCTCGAAAATATCCTGGTGCTCATCCGACACATGATGATTCAGAAAAAGATGAACAGCCTCCATATAAAGGATATGGCAGCTCTTAACACGAAAAGGCCAGAGAGAATTCTGGCCTTTTTATTTCTTTATTTTCTTTACGACGAAATAAGGACAGCCAAAATTGCAGTATTCATATAAATATTCACTAAGCGTGCTTATTTTCGTATCAAAGGTCGCTTTCTGATTATTATCGTCAAAAAATCCACGCAGTCTCAATTGCCCATAACCCCAATCCCCTACTATATAATCATACTTCGTTAAAATCTCACTGTATCTGGCCTTAAACGCTTCTTCGTTATAGCCTTCCCTTTCATTCTCAATTATTTCATAGGTCATGTTATTGATGTTAATCATTGTTTTCACCTCTCATATATACATTCCTTCTTTAAATTATAACTGATTCCCCATCAATTACTAAGCGAAAAATAGAGAAATATGTTCATCCTAAAGTTACGGGGGTGTTATTGATGAAGAAAACAATAATAACGATAGGTTTAAGTTCGATTATTGCACTGACCGGATGTGCTGATAAAGCAAAAGATCAGGGGCTTGGTGCAAAAAACCATGCCGGTAACCCAACAAACGTAAATAATCCAACTCAATATTATGACGAGGATTATCGTAATAATGACAATAAAAGTGATGATTTCGGTTTTACCCGCACAAATAGTGCAACCATTGATGGCCGTAACATTTCCAACAAAGCTGCTTCCATTGACCGTGAACAACTATCTGATGTCATTTCTAAACTGAGTGTTCAGATTCCGAATGTCAATGATGCCGCTACCCTTGTTACTGATGAGGAAGTGCTTGTCGTATATGATACCAATGCCAAGGATCGGACGGAAACCGCAGACCAAGTTAAACGCACTGCCATGTCCGTCGTGCCTCGCTATTATCATGTTTACGTCAGTGATGATTATCAAGCCCTTGCCCAAGATGTCGAGAACTTCTCTACTTTGAAATCCGGCAGCAAAGGGATTGACTATACGATCGAACAAACCATCAAACGAATGCTGAAGTCGCCTCAAGGTTACAAAATGAGTGACGAAGAAAATGAAAACGGGGAAATGGTTAACGATAAAAGAGATCATCACGATAACATCCATCAAAAAATGGATAACCGTTAATAAAAAAGGACCGAATTTTTTCGGTCCTTTATTTTACTCTATTTCAATAATTCTTCACCTTTGTTTTGCTTATGTTTTGCCGCAGCATTAACCTGTTCATCCGCATGGTAGGATGAACGGACAAGCGGACCGGACTCACAATGGCTGAAGCCTTTTTCCAATGCACGTTCCTTCAGCTCCGCAAATTCCTCAGGCGTGTAGTATTTCAGCACCTTTAAATGCTTTTTAGTCGGCTGCAAATACTGGCCGATCGTCATGATATCCACATTATTAGCCCTTAAGTCATCCATGGTCTCGAGGATTTCCTCCCGCGTTTCACCCAAACCTACCATTAAACTGGACTTTGTCGGAATTTCCGGATACAGTTCCTTGGCTCTTCTTAAAAGCTCCAATGAACGTTCGTATTTAGCCTGAGCCCGTACACGGTCGGATAAACTTCTGACAGTCTCTATATTATGGTTCAGGATATCTGGTTTAGCATCCATCAAAGTCTTGATATTTTCAAACACCCCGCCCATATCGGACGGTAATACTTCAATTGACGTAAAAGGATTTTTCCGTCGGATGGCACGGACGGTTTCAGCGAAAACTTCAGCGCCTCCATCCTTTAAATCATCACGGGCAACAGCTGTAATGACGACATGCTTTAAATTCATCAAAACAACGGAATCGGCAACACGCTCCGGTTCAGCCCAGTCCAATTCATTTGGACGTCCGGTTGTAACAGCACAAAAGCGGCAAGCCCTTGTACAAATCTCACCTAAGATCATGAAAGTAGCTGTCCTTCTCACTGCCCAGCATTCGTGAATATTCGGACATTTTGCCTCTTCACAGACGGTATGAAGATTTTTCTCGCGCATCATATTTTTTAAACCGAGGTAATTTTCGTTAGTATTAAGCTTTATTTTCAACCAATCTGGTTTACGAAGAATTTCTTTATTTGTAGAAGACATGAAAATGCCACTCCATTCTATAGAAATTAACACACCCTACTTTAACAATAAAAAAGCATTTATACAAGTTATAGTTGGTTTCCCATTATTTATTTTTCATGTTTATAGCTAAATCAGCAAAACTATAAAAGATGGATGGACTGATGTCTTTTAAATACGGAAAATGTCATGAAAGGAGCCTGCCCCGTTGAAAAAATTATTCCTTATTACCATAACATGTTTGTTTATTTTGAATGCACCAGGCCAAGTGGCTGATGCTGCCGATGCCCCAGATGTATATGCCGGGAGGATCGAGCTATATAAAAATATGGAGGCCACCCTTCAAATCCCGTGGTATTACCTTGCTGGGGCTGATCAATATGAGCACAGCCTCAGGGCTGCACGAAGGGATTTAGAGCCGGCAAAGGGTTTAATTGGCATCCACATCGAGCCTTCAAAGTGGAGCGGGGCCCTCAATCCTGATTTAAACGACGTGAACCCGCTCACGATCACATTTTTTGATGGGTTGGGCCACGATGGTAATGGTGATGGCAAAGCTGATATCACGAATGATACAGATCGATTGTATGCGTTTTCGAGGCATCTCCAATCTTATGGTGCTGATGAAGATAATATCCGGATCGGCTTGTGGGATTATTATAAACGAGATAAAGCCGTCAGCATCATTATCGGCAATGCCGAGATCTATAAAAAATATGGCCGGTTGGATCTACATGAAAAAGCCTTCCCGGTTCCAGTACGCACTCATTATACGTACTTAAATACATGGGGAAGCGCTCGTGGATGGGGCGGAAGGAGAATCCATGAGGGCACTGATATTTTTGCGGATTATAGCCTTCCCGTTCGTTCCACGAGCTATGGGATCATTGAAATGAAAGGCTGGAATAAATTCGGCGGTTGGCGGATTGGGATACGGGACTTAAATAATACCTATCATTACTTTGCCCATTTAAGCGGCTTTGAAAAGGGGTTGAAAGTCGGACAAATCGTCGAGCCAGGACAAGTCATCGGAGGTGTAGGCAGTACAGGTTACGGCCCTCCAGGAACTTCCGGAAAATTCCCTCCACATCTTCATTACGGAATGTACAAAGACAACGGAATTACAGAATGGAGCTTTGACCCTTACCCCTATTTAAGATTATGGGAAAGGAAGGATCTGGCTAAAAAACAAAAGTGAGCGGCGTGAATTTTACGCTGCTTTTTTTTGATTCGAACATAAACCCCCAAACTTGATGCATAGTTATTAGTAAAGGGGGCTAAAGCGTGTTCCGAAAAAGATTTCGAACGAAGAAATTCCGAAAAAAGGGGCCTCTTCCCACCCGAAAAGTATTTCTCTATTCATTTATCCTGTTTATCATATCAAGCATCATGACCCTTTGGTACGTGGACAAATCAATCGAACCCGTGATCATGAGTGTAGCCGAATATGAAATCAAACGGATTGCAACGGAAACGATTCATGAATCTGTCGATGAGAATATAGCGAAGGTTGATATGAACAAAATCATCACCAGCACCAAGGGCGGTAAGGACTCCAGCTCTTCCTATAGCTTCAATCCGGTCATATACAGTGAATTGCGGGCTAACATTACGAATGATATTCAAGAAAAACTTGGCATCAAACAGGGAAACCCTTTTAAAACAGGTTCAGCCAAAATAAATGATGAACAATATAAAAGTGTGGTCTATTATATACCCTTTGGTGTCGTAACCGGGAATAACCTCCTTTCCAATTACGGCCCTGAAATCCCAGTGAAAATGTCGGTCATCGGGAATGTTGAATCGGATTTGAGGACAAAACTGACAAACGCAGGCATCAATAATGTTTATTATGAATTGATTGTGGATTTCGATGTCAATATTCAAATCGTCATCCCCTCATTCACAAAGGAGACCAAGGTGAGTCAGGAAGTGACAGTCGGAAGCCTGCTGATCGAAGGCGATGTTCCAAGTTATTTTAGTAACGGAAACGGTTCGGTGGCACCTCCCATCATGAAGGAAAACAAGGAATGAAAAAACCAGCTTATCCTTGAGGTTAGGCTGGTTCTTGTATATTAAGACATTTCATGATAAGCAAATGCAGGTTTTTATTCAAGTCCACTTCATACGGCTCTTTGATTTGCTCCCCATCTTCTTCAAGAATCCTTATCATGGGGCGGTCTCCTATCCCCTCGTTCTGAGCGGATACTACCCCTTTCCTCCCATCATTCAATTCAACGGATAGACCATTAGGGTAAATGGCAACCGCCCGGCGGAAAGCCTCGATGACCGTATTATCGAACTTTTTCCCGACTCCGGCATAAAGGACTTCCAATCCTTGATGCGGCAGCATGGCCTTACGGTAAGCCCGGTTGGAAGTCACGGCATCAAACACATCGGCAACGGCAATGATCTTGCAGAAATAATGGATTTTATCTCCTTTTATCCCACGGGGATACCCTGATCCATCTAACCGTTCATGGTGCTGATAGGCACAATTCGCAACTAAAAGGGACACGGCATGAACATTCTTAATTAGATGGAAACCATAATCGGCATGTTTTTGGATTTGTTCAAACTCCTCTTCCGTCAGCTTACCGGGTTTATGGAGGATTTCCAAAGGCACGAGCATTTTGCCGACATCATGTAAAATCGCTCCCAGCCCAAGAATTTCGAGATTCTTATCATTGATTTTCAATTCCATCCCGATCGCCAGGGTATATAAGGTCACATTGAAGGAATGAGTAAAGATATAATCATCGTATGTATAAACGTCGGCCAATAAAGTCATTAACTCCTTATTCCTTTTCAGCTCGCCCATGATGTTCCGGACTATTTGAGTGAACTTGACGTTAGCCTGCTCTATCGTGAATGACCCAGCAAGGTTCATTTTGTTCTTCATGTCCAGGAAAGTGGTTTCAATCGTATTAATGGCTTCTTTTCGTAGTTTACCTGACACTGGAGGCCTGGGAATAATGTCATCCGTCCTGGAATCTTGAATGTAAACAAAGGGAATATTTAGGGACACCAGTCGATTGATCATTTTCTGCGTTAATGTAAGACCCTCGCACAATAGGATATGGCCCCGCTCATTATAGATGTTTTTACCGAGCCTCGCTCCAGGGCTTAGGGACTTTGTAATAGCTAGCCTCATACTTGTACTCCATTTCCCCATTCAATATTTGTAAATCAAACCGTTTCTTTCCTTTATAAGGATTATCGGAAAATATTTTGATAAATGAATCTGTTTGAACGCATTTATTGAAAAATATTATCAGCATTTTCTTAGATAAAAAAATAAGGCCCCCTTCAAAAATAAGAAAGCCCCCCTTTTCAAATCATTTTGATTAATGCCTCTCTACCAATCATTCCTGGATGAATGCCCTTTTCCACAGCCTCCCAGGTAACTGATTCAAGCGGCGCTTCCAATAGTTCTTCAAACGATTTAACTCCTGTGGCCCTTCCTGCAAGGATTTTACGATCTCTCAATTTATCATTCAGCAGTCCAACATCTAACGCACCGCACATTATATACCCTTTTTCGGACGTGATAGCAAGTAAATTCGTTTTGGGAAGTCGGACAGAAATGGCAAGGAATGTATGATTATCAAGAATGATTGGTATCATGTTAATCAAATGGTTTCGCCCCTCTCTTCCCCATACTTTATGAAAAAAAGGGCGAAACCGTGATTTAGAGTTTGGTGTTTGCGTATATTTTTTCCAGCTTCCACAAAAGGATATCCCGTAAGAATTCCGGTAGTAAGTATTCCTTGCGATTGGAACGCTGGATACTTGGGAAGAAGTGCCCAAACGTGAACATATCAGGTATTGCCAGTTTATAGGACTTATCCGTCTGCAGTTTCTCCCCTTTTATAAGTATTCCTTTTACGATTCCATTCTCCATTTCGTTAAATTCAATTTGATCATAATGCATGACTCCCATGATTTTTCCGCGGAAACCGAAACCTTTCACCTGTACATGAGGCCACTCCTCATTTCTCGATTGCATCAAGATTTCTTTTAATTCATTCCCATTAACTTCAACGACGCAAGGATTGATGGGGTGTGGACAGATTCTGTGAATATCCCCTTTTGTGACAGGTCCCTTTGGCAGCCCTTCGAGCAGAAGACCGGCATTCAAAAAGGAACAATCCGCCTGAGTCCACTCCCTTAGGGCATCCCCAAGGAGTTCAGTCAAAGGACTTCCTTTGAACCATTCATTATCCAGTGCTTCGGGTAAATCCACTGCAACCTGTTTTAGCGTTTCCCCTCCGGCCTGGTATATCTCTTCAATCCATGACCGTTCATTCTCCAATTCCAAAAAGTCATTGGTATCATAAAGAATGGCGCTCTTATGGCTAACTTTCCTTTCCTGATTGACGGTCATTTCCACCTGTCCAACATAGAAGCCATATTTCCCTGCACCGCAAAGGAGTGTATCATTGATCAATTTACCTTGGTGGAGGATGTGGTGGGTATGCGCGCCAAGTATGATGTCGATCTCCGGAAAATCCTCTGCCATCCTCTCATCGTCATGGATGCCCAGGTGGGAAAGGATGATGATTACATCCGCCTCTTTTTTGACCTTTTCGAGCTGTGCCTTTAACTCCACGAATGGGTCTGTTATTTCCCAGCCCATCGCAGAATAAAACTTTTGAAAAAAGGCC
This sequence comes from Peribacillus aracenensis, assembly GCF_025175645.1. Taxonomy (NCBI): domain Bacteria; kingdom Bacillati; phylum Bacillota; class Bacilli; order Caryophanales; family Bacillaceae; genus Peribacillus; species Peribacillus aracenensis. The sequence goes on from NZ_JANZMJ010000008.1 coordinate 155,041, forward strand.
GTCAAACCTATCATGGCAACTTTTGTGCCTTTTACCGTCGTATGTATCCAATATGGCAGCGCCCATTCCGGCCTTTCATAATCACCGTAATATATATTGGCTGCCAAGACCTTGAACTTTGCATGATCATACAAGGAGTCTAACGCCTCATGAGGTAAAGTGATTCCTTCATTATTGCCGATGGTCACATATTGGTAGCCCGCTTCATTTAGCAGTTCAATATTTCCTTTACCCAACGTACCTTCTGTATATGGATGCCAACGGTCCACATGATCGCCTATATCCAGTATGATCGCTTCTTCTCCCGTTTCTTGATGAAGTTGTCTTCTTTCCTTAAGAAACTTATCAATACGAGGCCAATTCTCAAAATGACTATGGAGATCATTGGTGTGATACAAATGGATGATTTCTGACATCATTTCTCCTCCTCGTTTATCCTGTAATACCTTGATATATAAGACGTAAACCAATGATTATCAGCACTATTTTCAACATATTTTCCAGCGACCCACTCTTTAGGCGCGTATTGATGAATGCGCCCAATTTAGCACCGAACCAAGCACCAGGAATCAGGGCAAAAGCATATGGCCAATTTACATTTCCAAGGGAAATATGCGTAATCGAATTAGTGATGGAAGATAGAAATACCATGAACATCGAAGTCGCTACAGCCATATGCGGAGGGAAGAAGAATAGAAGCATCATGACGGGAACCATTAAGGCCCCACCGCCAATTCCAAATAACCCAGAGCAGAATCCCACGACAAAAGAAATCAATATAGCCAACAGGGGGTGGTAACCATAGGAAAATGAATGTCCATTTTCAGTTTTATACGTCTTTACAATTTTCCCTTTTCCAGGCTTGAAAAGCATTGGCTTCAAACGATTTTTCACTAATAACACAATAGCCATGAAAACCATGAAAATTCCAAAGTACAACGAAAAAGCTTCGGCGTTAAGATTTTTATTCACATTGGCCCCTATTATTCCACCAGGAGCACTGCCAATAAAAAAGATTAAGCCGGCCTTATAATCCACCACTTTATGTTTTAAATAAGATAAAGTAGAAGAAAGGCCGGTAAAAATCATGATGACTGTTGAAATACCTACGGCGACCTGAGGAGTCAGCTCATCGATAATATTCGTAGATGTACCTAAATATAAAAGAGAAGGCACAATGATAATGCCGCCGCCCAGACCGACAAGAGCGCCTATTGCTCCCGCTAATAATCCAATCCCAACTAATACTAACCATACCATGAAGAAATCCGCCTTTACCTGTTTGTGAGGTTATTACCTCTCTAGCTTGTCACATCATCTCTTTATTAATTATATAATGCCCCTTAAAACAAACCAAGCTGCTTAGGAGCCAGTCCTTCATATTCTATACCAAGCAACTCAATCATTTGTTTGGCATTATCAGCAGCGTCTCCGCCTGAGTTATTGTTGAATAGGACATATATCACCTTGGATTCTTTTTCCAATTTCCTGATTTTCTCCACCCAGTCTATCAATTCCTGGTGATTATATCTATATAAGTATCTGACCTCACGCCAGTTATCACCTGAAGAAGGCCTTTGCCAACCATGCAGGTTACGGCCATGAAAGCGTATCAGGGTTTTATCTTTATCGGCGGCATGCAGAACGACAGGGATGGACCCCTCTCCAGCCTGCGGCTCATCGCATACAGTATGGATCCAGCCTTCCTTTTCGATAAAGTCCAAAGTCTGCTGAAATACATTGGGCCTGTACCAGCTTTGATTCCGAAATTCAATGGCAACTGGAATATTGCCCATTTCAGCTTTGCACCATCGCAGGTAATTCACATTTTCCCGTTTACAATCAAACCATGGCGGAAACTGAAATAAGACCATCGCGAGCTTACCGGACTTCTGATAAGCTTCCAGAGAGTCGCAAAATGCCTTGAACATTTCCTTCTTGCTTTCAAATGGGATTTCCCCACGCTGATGTCCTGTCATCCCTTGATAGGCTTTAACGACAAACTGGAATGATGCAGGCGTCTCGGATACCCACTTTTCACTGTTCCTCTTTGGCTGGACTGCATAGAATGAGGCATCCACCTCCACAACGGGAAAATGAGCACCGTACTCTTTGAGTTTATCACGCTGGGACACACCGCCATGATACAAACTATCATGATCACCCCAACCGGTCACACCAACATAAATCATCTGCATCATCACTCCTTTGGGACAGGCCCCAATTACTGAAGTCTTCTTCTTTTATTATTTTTTACCCTTATTGAGCCATATCTAATCTTTGGTATAAGGACGTGAATATCAAAAACAAAAAGCCTGCCAGACAGACCCGGCAGGCTTTTTGTATGAATGGTTATCCTGAATCGCCTTACAGGCAGGCCAGTCGGTTATTAACCGATGGATCCTTCCATTTCGAACTTGATCAGACGGTTCATTTCAACCGCATATTCCATTGGAAGTTCTTTTGTAAATGGTTCGATGAAGCCCATTACGATCATTTCCGTTGCTTCTTGCTCAGAAATTCCGCGGCTCATCAAGTAGAACAATTGTTCTTCAGATACTTTGGAAACCTTCGCTTCGTGTTCAAGGGAAATGTTGTCATTCAAGATTTCATTATAAGGGATCGTATCAGATGTAGACTGATTATCCATGATTAATGTATCACATTCAATGTTGGAACGAGCTCCATCCGCTTTACGTCCGAAATGAACGATACCACGGTATGTTACTTTACCGCCCTGTTTAGAAATTGATTTTGATACAATCGTTGAAGATGTATTAGGAGCCAGGTGAATCATTTTTGCTCCAGCATCTTGGTGTTGGCCTTTGCCGGCAATGGCAATCGATAATGTCATACCGCGAGCGCCTTCACCTTTTAAGATGACAGCAGGATATTTCATTGTCAATTTGGACCCGATGTTACCATCGACCCATTCCATTGTTGCGTTGGCATCACAAACCGCACGTTTCGTAACCAGGTTAAACACGTTGTTTGCCCAGTTTTGAATCGTCGTGTAACGGCAGTAGGCATCTTTCTTGATGACGATTTCAACAACCGCACTATGAAGGGAGTTAGTCGTATAAACAGGTGCTGTACAACCTTCGACATAGTGAACGGATGCGCCTTCATCAACAATGATGAGCGTACGCTCGAATTGCCCCATGTTTTCAGAGTTAATCCGGAAATAAGCTTGAAGCGGAGTATCCACTTTTACGCCTTTTGGTACATAGATGAAAGATCCGCCTGACCAAACTGCTGAGTTCAATGCAGAGAATTTATTGTCAGTAGGCGGGATTGTTTTTCCAAAGTGCTCACGGAAGATATCTTCATTTTCACGAAGTGCTGAGTCCGTATCTTTAAAGACGATACCCATTTCTTCCAATTCTTCTTTCATGCTATGGTAAACCACTTCTGATTCGTATTGAGCAGATACGCCGGCAAGATATTTTTGTTCGGCTTCAGGAATTCCCAATTTATCAAAAGTCTGTTTGATTTCATCAGGAACTTCATCCCAAGATTTCTCTGATTTCTCTGATGGCTTAACATAGTATGTGATTTCATCAAAATTCAGGCTCTGCATGTCGCCGCCCCATTGAGGCATTGGCATGTTGTAAAAATGCTCCAATGATTTCAAACGGAAATCAAGCATCCATTGCGGTTCATCCTTCATTCGAGAAATTTCTTCCACGATTTCTTTTGTCAGACCACGCTTTGAACGGAAGATGGAAACATCTTTATCCGCAAAGCCATATTTATAATCGCCGATTTCAGGCATTTTCTTTGCCATAGCTCGTATTCCTCCATTTCAAATGGCTGAATGACAACAGCTCATTTTAATTTAATTATTCCTTCAATCCCTTTTCCATGGCTTTCCAAGCTAAGGTCGCACACTTGATTCGGGCTGGGAATTTAGAGACACCTTGAAGGGCTTCAATATCCCCAAGGTCCATCTCATCGTCGTATTCTTTTCCCTGGATCATTAAGGAAAAAGTCTCGGATATCGCTAGGGCAGTATCAACGTCTTTGCCTTTGATGGCTTGAGTCATCATGGAAGCCGAACTCATGGATATCGAACAACCATCACCATCGAATTTAACATCGCTGACCTTGCCATCTTCAATCTTCATCGTTAAACGAATCCGATCGCCGCAAGTTGGATTATTCATATCGATAGTCATGCTGCCATCCTCTAGCATGCCCTTATTACGTGGTTTCTTATAGTGATCCATAATGACTTGTCGGTAAAGTGTATCTAGGTTATCAAAAGACATTACTGAAATACTCCTTCGTTTTAACAAGCCCGGATACGAGCTTATCAATATCTTCTTCCGTGTTATATAGATAGAAACTTGCTCTTGCCGTCGATGATACGTCCAACCATTTCATTAATGGCTGTGCGCAATGATGACCGGCGCGGACAGCAATTCCATCTGCATCAAGAACGGTAGCGACATCATGTGGATGTACGTCATTAATATTAAAGGTTATTACACCCGCACGCTTTTCTGCATCTTTAGGACCGAATATGGTCAGCCCTTCGACTGCTGACATTTTTTCCATTGCATAAGCGGCAAGCTTATGTTCATGCCGTTCAATATTATCCAAGCCGATTTCTTCCAAGAAATCAATTGCAGCACCAAGGCCGATGGCGCCGGCAATGATCGGGGTACCGCCTTCGAATTTCCACGGGAGTTCTTTCCATGTAGACTCTTGTAAACCTACAAAATCAATCATCTCTCCGCCGAATTCAATCGGCTCCATTTTTTCCAGAAGTTCTTTTTTGCCATATAATACGCCGATACCTGTTGGACCGACCATTTTATGACCTGAGAAGGCAAAGAAATCACAATCCAGATCACGGACATCGACTTTTAGGTGCGGCGTGCTTTGCGCCCCGTCGACTACCATTACAGCACCGTGTTCATGGGCAATTTTCGCGATTTCCTTCACAGGATTGATGACACCAAGTACATTCGAAACCTGCATGATGGAAACGATTTTCGTTGCGTCTGTAATCGTTGCCCTAACATCATCAAGGGAAATCGTGCAATCCTCTTGAAGCGGAATATACTTCAGTACAGCGCCTTTTTCTTTGGCAAGCTGCTGCCACGGAATGATATTACTGTGATGCTCCATGTAGGAGATGACGATTTCGTCACCCTCTTTAATATTTGCACCACCGTAACTTCTTGCTACAGTATTTAAAGAAGTCGTTGTGCCTCTTGTAAAGATGATTTCTTCTGTAGAAGAAGCATTAATGAATTTACGTACCTTTTCACGTGCACCTTCATACGCATCCGTAGCTTTTGTTCCAAGTGTATGCACCCCGCGGTGAACATTCGAGTTGTATCCGCGGTAATATTGCTCAATCGCTTCAATCACTGCAGCCGGTTTTTGAGAGGTTGCAGCACTATCTAAATAAACTAATGGCTGACCATTGACTTCTTGATCTAATATCGGAAAAAGCTTACGAATTTCGTATGGGTTCATTACTGTACTTTCCTTTCAATGACCGCTACTAATTGTTTTTTAACTCCCTCAATTGGAAGCTGGTTAACAACAGGGGCCAAGAATCCGTGAATGACAAGTCTTTCTGCTTCTTTCTTAGTAATACCACGGCTCATTAAATAATACAGTTGAAGCGGGTCGACACGACCGACGGAAGCAGCATGGCCAGCCGTTACATCATCTTCATCAATCAAGAGGATTGGATTGGCATCTCCGCGTGCTTTTTCACTTAACATCAATACGCGTGATTCTTGTTCGGCATTTGACTTTGTAGCGCCATGCTCTATTTTCCCAATTCCATTAAAAATGGAGGATGCAGCGTCTTTCATGACACCGTGCTTAAGGATATAGCCCTCAGAGCGTTTGCCATAATGAATGATCGCTGTCGTAAAGTTCTGTTTTTGTTCCCCGCGTCCGACTACAACGGATTTAGTATCACCGTGAGAGCCATCGCCCATTAGATATGTTGTATTATCCGATATCGTATTTCCATCGTTCATCATGCCAAGTGCCCACTCAATACGAGCGTCACGTCCTGCCACCCCACGGCGGTTAACGTACGTCGTGAAGCCTTTAGAAAGGGTATCGACCGCTCCGTACTCCACTTTGGCATTCGCATTTGCAAATACCTCCGTTACGATGTTGGCAACCCCTTCGTTAGACTCAACGCTTGAGAAGTAGTTCTCTACATATGTGACAGAGCTATTATCTTCCGCTACGATCAAGACATGGTTGAAAAGTGTAGCATCTGGATTATCCAATAGGAATACCGACTGGATCGGCTCTTTGATTTCTACATTTTTCGGAACATAAAGGAATGCTCCCCCATTAACTAATGCAGCATGAAGCGCCGTTAAACGATGTTCATCTATCTTAACGCCGTCTTTCATGAAATATTTTTGCACGAGCTCAGCATGGTCGCGAGCCGCTGTTAAAATATCCGTGAAAATGACGCCTTGTTCTTTCACATTTGCTGACAGATTGATATGTGCCGGCGTATTATTGCGTTGAATGTATAAGTTTTCATTTTCTTCAACGATGGATTTAATTTCTTCCGGAAGCTCCTCTAAAGAAGCAAAAGCTTCACTTTCAACTGTATGAGTCTGGAAAGAAGTAAAATTCCATTTATCGATTTTCGTTTTATCCGGCTTTGGCATCGGGAGCTTTTCTAATTCAGAAAACGCTTGAATCCGAAGCTCGGATAACCAAGCTGGATCATTATTTTTAGTTGAATAGGAGCTTATATCCTCTTGTTCAAACGGTAATTTCGTTTCTGTAGTCATTGCAAATCCTCCTACTTACGCTTCTTCGCCAACAGTTTCGTCTTCAATGCCCAATTCTTGTTTAATCCAGTCATAACCTTCCGCTTCCAAGCGGGCAGCAAGTTCAGGACCGCCTGATTTAACGACACGTCCTTGCATCATAACATGTACAAAATCAGGAGTGATGTAATTTAATAGACGTTGGTAGTGAGTGATGATCAAGCATCCAAAGTCTTCTCCGCGCATTTCGTTGATTCCTTTTGAAACGACTTTAAGTGCATCGATATCTAGACCTGAATCAATTTCATCCAAGATTGCAATTTTAGGTTGGATCATCATTAATTGAAGAATCTCGTTACGTTTTTTCTCTCCGCCTGAGAATCCTTCATTCAAATAGCGTTGCGCCATATCTTCATCCATTTCAAGGAACTCCATTTTTTGGTCCATTTGACGGATGAATTTCATCAATGAAATCTCATCGCCTTCTTCACGGCGTGCATTAATGGAAGAACGCAAGAAGTCAGCATTTGTAACACCGCTGATTTCACTTGGATATTGCATAGCTAGGAATAGGCCGACACGAGCGCGCTCGTCTACTTCCATTTCCAATACATCTTCGCCATCGAATGTGATGCTTCCGCTAGTCACTTCATATTTAGGGTGACCCATGATCGCTGATGATAAAGTGGATTTACCAGTTCCATTTGGTCCCATGATCGCATGGATTTCTCCACCTTTGACTTCAAGGTTTACCCCTTTTAAAATCTCTTTGCCTTCAATTGATACGTGAAGATCTTTAACCGTTAATGTAGAAGCTGACATAATAATACCTCCGTGAACTAATTCCAATTTTATTACCAGAAAGTAAGGATTACTTTCTATACTGTAATTTTACGTAAAAGCATTCTCACTTTATTCTCATTCCAATTTTATAACAAATCCAATTTGGAATCAACTAAATAGATAGGGGTTTTCACTTCCGCCATGTTTAAAACCCGTCCTATTCTTACAATACTAACAGATATGGCCTGTTTACTGCATATCTATACTTATTTTAGTTTTTGTTAAAATTATCTTATTATTCAGCAAATCTTCATCCTTATTAATATATGCTCAAAGAATTCGATTGCAAGGTATGAACGTTCCGCTTTAAAAAGAAAAAATCGGACTGTCAGGCACTATGTAAGTTTATCCAATAAGGCAACCCTTATTTATGGACCACTTTCCATTTTACCTCTACAGACCGATCTTTTAAAGAACTCTTTTATATGCTTATCCGTGAATTTTGCGTTGTAGGTTCTGGACCATTTTATTGCACTTTACATGTTCCCTATCCCGTTCTTTCTCAACCTCGATACGGAGGTCTAAGTTTCTACTGTACTCACTGTAGCCAATCCCATGTGAAGACTGCATCGCCTTTTCCATTTCGCTTGTTACATTTAAATCCAGAGTATTGATAGTGAACCATCCTTTCAAATTTGTGTATCATTTTAATGCCTTCATTACCTCTATACCCTTCACTTTCATTATTAAACATAAAAAAACGGCCTGAATTAAATCAGGCCGCCATTCTTGAATTATTTATCCGCCGGTACAACCGCACCTTTGTATTCCTTAAGGATGAAATCTTGAATTTTTTTAGAATGCAACACTTCTACAAGCGCTTTGATCTCTTCTTTATTTTCATCGCCTTTGTTTACAGCGATGACATTCACATAAGGTGATTCGGAATCTTCAATCGCAATTGAATCTTTCAATGGGTCCAAGCCAGCGTCGATTGCATAGTTAGAATTGATCAAAACTGCATCGCCTTCGCCGCTTTCATAGATTTTTGGAAGTAATGCCGCTTCATATTCAGCGTCGAATTTAAGGTTTTTCTTATTTTCAATGATGTCTTTCGTTGTAGCTGTCGTTTTATCGACGCCCTCTTTCAACTTGATGAGGCCATTCTTTTCCAACAGTGATAAAGCACGCCCATGGTCAGCGACAGAGCTGCTTAAAATGATCGTTGCTCCATCAGGAAGTTTATCGATGCTTTTATATTTTTGTGAATATAAACCGATAGGCTCGATGTGAATCCCGCCCGCATTGACGAAATCATATCCATTCTCTTTAATTGCCGACTCTAAGAAAGGTATGTGTTGAAAATAGTTGGCATCCAATTCCTTATCATTCAACGCCTTATTCGGTAAAACATAGTCCTGGAATGTTTCGATTTCCAAATCGATTCCTTTTTCTTTAAGAAGCGGCTTAGCTTCTTCAAGGATTTCAGCATGCGGAACATTGGATGCCCCTACAACCAATTTCTTCGATTCTTTTTCCGTATCGCTGCCGCTTTTATCCTTTTCACTTCCACAAGCAGCTAAAGCGATAGATAACACTAAAATTAATGCAAAGCCTAAAAACTTTTTCATCCTATTCATCTCCCTTTATCTTTTATCCAATTTAGATGTAATCACATCTCCAATAATTTGAATTATGAAGACGATAATTAGAATAACGATAGTCGCCACAAGCGTAACGTCATTATGATTTCTTTGATAGCCGTCCAAAAAGGCTAGATTACCAAGTCCGCCTGCGCCGATGACCCCGGCCATTGCGGTATATCCAACCAATGCAATCGATGTTACCGTAATCCCGGAAATAAGGGCAGGCATCGACTCTGGAAGAAGGACCTTCCAAATGATCGTGCTCGTTTTTGCCCCCATGGATTTAGCGGCTTCAATTACACCTTTATCGATTTCACGAAGGCCGATTTCAACCATACGCGCATAAAATGGGGCGGAACCGATAATAAGTGCCGGCAGTGCAGCGTTCTCTCCGATCATGGATCCGACAAGTGCTTTAGTGAAAGGAATGAGCAGCACGATCAAAATAAGAAAGGGAATGGAACGGAATATATTAACGACTGCACTCATGACCCCGTTGACTACCCGGTTTTCCCACATATTACCCTTCCCTGTCAGGAACAGGATCAATCCTAATATTATGCCTATAAAAAAGGTTGCCACTACAGAGACGCTTGTCATGTAAAGCGTTTCTTTCGTTGCTTCAATAATGTCTTCCCAATCAACATTCGGCAATAATTCTTCAAGCATGAGTAATCACCTCCACGCCTACCTGCTGTGCTTTAATGAATTCGATTGCGCGGAGCATTTCATCCTCAGTGCCATCAAGATGGATAAACAATGTTCCATATGAACCGCTTCTTGTTTGGGATATCTTACCTTGAACGATATTGACATCCAACTCGAAGTTACGTACAAGCTTGGTGATCAACGGGCTTTCTGCATGATCACCTACAAAGGTCAATTGAATCACTTTGCCTGCAGGATAACGTTCGAGCAAATGGTCCATCGTTTCTTTCGTTTCTTCTGGTTCAGTTACCTGCTGCACGAAACGCTTTGTCATTTGTTCTTTAGGATTCTTGAAAACATCCAGGACAGGACCCTGTTCAACAACTTGCCCGTTTTCCATCACGGCGACGCGATGACAGATTTTACGTATTACATGCATTTCATGTGTTATCAAGACGATCGTCAATCCTAGGCGCTGATTGATGTCAACAAGCAATTCGAGTATGGAGTCGGTAGTCTGTGGATCCAAGGCAGATGTCGCTTCATCACACAGCAGCACTTTAGGGTCATTTGCCAGAGCCCTCGCTATGCCCACCCTTTGCTTTTGCCCTCCGCTTAATTGTGAAGGATAGGCCTTTTCCCTGCCTTCCAGTCCGACTAACTTGATCAATTCGTTCACACGCTTGGTCCGTTCCGCTTTAGAAACACCAGCAATTTCCAATGGGAAAGAAATATTATCCTGAACGGTCCTTGACCATAATAGATTGAAATGTTGGAAAATCATGCTGATTTCTTGACGGGCCTTACGGAGCTGAGCCCCTTTAATTTTTGAAATCTCCTTCTCAGCCACCACAACGGATCCCTCTGTAGGAGTTTCCAATCCATTGAGCATTCTGATCAAAGTACTTTTCCCCGCTCCACTGTAACCGATGATACCGAAAATCTCGCCTTTATTTATTTCAACATTCACATTATTTACAGCCTTGATCGTCTCACTGTTTCCTTTTCCTGTTCGGAACAGCTTACTGACTTTCGTCAATGTAATCATTAATCCTCACCTCTTTTATCCAATAAAACCTATGAACTTAGTTGATTTCTTTACATTATTAGTCTGTTTCTCATATCATGCACATGTTTTCCCCATTAAAACTGAAAAAACCTTTCTGCATGAGCAGAAAGGCAGGTGAAGAAACAGGCCTTTCTCTCATCTTCCAAAGTAATTAAACTTTGTGTGAATTGGCACCTTTCCAAGGAAATCTCCTTGTCGGTTGCCGGGTTTCATCGGGCACATCCCTCCACCTCTCTTGATAAGAGCTAATATATAGAATATTTGTACATCATTAAGTTCTTTAGTATGGAGAAATTTTATCATAGATAAAAAAGGAGCGCAATGTATATTATTTCTAGTTCAAGGATGAACAGGAACTTTGCTTAAAGCGTTTTGGAAGTCAAGGAGACGATATTCGTCGCTTTTTCAATTGCCTGCTCTAAATCTTCTATTAAGTCGTCTACATTTTCAATCCCAATTGATAAACGGACTTGATCGGCACTTACACCCGCTTTCGCAAGACCCGCCTCATTCAATTGTTGATGGGTCGTACTGGCTGGGTGGATGATCAAGCTCTTCGCATCCCCTACATTCGCCACATGGGACCATAATTCCACCGAATTGATAAGTTTTGCCCCAGCTTCGCGATTACCTTGTATTCCAAAAGTCACGACAGATCCAGCTCCCTTAGGCAAATATTTATCCGCAAGGGCCTTATCGGGATGATCCTCATCACCAGGATGCGAAACCCAAGTCACGGCAGGATGGTTTTTTAAATATTCAATGACAGACTTGGTGTTTGATAGATGCTCTTTCATCCTTACATGCAGCGTTTCAAGTCCAAGCGTAAACTGGAATGCACTTTGGGCACTTAGCGCAGGGCCTAAATCACGAAGTAACTGGACTCGGGCTTTCGTTATGAATGCGGCAGGTCCAACTGCCTCGGCGTATACAAGACCGTCGTAACTTGGGTCAGGCTCCGTGAAGCCAGGGTAGTTTGGCGAGTTCCAATCGAACTTCCCTCCATCCACGATGACACCGCCTAGTGTCGTTCCATTTCCCAGAAGCCATTTTGTAGCGGAATGGATGACGATGTCCGCGCCAAAATCAATTGGTCTGCAAAGATATGGTGTTGCAAAGGTATTATCGATGATTAAAGGTATGCCGGCTTCATGGGCGATTTTCGCTACCGCTTCAATATCAAGCACCCTCAAACTTGGATTACCGATCGTTTCGGCAAAAATGGCTTTAGTTCTTGGCGTAATCGCCCTTTTGAAATTTTCAGGATCATCGGGAGAAACGAACTTCACTTTGATCCCATATTTAGGAAGAGTATTTTCAAAAAGGTTATACGTACCGCCATATAATGTAGAGGCTGAAACAATCTCATCACCTGCAGCGGCAATGTTCAGGATTGAAAGTGAGATGGCAGCCATTCCGCTTGCTGTTGCCAATCCGCCGATGCCACCTTCCAATAAGGCCATTCTTTCCTCAAAAACGCTGACCGTGGGATTATGAAGCCGTGTATATATATATCCATTCTCCTTTAGGCCAAATAAATTCGCTGCATGGTCGGTGTCTTTGAACAAGTATGCATTGCTTTGGTAGATAGGAACTGCACGGGCACCTGTTTCATCAGTTTGCAGACCGCCATGAACACTCAATGTTTCGAAACGCAAGTTTTTCCCTGACATATGGTTTCACCTTTTTCTATGGATTTAGTTGGAATTATATGATATCTGGCCTTTTATAAACAAAAAAACCACTTCAACAAGAAGAGGTCTCAAGAACACACCTCATCTACCAGAGCCAACACTCTGCTGGAATTAGCACCGTATATAAAATTTATACCGGTTGCCGGGCTTCGTCGGGCCAGTCCCTCCGCCACTCTTGATAAGAACTATTAAATTTTCCCATTACTTAATTCAAAATATATCATTTTAGAATAAATCAGTCAACGAATTGTTAGAATATTCTTTGTTTAATTTCATTCTCGCATTCAAATGTCCGCAACAAAGAAACCAACCACTTGTTCTGATTGGTTTCTTAGTTGATTTCCTTAAGCAATCCGTACAAATAAGGAACGGATTGAAAGGCATATATTTTCTTGTGCAGCTTTCCTTTTTTGAAAAGCAATAAACAGGGCACACTTTCGATTTCATATGATTCGGCAATTGCTTGGACATAGTTCATATTCATTTTGCCTGCCTTCAATTCCGGGAACAGCTCCAAGGAAATCGTCAGCATCTTGGAGGCAACCTGACAAGTGCCGCATAAAGGCGTATATAAATATAAGCAAAAGGTTTCCCCATTTTCAACAGCAAGCTTACACTCTTCTTCTTTCCATTCCTGCATCAATTAGTCGTTCACCCTTTGACTTAAAAATTTCATTTTCACATTCATATTGGCAGATAGTAGCACAGTTGCGATATGATGTTCGGGTGAGCTTTCCACTTCTTTGTACATTTTATTAATATACAGGTGGTTCGCTTCCGGCATTTCCCTTCGGAACTGCTTCCTCAGCTTTTCTCCTGATTCATCTGCGTCAAAAAGGAGATAAACATCGCGATCCATCAATTCATCCACTAATTCATCCAGCTTAGTCAATGATATGGTCCCATTTGTACATCTTATTTCCACATCTTCATTTAAAACGGAGGCAACTTTTCTTCTATCGGAACTGCCTTCTACAATGATCACTTTATCGAATTCGCCCCACTCCATGTCATCACTCCATCTCATGAATTATGTGCGCAACTGCCGCTGTATAAAATGAAAAAGAGAGCAGGCCTATTCAGTCCCCCCTCTCCTTCTTTTTAACCGTTGATTAAACTCTCATACTCTTCAGCGCTCATCAAGTTTTCAATATCACTGCTATTAGATGGTTCAAGCACGACCATCCATGCCTTTTCATAAGGAGACTCATTTACATATTCAGGGTTGTCACTTAAATCTTCGTTTACTTCAACAACCTTGCCACTGATAGGTGCATAAAGCTCAGAAACGGTCTTAACGGATTCAACACTTCCAAATGGTTCGTTCGCTTTCAATTCATCGCCGATTTCCGGAAGCTCAACGAATACGATGTCCCCAAGCTCGGACTGTGCGAAAGCGGTAATCCCAATGCGCACTTTTCCATCTTCCGTTTTGACCCATTCATGTTCTTTAGTGTAACGAAGTTCTTTTGGTGTTGTCGTCATTATTAACCCTCCATATGTACATCTTATTTTATCTATTTCATTATAAGGTAGATAGTGTGTTTAAGTAAGGAATTAACCAAATATTTTGTGAAATTTCAGTTCCAAACCTGTTCGAATTGCTCTTCTTTGAAACCTACCGTCACTTTAGTGCCATCTGTAACAATCGGCCTTTTCAGAAGCATGCCATCCGTGGACAATATATCAAGCATCTCTGCTTCAGAAGCTTCTTTCAGCTTATCCTTTAATCCCAGCTCCCGATATTTTTGACCGCTAGTATTGAAGAACTTCTTCAATTCCAAATTGCTGATTTTATATAGTTTTTCTATTTCTGTTCGCGAAGGCGGATTTTCAGCAATATGGATCGCTTCATATTGCAGTTCATGATTATCCAGCCACTTCTTCGCGTTACGGCATGTGCCGCATTTTGGGTACCAATATAATGTTAAGCCCATCATTTCACCACCTATCAATAGAATACCCGTTTTCAGCACGCAATACAACGAAATGTCTTTTGAATTTCCGTTGCGATTTCATCAAAGGAAATAAAGGGAATGCCTTTACGGGCATTCCCTTTACAGATTCTGATTCATTGCTTATAGAGCATATTTTTCCGCTTCGATCACCTTTACGGAGGCTTCACGTTTTTTCGCAATGACATTGATCGGATTGTGTCTTGTCAGCTTGCGGAGCGACGAAAGCATGATTCGAAGAGTATCGCCTGTTTCCACCGCAATTAACGTTTCTTTTGCATGCTGTTCTATTTCATTGAAAGCTTCCTGAACGAAGATTTCAGTGTAAAGCACTTTTTGTTTGTTCTTCTCCAGGCCTGTAGCTGCAATAGCTTTCTCCGTACGCAATACCACGGATTCGGCTGCATAGGCAAGGGATACGATATCGGCAATGTTTGAGAGGATTTCTTGTTCTTGATCAAGAGTTTTGCCGTATTTCTGTGCCGCTAGGCCAGCAGCCAAAATACCGATTTTCTTAGCGTTCCTAACAAGCATCTTTTCTTGTGCCAGTGGCTCATCGCCAGGCTCTTCCGGCATCATCATCATTAATTCCTCTTGCAGGCCTTGGGCTTTTTGAAGAAGCGGCAATTCCCCTTTAAGTGCTTTCTTCAGGAAAGTTCCCGGGACAAGCAATCGGTTGATTTCATTTGTACCTTCAAAGATCCGGTTAATACGGGAATCGCGATATGCTTTTTCAATTTCATACTCCTGCATGAAACCATAACCGCCATGAAGCTGTACGCCTTCGTCCGTAACATAATCCAATACTTCGGAAGCGAAGAATTTATTCAATGAACACTCAATGGCATATTCAGCAACTGCGGCCGCCATTGATTTCCCATCTTTCACTTGCTCATCCGTCAATTTGCTTTGTCTTTGATCATAAAGGCCAACGGTGCGATATACAGAGCTTTCTGCTGCATAAATTTTAGCAGCCATTGTTGCAAGTTTTTCTTTCGTCAAGTTAAAATCGGAAATTTTCGTTTTGAACTGTTGACGTTGATTCGTATAAGCAGCTGTAATCTCAAGGGCACGTTTAGATCCGCCGACCGCACCAACGCCTAATTTATAGCGGCCGATATTCAGGATATTGAAAGCGATGACATGCCCTTTTCCGGCTACACCCAAAAGGTTTTCGACTGGTACATGTACGTCTTCAAGTATTAATGTACGTGTTGATGAGCTTTTGATTCCCATTTTCTTTTCTTCAGCGCCAGTTGATACGCCTTTATAATCACGCTCAACAATGAAAGCCGAGAATTGTTCGCCGTCGATTTTGGCGTATACACAGAAGACATCTGCAAAACCTGCATTTGTAATCCATTGTTTTTCACCGTTTAAAATATAGTGTGTTCCTTCCGAATTCAATTTCGCCGTCGTTTTTGCTCCTAAGGCATCTGAACCTGAGCTTGGTTCCGTTAAGGCATACGCAGCAATCTTCTCACCTGATGCCAGTAAAGGGAGATATTTTTTCTTTTGTTCTTCATTCCCGAATAATACGATCGGCAAAGATCCGATACCTACATGTGCACCATGTGTAATTCCGAACCCGCCTGCAAGCGCCATTTTTTCCGTGATCAATGCCGAACTGATTTTATCAAGACCCAATCCGCCGTATTCCTCAGGAACATCAGCACCAAGTAAACCGATTTCTCCTGCATGCTTCAGTAATTTAACGGAACGGTCAAATTCATGGTTTTCTAAATGTTCAACCTGCGGCAGAATTTCATTCACTACGAAATCTTCCGCAGTCTTGGCGATCATTTTATGCTCATCAGAATAATCTTCCGGTGTAAACACTTGATCATACGTAATATCTTCTACTAAAAAGGCTCCGCCTTTAATGAGGTTACCTGTAGTTTGATTTGACATGTTATTTCCTCCTAAGTATTTAAGATGGTAAGCCCGCCGGAAGCATGAGATTCCGGGAGGCGTGGGATTACGCCAATAATTCAAATACTCCAGCAGCACCCATTCCGCCGCCGATGCACATTGTCACGACCCCGAACTGTTGGTTTCTGCGCTTCATTTCATGAAGCAGGCTTAATGTCAATTTTGCTCCCGAACATCCTAGTGGATGGCCTAAAGCGATGGCTCCGCCATTTACATTGACAATCTCTTCATTCAATCCGAGCTCACGAATGATTTGGATGGATTGGGAAGCAAAGGCTTCATTCAATTCAAATAAACCAATATCCGATAACTCAAGACCTGCCAGTTTCAAAGCCTTAGGAATGGCTGCAATCGGTCCGATGCCCATAATTTCAGGCGGTACTCCTGCTACAGCAAAGGAAAGGAACTTACCCATCGGTTTCATCCCTAATGAAGAAGCCTTTTCCCTATCCATGACCATTACCGCGGCTGCACCATCACTCGTTTGTGATGAATTCCCTGCTGTTACGGATCCTGTAACAGAGAATGCAGGTCTCAGTTTTTTCAACACTTCAGCAGTCGTGCCTGGACGAACGCCCTCATCCTGTGTAAAAGCAAATGACTTTTCCTTTAATTTAAGATCTGGTCCCACTGAACGGAGGGTCACTTCAACCGGTACGATCTCATCGGAAAACTTTCCTTCCGCAATGGCCTTAGCAGCCTTTTGATGACTTCTAACAGAAAATGCATCTTGATCTTCACGGGAAATGCCGTATTTTTTCGCAACGGCTTCAGCAGTGTGACCCATGCCCATATAATATTCCGGTGCCGTTTCCGCAAGTCTCGCGTTCGGACGTGTTACATGGCCCATCATAGGCAAAAGGCTCATGGACTCCGCTCCGCCTGCAATGACTGTATCACTTTGGCCGAGCATGATTCTTTCCGCTCCATAAGCGATACTTTGCAACCCGCTTGAACAGTAACGATTAATCGTTATGGCCGGTACTGAATAAGACAATCCTGCCAATGCCCCAATGTTACGCGCCATGTTCAATCCTTGCTCCGCTTCAGGCATTGCACAACCGATAATCAGGTCATCTATGGTGCCTTCATAATTCCCTGCCCGCTTTAACGTTTCCTTTACAACAAGAGCCCCTAAATCATCAGGACGTACACTAGCAAGAGAACCTTTTTTCGCTCTTCCTACCGGAGTCCTTGCTCCAGCTACTATTACCGCTTCTTTCATGAGGATCCCCCTTACTCATTTTTAAGCTATCGATCTATTAATCTTCGTTTTTTGCCATATCATCTATTCATCAATTACGGAGCGGTTTACCTTTAACAAGCATGTGCTGCATCCTTGCCTGGGATTTCGGAGTCGAAATCAGTTTTAGGAATGCCTGCTTTTCTAGGTTCAAGATATACTGTTCATCTACTTCTGTGCCAAATGGGAGTTTTCCTCCTGCCAGGACGTATGCAAGCTCTTTGGCTATGATAAGGTCATGATCTGATAAGAATCCCGAAAGGCGCATGGATTCCGCCCCTAATAGGAGTGTGGCATATCCAGTTTCACCTACGACAGGAATCTTTGTGCGGGCTGGAGCGGTATAACCTTGTTCATGCATGGAAAGTACCGCCTGTTTCGCATCATATAGCTGATGATCCGCATTCACGCTTATTCCATCAGCTATATTAAGGAAATTATTCTCTCTCGCTTCCTCGGCTGATGTCGAAACTTTTGCCATGGCGACCGCTTCAAATACTTGGTTGGCCACTTTCTGTAAGTCGAAGTCGACGCCCTTCGGCATATTCTTCAACGTCTTCACATAAAGTTCTTTAGTCCCGCCGCCACCTGGGATCAACCCTACGCCAGCTTCCACTAATCCCATATATGTTTCAGTCGTTGCCTGGATGCGCGCTGCCGGAAGTGACACTTCAGCACCCCCGCCAAGTGTCATATTAAACGGCGCAACCACTACGGGAACTGCACTGTACTTAATTTTTAGCATCGCCTTTTGGAATTGGCTGATGACCATATCGAGTTCAAGAATATTGTCATCCTGCGCTTCCATCAGCATCATTGCAATATTGGCGCCTACACAGAAATTCTTTCCTTGGTTTCCGATGACCAGGCCTTTAAAATTCGCTTCCGCTTCGTCGACCGCCGCATTGATCATTTGTATGATATCCAGACCAATTGCATTATTCGGTGAAGTGAATTCAAGAAGAGCCACTCCATCGCCAATATCCATCAAGCTTGCACCACTGTTTTTCTTGATTACGCCTTTTTGCTTCTTGATCGCTTTAAGATTGATCACTTTAGGATTTTCGACAATTTCTTTATATTCACCATCATCATAATAGTGAACAATGCCATTTTCTTCTTTATAGAAAGAAGTGAAGCCTTTAGCGAGCATATCCTTCACCCATTGCGGAACGGCGATGCCTTCCGCTTCCATTCGGGCTACCGATTTTTCTATCCCTATCGCATCCCAGGTTTCAAAGGGACCTGTGGACCATCCGAAGCCCCATTTCATCGCTTGATCGATCGCCACGATGTCATCCGCGATATCCCCAAGCAGCTGGGCAGAATACACAAGTGCCGGATTCAGAACATTCCAAAGTAATTGGCCGGCACGGTCTTCGCTATAAACAAGCGCTTTCATTTTATTTTCCAAGCCCTTGGCCTGTTTAGCCATTTCGATGGAAGGCGTTTTTAATCGTTTTCGTGCATCATATTCAAGGGTTTCGGGATTCAGTTCAAGGATTTCCTTGCCTTTTTTCAAGAAAAAACCTTGGCCTGACTTGCTTCCAAGCCACCCATTTTTAAGCATTTCATTCATGAAATCAGGTATTTTGAAAACCTCTTTTTCTTCTCCATCAACCTGGTCATATACGTTTCTGGCAACATGTGCAAAGGTATCCAATCCAACTACATCAAGTGTCCGGAAAGTAGCGCTAGTAGCCCTCCCAATCAACGGTCCTGTAACCGAATCGACCTCACCAACACTGTATCCGCCTTTTTGCATTTCACGCAAAGTGACCAATAATCCATAAGTTCCAATGCGGTTTGCGATGAAGTTAGGGGTATCCTTGGCTTCGACGACACCTTTTCCCAGTACATCTTCGCCGAATCGTTTCATGAATCCGAGCACTTCTGGTGAAGTTGCTTTAGTAGGGATGATCTCCAACAATTTAAGATAACGCGGCGGATTGAAGAAGTGGGTTCCCAGGAAGTGCTTTTGAAAATCCTCCGAACGGCCTTCTGCCATCGCTTCGATTGAAATTCCGGATGTATTCGATGAAACGATGCTTCCCGGTTTACGATGCTGATCTACCTGGGCAAACACACTTTGCTTAACCTCAAGCTTCTCAACGACCACTTCGATGATCCAATCGACATCCTTTAAACGACTTATATCATCTTCCAGGTTTCCCGCCTCGATCAACGCAATGTTTCCCTTAACCGAAAGCGGAGCCGGTTTCTGTTTTAAAAGTTTCGTAATCGCAGTTTGGCTGATGCGGTTACGGACTTGTTTATTATCTAATGTCAGTCCCTTTTTCTTTTCATCCTCAGTGAGTTCACGAGGTACAATATCCAATAGTAAAGTCGGAATGCCGATGTTAGCAAGGTGTGCAGCAATCCCTGATCCCATAACTCCTGACCCTAGAACAGCAGCCTTTCGTATTTGTCGAACCAAGTTTATATCCCCCTTACGCAATTTATTGAATGAATGCTCATTCATTTTTAATTCAAAAAAATTTTGAATATTTTTTCTTATTACTAATATAGAATATATTTGGAAATTCCGCAATGATTAAACAGGAAAAAAATATATTTTTTTCTCCGGATTCTTTAGGTTATTTCTCCTCGATTCAGCTAAAAATAACCGGGCAGGAGGTGACTTATATAATGAAGCGTAAAGATAATCCTTCTAAAGCAGCCGTGAGCGCAGCAAGCGTTAAAGGCAATGCCGGACCTGGCGCCGAACGTCAACATGGAATCAATAAAGTGAACAGCCAGAACAATCAGTTCAAAAGATAATCCTTCTTAATTTGAGCAGCCGTCTCTTTTCCGGGGCGGCTCTCGCATCTATTTCTTGAATAGGCCTTTTAAAACGAAAGCAATATTGGCCGGTCTCTCCGCAAGGCGGCGCATGAAATATCCATACCAATCCGTACCATATGGAACATACACCCTTACCTTATATCCTTCTTTAGCAAGTTCAAGCTGCTTTTCAGTACGGATGCCATATAACATTTGATATTCAAAACGATCCAGGGGAATTCCCTGATCTTTGACCAAGCCCCTCGTATAATCAATGATTTTATCATCATGTGTGGCAACGGCTGTGTAATGGCCATTTTGCATATGCTTCTTGATGATTTTCTTGAAATTCTCATCCACATCTTTTTTCTCGGGAAAGGCCACTTCCCTCGGTTCCTTATAAGCTCCTTTAACAAGTCTTAGATTCGGCTGGTATGCATCCAATTCCTCGATATCCTTCTCAGTCCGATACAGATATGCTTGGATGACAGTCCCCAATTCATTATATTCAGACTTAAGGTTTTTGAATACATCCAAAGTCGGCTGACAGCGCGGAAAATCTTCCATATCAAGCGTCACGAAAACACGATGGGCTTTAGCTTCATCTAATATCCTCCGCATGTTATTCATCACGACTCGTTCGGATACATCCAGGCCCATCGAGGTCAGCTTCAGTGATAACTGTGAATCCAGTTCATTTGTGCCGATCATGCGGATCGCTTCGATGCACTCATCTGCCATCTTCCTTGCTTCTTGTTCATCCTCAATGAATTCACCTAAATAATCAATGGTGACAGCAAGCCCTCTCCGGTTAAGATCTGCAATCACTTCACATGCCATATCCAAGGATTCCCCTGCCACGAAACGAGATGCCCCAAACCGCAGCCCGTATTTTTTTGCTGCCTTTGTCATGCTTTTATTCTTGGATAAAAAAAGGAATAGATTTTTCAAAATTCTTTCCATCTGCATTCCCCTCCCAAATCTTTTTGGAAAATAGATGCACAAGATTACTTTACCATTTAATTCATTTTTCAGATATTTAGAATCAAGAATAAAAAAATTCATGGAGGGAAAATTAAGCTCGTTTAAAGAACACGTAAGGAGGTAGAATGATGGAACAGCAAAATTCGTTTAATAGCCAACAGCAATCCACCGGCTTTATGAAACAGCCGCCGGAAATGGTTTCGGTGAAAGATAGCCTATACTTAACCGATATGCTTGCATGGAATCTTAATGCGGTTAAAAAAGCACATTTTTTTGCCACACAGTGCAAGGACCCGCAAATCATTGATGCGTTAAATCGGTGCGGACTCATGCATCAACGCCATTACGATACCATTTTGAAACATTTGAACCCGGACCAAAACCAGGTTCAACAACAATACCAGTAAAGGAGTGTTCTTGATGCCCAATGAAAACAAAGTCCAAAATCCTGAATCTCCCGTGGCAAAGACACCGCAAATGAATGACAGGGATTTTATAAATGATATGCTCACAACTGAAAAGTACTTTTGCAACTCCCTTTCCGTTGCCCTGCATGAGATGAGTAACCAAGCATTATTCCAAGACATTTTCTCCGTTTCCAAAGAAAATCAGGAAATGCAGCGAGAACTCTATAACATTATGTTCGAAAAAGGCTGGTATAGTTTAGAAAAGGCACAAGCAACAAGCTTAAACCAATCGTATCAACAATTTTCCGGTTATAAAAATCAATTTCCATCTGGAACGAACATTCAATAAGCAAACATTGAGGGGGGTGAATTCTGCTCCTTTTGTTTTTGTGCTACAAGTAAAGCCGGCCCATGGGGGCCGGCTTTAATTTTAGATATCCGTTGAAAACATATACTTCTTATAATGATACCGAATGCTGAATATTAAGCCCATGGCCATCATGTTCCCCATTAGCGAGCTTCCTCCATAACTGATGAATGGAAGCGGAATCCCGGTAATCGGCAATAGTCCTACCGTCATGCCGATATTTTGAAAGACGTGGAACGTCAACATGCTTATAACACCAACACAGATATATGTATAGAAGTTATTTTTCGTGTCCATTCCCGTTTTTGTAATATGATAAATCAACAGGAAAAACAAGGAAATAATGATGCTTGATCCGATGAAGCCGAATTCTTCACCGATGATGCTGAAAATGAAATCCGAATGGCTCTCAGGCAAATACACTTCCCTCGAACCGATTCCCTTGCCTGTGGTCTGGCCGGAGCCGATGGCCAGTAAGGACCTGGTTAAGTGATACCCTTCGGAGCTGGCATAATTATATGGATCCAGCCAAGAATAGATACGGCCGAATTGATAGGATTTTACCCCTAGATATTTTTCCAGGATCTCCGGCTTCCAAAGGACAAAGTACAGGACCGTTGAAGCGACGACAATTCCTCCCGAAACGATCGGCAGCAGGATCTTCCATGTTACCCCTGAAATGAAAATCATTCCGAGCATGATGGACAGGATGACAAGCGCGGTACCCAAATCCGGCTGTTGCATGATTAACATTAAGGGGGCACCGGTCACAAGACCGATTTTAATAAGCAGCCAGATATCCGTTTGAATCGTTTTCAGCGTGTTTTTGAGATGGTGGTTCGATATGACATTGGCTAAAGCCAAAATCAGGAAAACCTTCATGAATTCCGATGGCTGAATCGAACCGACTCCCGGAATTTTGAACCAGCTTCTTGCACCATTTATATTAGGTACGATACTATCTGGCATAATGATCAGCAAAAATAGCAAAAACAATCCGAATCCATAGGCGTACCAAGAAATTTTTTTCAGTTGGTCCGAATCCAGTGTGATGAACCCTAATACGATTCCAACCCCCACTATATACCAAAAAATTTGTTTAATTAAGAAGTTTTCAGCGTACTGTCCAGTCGTTTGGGCACTATAGATTGCTAAGCAACTTCCAACGCATAATAACAGCAATATTGTGACCAAAGAAAAATCTATTCGAGATGAAAATTTATTTTGTTCTTCCATACTTAACTCTCCCTTAAAAAGGCTCCTGCGATACATCTATAAATACACTTATTCATTATACTTTAAACAAATAAAATCACAACTATATCGAAGAATTGTTTAAAGGCTTCTTGGAGTTATTTCCATGAAGCCCGCAGGGACAAGGGGAACTATGCATGTGATTCCTTTGATTTTCCTCGTTTCAGCAATCTGCTGATCAATCCATGGCTTGAGGAAAAGAGAAAGGCCAATCCGAATAATATGGCGGCCGATCCCACCATGCAACCTGATATCGAGGCATCCAAAATGGTGGCTGAAAAGTAGCCGATGACGGAACTTAGCACCCCGACCCAGATACTGATCCATATCATGCGGCTTAAACGGTCTGACAGCAGATAAGCCGTCGCCGCGGGTATGATGAGCATTCCAACTACTAAAATGGAACCAACGCTATCAAAAGAAGCTACAGTTGTCAGTGAAATGAGGCTCATCAATAAGTAATGAAAGAACAGTACAGGAATTCCCATTGCAGCCGCTAGTGACGGATCAAATGACACGAGTTTAAACTGTTTGAAGAAAAGGAAGATCAGTATGAGGTTCAGGATAAAGCAACTGCCGACAATCCAAACAGCTTTTGGTCCAGCTTCGATTCCCGCGATTGTCATCGTGTTCCAGGGAGTATAGGCTATTTCGCCATAAAGAACATGTTCCAGGTCAAAATCTATTTGTTGCGTATACAAGCTCACGAGTACGATCCCCGTTGCAAAAAGGGAAGTGAATACAATCCCGATCGCTGCGTCAGATTGAACGCCCGACGATTGGAAAAGCTGGATCAAGAATACGGTGAGCAAGCCGAGCGCAGCTGCACCTATCAGCATCGGAACAGAGTCACGAGTCCCGGTTATTAAAAATGCCAATACGATTCCAGGCAAAACGGAATGACTGATGGCATCCCCAATCAACGTCATTTTCCTGACTATCAAAAAACATCCCAATACACTGCAAGCACCCGCCACCAATGCTCCGATTAAAATAATCCAAAAATCATTCATGATGAGTGGCTCCCTTTCCTTCTATTCTGTTCGAGAGAATATTTCTTTTTCGTCGATCCCCTTCTCCATATAGATGAAAGCACTCCTCGTTTAGGTGCAAAAAGCATGGAAAAGAAAAACCATACCGTCGCGGATAAGACAATTAACGGTCCTGTTGGCAAATTATTGACCGATGTACTGATCAACGTTCCAGACACACCGCTCAACATTCCGAATATGCCAGACAGGATGACCATGATATGAAGCCGCTCGGTCCAATACCTCGCAGAAACCGCAGGCGTGATCAGTAAAGATGCCATCAATACGACACCTACAGCCTGGATACCGATCACCACAGCTGCCACGATCAGCATCATGATGAAATAATCCAGAAAAACAACCGGCAATCCCATCCCCTTAGCAAACCCAGGGTCGAAGGACAGTAATTTGAATTCTTTAAAAAATACGGTACAAGTGAAAATGAGAATAAAGGAAACCGTCATCATCATATATACATCGGACATGACCATTGACGCCGTCTGCCCGAATAAAAAGGTATCCAATCCACTCTGGTTTCCATACTCACTCTGCTGAATCTGTGTAAGCATGACAATTCCGAAGCCAAAGAAGGAGGATAAGACGATTCCCAAGGCCGCATCCTGCTTGATCTTACTGTATCTCGTAAGCACACTGATCAAGAGGACAGCCACTAAGCCAGCCAGGGCCGCACCTATTAGAAAATAAGAAGTGGATTTCACTCCAGTTAAAATGAAGGCGACACAGATACCGGGTAACGCTGCATGTGCGAGCGTATCGCCAAGCAAAGACTGCTTTCTGAGGTAGGCAAAGTTGCCGATGACCCCGCTGCTTAATCCGAGGAACATCGTGCCAAGCAATATCCACCTTGTATTTGGAACGGTAATAATATCCAGTATATTCATCATGTACACCTCATTTTAATAAAAGGCCGGATTTCGTGTCTGATAGTATCGCTAAGCGGCCTCCATATGTTGCCTGTAAGTGTTCTGGAATGAATACTTCCTCCGTCGGACCTATTTTCATCACCTTTTTATTCAATAACATCGTCCAGTCGAAATATTCCTTCACGGTCGATAGATCATGGTGCACAACTAGAACGGTTTTGCCTTTTTCCTTCAATTCCACCAGCAATTGTATGATTGCTTTCTCTGTTGCGGCATCCACCCCTACGAACGGTTCATCCATAAAATAAATATCCGCTTCCTGTGCCAATGCACGGGCCAGGAATATCCGTTGCTGCTGTCCACCTGATAGCTGACTGATCTGGCGGTTAGCATATTCAGACATCCCTACCTTTTCCAGGCACTCCATTCCCTTCTGCCTTTCGGACTTACCTGGTCGCTTCAACCATCCGAGATGACCATATCTGCCCATCATCACGACATCGAGTGCGTTGGTCGGAAAATCCCAATCCACTGACTCCCGTTGTGGTACATAGCCGATACTCTTCCTCACCGATTTATAAGTAGAACCTCTTATTGTGATTTGCCCTGATATTTTGGGGATCAATTCGAGTATCCCCTTTATCAATGTGGACTTCCCTGCTCCATTGGGGCCAATGATCCCGATTAAATTCCCTTCCGGCACCTCAAATGAGACATCTTCGATAACAGGCTTCTTGTGATAAGCAATCGTTAAATTCTCGACCTTCAAAGCTGCTAGATTCATAGTTTCTCCCCCTTATTTCAAAGCACGGACGATTGTATCGGTATTATGACGGACCATTCCGATATACGTTCCTTCTTCCGTCCCTTTTTCACCCATGGCATCCGAGAATAATTCACCGCCGATTTCCACTTTGTGACCCTGCTTACCTGCACCTTGAATGACAGCCTCGATGGCCTTCCTTGGTACGCTTGACTCAATGAAAATCGCTTTAATTTTGTTCTTCACAAGATAGTTCCGCATATCCGTCACATCTTTTGATCCATATTCCGATAATGTATTGATCCCTTGGAGCCCTCTTACGTCCAGGCCGTATGACTGACCGTAGTACCCAAAAGCATCATGTGCTGTAACGAGCACCCGCTGATCTTTTGGTATTTTATTAATTTCGTCTTGAACATATTTATCAAGTTCTTCCAATTGCAGAACGTACTCTTCATAATTTTCGCGAAAATCTGCTCCATGATCCGGATCATTGGCAATCAATTCTTTCTCCACTGCCTCCGCCGCAACGATCCAAAGCTTTACATCAAACCATACGTGGGGATCATGTTCCGATGCACTCACTTTGCGAAGTTGGTTCTCCTTGAAGCCCTCCGTTACGGCAATCGTCGGTTTATCCTTGCTCATCATTTCAAATATATCCGTCATTTTCCCTTCAAGATGCACACCGTTATAAAAAATCATATCAGCCGAATCCAGTGTCTTAACATCACCCTGTGTCGCTTTATATAGATGGGGGTCGACTCCCGGACCCATTAAACTGGTGACCTCGACATGTTTACCGCCGATATTCTCAACCAAATCTCCAATCATTCCCGTTGTCGTAACGATATTCAGCTTACCATTGCCTTTATCACTTTCAACCGCATCATTGCCACACCCCGTTAAAATCAGCAATGCAGCAATCACGCTCCCAATGGATTTCAGAAAACCCATCCATACTCCCTCCCTTTTTCCTCTTTCTAAAATAGTTTGCCATGTGCAAAAATAAGTGTAAAAATTTTTACATTGTCGCAAACGCTAAAAAGTTTACCCTATACAACTTATTTCATACTATACACAAATATACAAAAAAAGTGCAACTATTTTTTCAAACATTTCAAAAAGGACAATAACTTTCACACACGGAAAAAACTGTAAGGAAACTCCACTGGGTAGCTTCCTTACAGTCGGTCATTTCCTTACAGTCGGTCATGCCGTACATGAAACGAACTCTGAAGTTATATTTATATTGTGGGGTTCTAATGGTGAATATAAACTATGGGGGCTTTTTCGGAACGCTGTGAAATTCACGGGTAAATGCGCTGATTTTACGAGTAAAGTGCCAAAATTCACGAGTAAACGAGGATTTTACGCATTCCATGTGCATTGCCACTCATTTCTTCAAGGAAATTGCCAAGTACGCAAATCCCAATTCGATTCCGCAAAGCACAAAAAGGGTGATTAAGGTTTGGAACATCATGGTCTCCTCCTCCTCTAAGACTTAAAACAATCTTAAAGGATGAAACCCATACCAGAACAAGACCTTATTTGAAGAAATCTTCAGCAGCCCCACACTGTTCTCTTGCCCTGAAATGGGTTTCATACTGTACAATATAAAAAAAGAAAAAACGGTGATACCATGACAAATATTAAAGAAATAGCTCAATGTGCCGGTGTATCTGTCTCAACAGTGTCCCGTGTATTGAATGATCATCCATATGTAAGCCCAGATAAAAGAAAGAGCGTCTTGGAAGCCATCGATCGTTTGAATTATACGAGAAACATAAATGCCATTCATCTTTCAAAAGGTAAAACCAATCTTATCGGCATCATCATCCCCTTCAACAATCACCCATATTACGGGGCAATCGTTAACGGAATCACTAAACAGGCAAATGCAATCGGCTGTCATATCGTCATCTTTCAAACAAACTATGACAGAGAGAAGGAAATCGAGGCTTTTAATATGCTGCAAATGAAGCAGCTCGATGGCATTATCGTTTGTTCAAGGATTTCGGAAATGAAAATCCTTTTGGAATATCAAAAATACGGACCGATCATTTTATGTGAAGATACGGCCCAGGCTGAATTCTCATCCATCAGCATTGATCATTATGCAGCTTTCTCCTGTGCCCTTGAGTACGTGATTGCTAAAGGATATAAGAAAATCGGATACAGCCTCGGCCGTAAAAAGAGCAGAAATAGTTCCCATCGTACAAAAGCCTTTACCGATATCATGAGTAAACATCAACTGGTAAACAATAAGGAATGGCTGTTTGAAGGCAGTTATCACATCAAAGACGGTGAACAATTGTTTCAGGAATGGAATTCGATGATGGATAAACCTGAAGCCATCATCATCACGAATGATGACACGGCCGCTGGCTTCATTCTTACCGCTAAGAAATCAGGTATAAGGGTCCCGGAGGATGTGGCCATTCTCGGTTTCAATAATGATAGCCTGGGTGAAATGCTCGACATCACGACCATTTCCTTGCCGTTGGAATGGATTGGGAAAATGGCGGTGGACCTATTTGAGAATCCTGAGCTGGTCAAACATGTAAAACTGGACTATGCCCTTATAAAAAGAAGGACCGTTTAATGATCTCCATGCTTTATTTTGGTATATCGCCATTTGAATTCTTCCTTGCCGCCATCATTCATTAACTAGGAAAAAATAACCACATAAAATAATCATTGCGATATTCATGAGATTATTTTATAATTTTGATATAGTAAAGTTTACTCAATTACTAGCAATCTATTAGCGATTGCATGAATTTCATGAGAACTATCGTCTGACGTCACTTACAAGCTGGCGCAACGATTTTAGAAAATTGAATACTTCCTCATTTACCGATGAGTTAGAGGCTGCAGCTTATAAAAGTAAAACGGACGAGATTCTGGAAAATTCAAGACTCCGTTTGAAAGGATAAATTGCCGAAGTAAGGGTATATTCCATGTATATTCTTGCTGGCGGTGTTACCGAACAGGAACACCACTGTCACGCTTTTTCAAAAAAGCGTGGGGAGCTATCTTCGGAAGGATAAACGGGTTTATTATAAACAGCCGTCGATCTTTTTCGACTGCTGTTTTTTATTTTTCGTTCCCTTCCAATAAAAAGGAGTGTAACATCAATTGTCAAATTCACAATCAGCATCAAGCCCTACTGAACTGAAAAGGAGCCTGAAAGCGCGTCATTTAATGATGATTTCATTAGGTGGAACGATTGGAACAGGTTTATTTTTAGCAAGTGGCGGTGCCATTCATTCAGCCGGTCCCGGCGGTGCCTTGGTGGCATACGCAGTCATCGGCATCATGGTTTATTATTTAATGACAAGTCTTGCAGAAATGGCAGCGTTCATGCCAGTGGCCGGTTCATTCCGTGTCTATGCATCCAAATTCGTCGATCCGTCTTTCGGTTTTGCGATTGGTTGGAACTACTGGTATAACTGGGCAATCACCATTGCCGCTGAATTGGCAGCCGTTGTCTTAATTATGAAGTTCTGGTTCCCGGATAGCCCTTCAATTATCTGGAGTGCCATTGCATTAATCACTATGTTTCTTATCAATTACATGTCAGTAAAAGGTTTCGGGGAGGCAGAATTCTGGTTTGCCATGATCAAAGTCGTGACAGTCGTCATTTTCTTGATCACGGGTGTTCTGATCATTCTCGGGATCATGGGTGGGAAAGACCCAATTGGATTTTCAAATTTCACAATGGGTGAAGGTCCCTTTAACGGTGGGTTCTTCACGATCCTAGGCGTATTCATGGCTGCCGGCTTTTCATTCCAAGGAACGGAATTGCTTGGAGTGACTGCAGGTGAAAGTGAGGATCCAGAAAAAAATATCCCAAAAGCGATCAGATCCGTTTTCTGGCGCATCATCTTATTCTATATCCTTGCCATTTTTGTAATTGGCATGATCATTCCGTTTACCGATTCACGTTTATTGAGTGAAGATGTTGCCGTAAGTCCATTCACGCTTGTATTTGAACGGGCAGGCCTTGCATTTGCTGCATCCATCATGAACGCGATCATTCTATCATCCGTACTCTCTGCCGGTAACTCTGGCATGTACGCTTCAACCCGTATGCTATGGGACTTGGCACGTGATGGGAAAGCACCGAAATTCCTAGGCAAGTTAGATAAAAGGGGAGTACCCGTGAATGCACTTATCGTGACTTCATTAGTAGGCTGCGTTGCATTCTTAGCTTCATTTTTCGGTGATGGCGTCGTTTATATCTGGTTATTGAACGCTTCAGGCATGGCAGGATTCGTCACCTGGGTTGGGATCGCGATTGCCCATTATCGGTTCCGCAAAGCTTACGCAGCTCAAGGCCTTGATATGAATGCTTTACCATTCCGGGCAAAAGGCTTCCCATTCGGGCCTATATTCGCACTTGTCCTTTGCCTTATCATTATCATCGGACAAGGCTATCAAGCTTTCAGCAGCGATGGGATCGACTGGAATTCAATGTTTGTTTCCTACATTGGCTTAATTTTATTTTTCGCCCTTTGGCTCGGCTATAAAATCAAGCATAAAACGAAAATCATTCCCCTGGAGGAATGTGACCTTAAATCAAAATAATGCGCAAAGGACCTGTTCTAAGGAGAACAGGTCCTTTTTTCATATCAAATGATAAACACGGCATTCATATGGACGCAGAGGTTTGCTGGAGATTCCTTCTTCTTCCTGATCATAATTGCCTATCAGCCTTGTGGCTGAATATGCATGCAGCTCTTCAGGCAAAGTATAGGAGGCCTCCTCTTCTTTAAAGTTACATAGCACCAGCAGCTTTTCTTCTTCAAACGATCTCGTGTAGGCAAATATTCGTACATCATCCGGCCATAGCAGTTCAAAACGGCCATAAACGACGATTTCATGTTTCTTGCGTAATTGAATAAGCTTTTTATAAAAATGAAAAATGGAATTCGGATCATTATAGGCTTTTTCTGCATTAATCTCTGGAAAATTGGGATTAACCTTAATCCATGGCGTCCCTTTCGTGAATCCTGCGTTCCGGGAGTCATTCCACTGAATCGGTGTCCTCGCATTATCCCTGCTTCGGGCGTGGATGGCTGACATCATCCGCTCTTTTGACCATCCATGCGAATCGACGAGTTCTTCATATGAATTCAATGTTTCGATATCCCGGTAATCATCGATTCCCTCAAATGCAACATTGGTCATGACCAGCTCTTCCCCTTGATATATATAGGGTGTCCCTTGAAGCATATGAAGGCAAGCTGCAAGCATCTTTGCGCTTTCAATCCGATACTTTCCATCATCACCAAACCTTGAGACAATCCGTGGCTGATCATGGTTGTTCCAGTATAAACTGTTCCAGCCATCCCCCTCCAGACCAGTCTGCCACTTGGAGAGAATTCGCTTTAAATCGGTAAGCTTCCACTTATCATTACTCCATTTCCCTGCCGGCCCGCTCCCCAAATCCATATGTTCGAATTGAAAGACCATATGTAGCTCACCACGATCTTTACCTGTGAACAATTGCGCCTCCTCCGGTGTGACGCCTGGCATCTCCCCAACCGTGATCACGTCATGTCCAGAAAGTGCCCGTTGATTGATTTCCTGCAAAAACTCATGTATGCGCGGGCCGTTCAGGAAAAAGGGGCTTCCATCGCCATACTGTTTCTCATGATGAACGGCTC
The DNA here is from genome assembly GCF_025175645.1 of Peribacillus aracenensis. NCBI lineage: Bacteria > Bacillati > Bacillota > Bacilli > Caryophanales > Bacillaceae > Peribacillus > Peribacillus aracenensis. The sequence goes on from NZ_JANZMJ010000008.1 coordinate 186,930, forward strand.
CATCTGAATAGCTTTGATCTTTTGAAAGGAAATTGATGACATCCATCCGAAAGCCATCGACACCCTTATCCAGCCACCAAGTCATGATGCTATAGATTTCTTCACGGAGCTTAGGATTCTCCCAGTTTAAATCCGGTTGTTTCCTGCTGAATAAATGCAAATAATATTCATCGGTTCCTTCATCATATTCCCATGCTGAACCTTTAAAAATGGACTCCCAATTATTCGGTTCTTTTCCATTCCTTCCAGGTTTCCAAATATAATAATCGCGCTTCGGATTATCTTTTGAGGATCGGGATTCCTTGAACCACGGATGTTCATCAGAAGAATGGTTGATCACCAGGTCCATCATGATCTTCATTCCACGTTCATGAACCGCCTTCAACAACCTATCGAAATCAGCCATGGTCCCGAATTCAGTCATGATCGATTTATAATCACTGATATCGTACCCATTGTCATCATTGGGAGATTGATAAACAGGGGATAGCCATATCACGTTCACACCCAGCTCTTGTAAATAATCGAGTTTCATCAAGATACCGTTTATATCCCCTATTCCATCTCCATCACTATCCATAAAACTCCTTGGATACACTTGATACACAACTGCCTCTTTCCACCATGCTTTGTCCATGTCTTTCCCCCTCTTTGGCCGCATTGATATGATCATTACACCAATACCCCTATTATAAAGGGAAAAACTTCAGAATATTCTCCTTTTATTCAGCTATTCCCGTTTGAATCATTTCAATATCCAGATCTACCTCGATTGGAATATAAGGATATGCCTTCTCCCAATGTTCCTGATTGAAATTTCTTGTTTTACTTTTAGCATGATTACCGATTGCAATCGGATCGATATTGTTCTCCTGAAACATGGTTACCATCTCATTTAATTTCTTTCCAATGACATGCTCGGCCCTGGCCTCTATTTTATTCAGGTCGACCGCTTTGCCCAAGTCATAGCCTTGGACCTCCAGCAGACCCGCTTTTAATTTCACTTCAATCCTGACCTTAGGGTCTTGATTTGCATTCGAAATATGATAATGGACACGTGACTCCACGTTATTGATATCTGTAAAAACATTTTCCTTCCACTTAATTTCATAACTCCCCATCTTAAAGTTTTCAGTAAGGACTTTAAATAAAAATCCGTCCTCATAAGGAATATATTTGCCAATATAACGATCCTTTTTAAACAAGGCGATCCCTTTTACCCGTATTTGGTCCCCTGCCGTTTCCAATAAGGGCAAGACCGGGTCGATTCCTTTACCATGACATGCATATAAATACCTGTGAAGATCCACATTAGGCAAATTAGTCTTTATATTCTGTTCGATCAGCTCTTTCACTTGAACCCCTGGAGTTTTAATCAACTTCGGCTCCATTTTAACTACATCCTCCGCTTTGCCATGAACGACCGCTAAATACAAGTTCCTTCCCACCATGGGGTCACGCCTATATGTATCGACATAATCATTCAATCCACTTGCTGCCAATTTTTCACCGTAGAGAATGACCGTCAGTCTACCACCGACAATCGGGAATGGCGTTTTTGCATTTTTCTGCTGGCGGGTTGCCTTTATATCATGGGAGACCGCTTCATATACTTCTTTACCTAGATTTGCTTGCTCCCCAGACTGAGGCACGCTGACAACGACCGTACCTTTGATTTTTTTGCCTTCGGCCTCATCATAACCTACGACTTCAGCAATTAAAATATCTTCTAATATTTGTTTTTCCACGCCGCAAGCCGTCATCAGGAAACCTGCCAATATTATCAGGATAAGTCGGATCTTCACGATTTATGCCCCCTGACTTTATAGACAATCGACTGCCATATGAATAAGAGAGGAAGATACAAATAAACGATATAAAAACCAATTTCCGAACTTATCGTGTTAAACTTATCGATTCTATAGCGGTTATCCAAGAAAATGCAGGAAACTAAAATGATCAGCAGAATGAAGACCAACATCTTTCTTTGCCTTAGTCCAAATACTCTTTTAGCTGTCCTGCTCGCTGCCCAAACCCCTATGCAAACATTCGGCAGCACCATGAACAGCCAAACGGAAATCCCTATGTATTCGAACCTTTCAATGAATGGAAGGTCTACAATTTTCCATAACGTCAAAGTAGCCCATATTACATCTTTCAGTTGATCTTGATGATAGTAGGCTAATGAAACAATGATGGATACTAAATATATCGCCATAGTAAACACCACCCCTAAATGGGCCCATTTTTGAGATTTTTCACGGTTTTTAATGAAAGGGTAATAAATGAGGAGTAATTCAAAACCAAGGTAATTCAGGGTCATTTTCTTACAGGCCTTCATGATTTCCAAAAAGGAATGATCAAGAAAAGGACCCAAATTTTCAAAGTGGGCGTACTTCAATGGGAAATAATTCAAAAGGAATAATGGCGATCCGATAATAAGCCCGATTATGCAAAAACCGGTGATGACCCTGAACCCTCCCTCCACAAAACTATAGACGAGAATAAGAATGATGGTTATTAGCATCAGGATATTGACACCAGGGAACATCCAAACCTGAATGACTTCTAAATAAGTCCTGATAAGAATGACGGAAATCATTATAAAGTAGAGGATGAATAAAACATTGAAAGCATTTCCGACCCATTTACCGAACAAATCCTTGTGGATGGCGACCAAATCAAAGGTTTGGGGACTCCTGCCTAAAAGCTTGAAACACATCCAAAGCAGAACATTTATGATCAACCCTGATATGAGTACAGATAACCATGCGTCTTGACCAGCCTCTTTCGCTATGACCCGTTCAAACCCCAATATCCCTACCCCAATCTGCATGCCGGGCATGAGGAAAAAAACAAAAAATGGAGATATGAGTTTAGTTTCATTTGGTTTGACTTCCATACCTTCTCACCGCTTTCTACACCTTATTCATCAATATCACCATGGGAGTTTCGCTCTTCCGTCTCCTTCCTTATCCTTAGTGGATTTTCCGTCCGCAGAAATTGCGGGCGTTTTTTCTGCTTTGAAAAAGGGAGGCGAATGAGACTATCTTTAAAGTCATGAATTCTTAATGGGTAAAGCGGGTCTAAATAAGGGCTGCCAAGCGAAGTCAATTTCAATAAATGACTTAAAATGAATGCACTGCATAAAGCCATTCCAAACAGACCGTATAACTGGGCTGCAATTAGAAAAGGAAAGCGGATAAGGCGGATGGTATTACTGATTTGGTAAATCGGCACCGTAAATGAAGCCAAGGCAGCCAAGGCGACAAGCATCAGTAAGACATTACTGACAAATCCAGCTTCCACAGCGGCTGTACCGATGACTATACCGCCAACAATACCAATGGTGGAACCAACTTTAGCAGGCAGCCTGACCGCTGCTTCCCTCAGCAATTCAATTGTCCCTTCCAGCAAGATGGCTTCCAAGATTGGCGGAAACGGGATCACTCCCCTGGATGAAATTAAGATTGGCAGCAAATCCGTTGGAATCACTTGATAATGATAGGTTAAAACGGCAACATACAGAGGTGAAGATAAAACGGAAAACAGCACTGCGAAAAGCCGAATCAAACGGAATGAGGTGCCGAGATTCCAAATTTGAAAATAATCTTCAAATGACGAAAAGAACGAAATGATGGTGTTTGGACCAACTAATGCATGTGGAGATCCGTCCAGCATGATCCCAATTTTCCCTTCCGATAATACACTGGCCAGATGATCAGGCCGCTCCGTATCAATCAGTTGCGGAAACATCGAATTTCGATTATCCGTGATCATCTGGCTTACAAACGAAATATCGACGATCGTATCATAATCTATATCATCTATCCTCTGAATGACTGTATTAACGATCTGTTGATTTACTACCCCATCTATGTAGAGTACCGCTAACCTTGTTTGCGAGATGCTGCCGACCCTTAATTCCTTGGACTGCAATTCAGGGGTGGGCAACCGGTTACGAATCAGATTCAAATTCGAATCAAGCGATTCAACAAATGCCTCCTTGGACCCAACGACCGTATACTCTGACTCTGGTGTGGAAACTTGCCTTTTCACACTATGAACACATGGAATCAACAAACACATTTCATCATCTTGCTTGTATTGAACCATGATTGTTCCTGCCAAAACCAACCTTTGAATGTCTTTTAGATCAGCCGTCAATTTCATATCTTCAATCGGAATATCGCCTTTTAATTGCTTAAGATCCTTCTTTGGTTGATTCGACATGACAGCCAATACTTGTTCATGAAGCTGTTGTACACTAACCAGTGAATTGAAATAGGAAATAGTGTAGCCATCATCATTCGGGAATTGGAAGGTAAGAAAATCATTAGATGCTTTAAACTTTTTAAGGAGTTCCTGAAAATCCTTGGAAGTAACCTGAAAGGATGCTGCATCCATTTTCCTCCCGCCCTTAAAAAACCTCACC
>NZ_JANZMJ010000090.1:0-1392 GCF_025175645.1 Peribacillus aracenensis
CTTTCAAGTCTTCTTAGTGAATGCCGAAAAATTGATTGTTGTCTCTGTTTATCAAAGTAGTCTTCGCCTAAGTCTACATACATTTCTTTTCGAGTTAAGAGATAATAGGAGATACGTAACATGGCATGAGCGACTACTATTCCTGCTCGTTTCTTACCTTTTCGTGAAGCTGTACGCCTATACAGTGCTCCGAGATAGTTTTTAGATCCTCTTACAGAATGAGCTGCTTCTGTTAATGCTGATCTCAAATACTTGTTTCCTTTTTTGTTTTAGCCGATTTTCTTTTTCCCGCACTTTCGTTATGTCCAGGAACTAGTCCTGCCCAAGAACACATATGAGCTGCACTTGGAAACTGTTTCTTAATATCAGTCCCAATTTCAGAAAAAATTTGCTCAGCCATTCTTGTAGCTATACCAGGAATAGAGTCTAATCGTTCCACATCTTCTTGATAGGAGCTTACTCTTTCCTCGACCTCTTGGTCGAGCATCTCGATTTGTTCTGTTAAAAAATCAATATGCTTTAAAATGGTTTTTAACATGAGGCGTTGATGCGAATTGATATAACCTTTAAGGGCGAGTTCTAGTTCATCTTTCTTCTTTTTCATTGTGCGTCGAGCAAAGTTTGCTAGTTTTTCAGGATCTTCTTCACCTTCGGCAATTGCGTTAAGCATGTCTCGAGCTGAAACACCCATAACGTCTGAAACGACAGAGCCTAGCTTAATATTTGCTCCCTCTAACACTTTTTGGATTCGATTATGTTGTCTAGCACGTTCTTCAATGATACTTCTACGGTACCGAACTAGTTCACGTAGTTCTCGTTGATTTCGATCTGGTATGTAACTAGCTTTTAGGAGTCCATGACGAAGAAGTTTGGCAATCCATTCTGCATCTTTAACATCTGTTTTACGCCCTGGCACTGCTTTCATATGTTGAGCATTCACAACTAAAAACTCAATCTCTTCAGCTTCTAATAAATTAACAATAGGTTTCCAATATACACTGGTACTCTCCATGGCAACATGAGTACAGTTATTCTTTTTAATCCAATCCACTAACTGTATTAGAAAAACAGTTATTGTTGAAAACGTTTGAATCTTCTTTCCTTCTGGTGTCATAATACATGCAGTAATATTGTCCTTATGGACATCCATACCACATGCTCTTTCAATGACTACTTCCATTGAAAACATCCTTTCTACGGCTCTCAATACAATTGGAGGCTGGTGCAAAAATTAGAATAGGATTAATCTACCATGTGTGCTTCCCGTAAGGGAGCGACAGTCAGTGGTGCACCTTGGTCGTTGGAGTCAGACTAACGGATGGGCTCTAACGCACCATAGTTCATCGACCTTCCTCTCCCAGCCGTAGAATCAGTATTGACCGTTCTGAACCA
>NZ_JANZMJ010000091.1:0-1384 GCF_025175645.1 Peribacillus aracenensis
AAGGAATGTAAGCGCAAATGACGCTAAGAGACATGGGAGGGTACGTCATCATAAGTTTCGCAGAGATCTATTGTGCATCACATAGTGGAGAAAATAGCTAATGATTTCCATTAGTTTTAGCGAAGCGTACTCTCAATTTAGTAATAAAAACCAGAATTTCAATACTCTGTTTAAAAGTAGGATAAAAAAATAATTCGCCTAATACACCGAGTGGTGCAAACCGTTGATACATCAATGTTCATAGAGGGAGGTTAGTTGCATAAGGGTGATATAATAATTTCAATAGAAAAGATGGAAAATGAGAACTACTGGGAGGGAAATTTGGACTTGGACAAAACTCAAGTAATGGTTTATTTCTGCTTGTATGGAGATGAGTTTCCAATAGATTATGTGACCGAAAAGTTAGAAATTGAACCAACAAAAACCTATAAAAAGGGTGAAGTCATTGTAAGACCTCATAATCCAAATGTTATTTCAACGAAAACTCTTTATCGAAAGAAACAGCCTGGGAATTAAGTACGGGCTATCAAGAATCCTATGATGTGAAGGAACAAATGGACCAGATTTTAGGACCGTTAAAAAATAAAGCAGCTATAATAAATCAGGTAAAAGCAAAGTATAAACTGGAATGTAAAATCTTCATCGTTATTATTATGGAAAATGGAGATTCACCGGGTTTGTATCTTGATAACGAACAGATTGAATTTGCAAGTAGTGTTAAAGCTGAAATTGATATTGATTTGTATGCAAACCCTTATGAAAATGAATATGACGACTAAAAAAGCACAAACTTTCTTCAACTAACGGGTGCTTTACTTCATTATCAGGAGCTGATCAGCAGCTCCTTTTCTTTTGCAACTATAGGGGCAGGATAGTTCAAGAGTAATATATACTAAGATAATGGTAGATGAAAAAGTAGGGAGTTCGAGGAAATGGATGAAATGATAGGTGGTTCATTTGTTTTTGTAACGGGAGTTATTTTTCTGTGGCTTGGTTTGTTTCAGTACAAGTGGTTATATAAGGGTATAAAGGAGGTTGAAGAAGGAAAAATCGATATTTTACCTTTTATAAGTAGTTATTGGTTCTGGCGGATTGTTTTAATCGGAATTGGTGTATTACTCATTTTTACAACTGGAAATTCATTCATTAGGTATGTCTTTAATGAACTAACGGGTGCGTAGTTTAACAAAGGGTTGCTGCGGCAACCTTTTTCGTGCGCCCGGCATGGGTGCAATCTATAGGGTGAAAGTCCCGAATCATGAAGGCAGTAGTAGTGGTTAGCTTAATGCAAGGGTGTCCACGGTGACGTGGAATCTGAAGGAAGCAAGCGGCAAACCTCCGGTCTGAGGAACACGAACTTCATATAAGGCTAGGTATCATTGGA
>NZ_JANZMJ010000092.1:0-1339 GCF_025175645.1 Peribacillus aracenensis
TTTAGTCATACGATTAATGGTTGCCGTAAACTTACCCGAAGAGTGAACACTTGGATCTACTCCAGCGAAGGCAACCAGTTTTTTCTGGTGATTAAATCGATCGATTTCACCAATTTCAGAGATAATCGTGGCTGCGATTTTTTCTCCTATACCAGGAATCGATTGGATGATCTTATATTCTTCCATTTCATTTGACAGGGCCACTATACGATCTTCCAAATCAGAAAGGTGTCCCTGGTAATGAAAAAGCAACTCCATATACATACGAAGATTGATTACGTGACTTTCATACACGCTTTTTTGAAATGGATTTTGAGACGCGGAATCCATTATTTTTTTTGCTTTTCCCCATGCCCATTCACCCGATCGGCTGGGACAGAACTCTATAACACTCTCTGCTAGTTTACTTTCCCCGGCATTTAATACAGCCTCTGAAGTAGGGTATTCCTTTAACATCAATAATGAAACCTTTGAGAATAAATCGCCAAAAACCTTTCGGTATTCAGGAAACAGTTAATCTAAAATGGTGTGAAACTGAAGTTTAGCTTCCACATACATATTCGTTACATTTTCCTGTTGTCTTGACAAATTCCGAAGGTCTAAAAGCCGAATTCCTCTAATTTTATGAGATTCAAAATCCTCTTTGTAATACAGCACACACAACTGGTACGCATCGATTGCGTCTGTTTTTACCTTTCGTAAACTAGACTTCTTTGCCTGATAAGAAATAATCGGATTTAGTAAGATATATAGAACTCCTTGTTCCTCCAAGAATTGAATAACGGGAGTATGGTAATGCCCTGTAGATTCTAAAATGATCATAGGCATCTGCCCTTTCATCTCTTCGATTTCTTTTAGAAATCCAATAAAATGATCTAATTCCTCTCTATTATGCTTTATTGAAAAGCTCTTTCCATACGGTTTAGATTGATTTAAAAACGCCTGAACTTTACTCTCTCCTTTTGCCACATCCAGACCCACAACTGGATTCATTGTTTTTCCCTCCTCTACTTACCAACCAGTACCCCTAGTCCTCCATGTAGTGTCATAGCTTCGCTTGTTATACGAAATCTACGTCCCAACCAGCCTCAAACATGTTTCTACAAGTAGGGGGCGGACAGTTTAGTTCACGGGATCAAGTCCCACGCACCCGTACGTCCTACCCTGGCTACTGATGTAATAGATTCTATTAAAAAAAGGTCAACCAGTAAATAAACTGTACCCTATGTAAAGGACATTTTTAAAAAAGGTCATGCCACTTTGAGAAGGTGATTTCTGTATTGAACAGGAGTCATCTTCTTTAAGTTCCATTGATATCTGAAATTGTTATAGTACGTCA
>NZ_JANZMJ010000093.1:0-1335 GCF_025175645.1 Peribacillus aracenensis
TCTGGGATTCAATTGCTCCATTCTTTTACCAGTCGTTTCATCGAAATGACGTCTCTGTCGAATAAAGAAAATGAGGGACGCTGACAGTGTCAACATCCCATACGACTGCCCGTCGCACAAAAAGCTGCCATAAAGACAGCTTCGATTTTGAGCTAACGCACCCGTTAGTTTAAGTACATTATTTCACAAACTTGTCTTTTCTATTTCTTTTATTATAGGAATGCTGCCTCTTCATATTAGCCCAACCACAGGACTTCAATCCCTCCTGGAACAGTCCCCCTTTGGCTTAGAAGGATAAAATAATGTTGACGTTGAATATACATTAAATAATCAATTACTTTTTTAAATCAACAAAATTAGAGGAGTTATTCTAATGAATAATATTTTTGAGGTCTTGTTTACAGAAGAAATTTTAAAACGTATCGACAACTTAAGCGCAAATTCAAAACCATCATGGGGAAAAATGGATGTCGCACAAATGTTAGCTCATTGCTCATCCTTCCAAGACATTGCTATGGGCTATTCTATGCCTCCAAGAGGTTGGTTAGGGCTATTAGTAGGTCGGTTTGCAAAAAACATGTTTTATAATGACAAGCCCCTACCACATAATATGTCTACTATTCCAAGCATTTTAATAACCGATAAAAAAGATTTTGAAATAGAAAGAGAAAGATTGAAAGAAAAAATTACAACCTTCCAAAAGAATGGACCAGAGGCTTGTACAAGTCACCCACATCCTTTTTTCGGAAAACTTTCTTCCGAGCAATGGGGACATGGAATTTATAAGCATCTTGACCATCATTTAAAACAGTTTCGGGTTTAGTTACGGGAATTTAATTATGGACGAAAATCCTTAGATCAACGATCCGGTAAAATTGGATTGGATAATAAGGTTTGAGCTTCAACCATTACTGTTTTCTTATTGAACTAACCTCCCTCTATGAACATTGATGTATCAACGGTTTGCACCACTCGGTGTATTAGGGGAATTATTTTTTCATCCTACTTTTAAACAGAGTATTGAAATTCTGGTTTTTATTACTAAATTGAGGGTGCGCTTCGCTAAAACTAATGGAAATCATTAGCTATTTTCTCCACTATGCGATGCACAATAGATCTCTGCGAAACTTATGATGACGTACCCTCCCATGTCTCTTAGCGTCATTTGCGCTTACATTCCTTCGTTCGGTCTATTCATAAGGCAGAGACCTGCTAAGCTGCCCCGGGGACTCTTGGTCTTAGTTTTGTAATGTTGCTGGCTTCTCCGTGTCATCCTTCTTGTTATATATCGATAGTTAGAAATGCTTACGCTGCCTCTGAGAGGCAGTAGAGATC
>NZ_JANZMJ010000094.1:0-1259 GCF_025175645.1 Peribacillus aracenensis
AGCTTAGCTAAATCTGTTGGTGTTAACTCTGGAGTATTACTCAATTGGATTCGACAGTACCAATATCATGGAGAACGTGCATTTGAAAAACGCTATACAACTTATACGGTAGAAGATAAACTGAAGGTACTTGAATATATGAACTTACAGGGGACGTCTCTCCGTGAAACCGCTGCGGTTTTCAATATTCCGGCACCTTCTACCCTATTACTTTGGCAAAAACAATGTGAAGCGGAAGGAGTAGACGCCCTCAAACCAAAGAAAAAGGGGCGTCCATCCATGAAAAAAGAAACCAAGAAACCACTAGCAGAAGGATCATTAGAGGCATTAAAGGCTGAAAATGAGCGGTTACGTGCGGAGAATGCCTATTTAAAAAAGTTAAACGCCTTAGTTCAGGAAAGAGAAGCGTCAGAACGCAAGAAAAAGCGAAAGTAGTGCACGAACTAAGGGGAGAATTTAATTTAAAGCTACTTCTATCTGTCGCGAATATCGCACGGAGCACCTATTATTATTGGAGAAACGCCTTCGGGCGTCAGGATAAATACGTGGAGATAAAGCCTGTCATCGAAGAGATATTTCAGACGAATAAAGGGAGATATGGATATCGACGCATCACCTTAGAATTACATAATCGGGGCATTGTGATTAACCATAAAACGGTGCTTCGATTGATGAATGAGTTGGGTCTAAAGTGTATGGTACGTATGAAGAAATACCGTTCGTACAAAGGCAAGGTTGGAAAGATTGCGCCCAATATTCTCGAGCGTGATTTTAAGGCAACAAAGCCAAATGAAAAATGGGTCACTGATGTGACGGAATTTCATCTATACGGTGAGAAGTTGTACTTATCTCCCATTCTTGATTTATTTAATGGAGAAATCATCGCCTACAATATCGAATCACGTCCTATTTACCCTTTAGTCTCCAAGATGTTAGACCAAGCCATAATGCGATTGGAATCGGAAGATTCACCCATCCTTCATTCGGATCAAGGCTGGCATTACCAAATGAAACCATATTCACATACCTTGAAGTCACATGCGATTACACAAAGCATGTCTCGGAAGGGAAATTGTCTCGACAACGCTGTCATGGAAAACTTCTTTGGCTTATTAAAATCCGAATTGCTTTATTTACAAACGTTCGACAGCATGAAGCATTTCAAACAAGAACTAGAAGATTATATTTATTATTACAATCACCAACGAATTAAGGTGAAATTAAAAGGCATGAGCCCGGTTGATTACCGGGTTCATGCC
>NZ_JANZMJ010000095.1:0-1228 GCF_025175645.1 Peribacillus aracenensis
TTTAGTAATGCGATTAATGGTTGCCGTAAACTTACCCGATGAGTGAACACTTGGATCTACTCCAGCGAAGGCAACCAGTTTTTTCGGATGATTAAACCGATCGATTTCACCAATTTCAGAGATAATCGTGGCTGCGATTTTTTCTCCTATACCGGGAATCGATTGGATGATCTTATATTCTTCCAGTTCATTTGCCAGGGCCACTATACGATCTTCCAAATCAGAGAGGTGCCCCTGGTAATGAAAAAGCAACTCAATATACATACGAAGATTGATTACGTGACTTTCATACACGTTTTTTTGGAATGGATTTCGAGATGCGGAGTCCATTACTTTTTTTGCTTTTTCCCATGCCCATTGACCCGATCGGCTAGGGCAGAACTCTATAACACTCTCTGCTAACTTACTTTCCCCTGCTGTTAATACCGCCTCTGAAGTGGGATATTCCTTTAATAACAATAAAGAAACCCTTGAATATAGATCCCCAAAAACCTTCCGGTATTCAGGAAACACTTGATCTAAAATGGTGTGAAACTGAAGTTTAGCTTCCACATACATATTCGTTACAATTTCCTGTTGTCTTGACAAATTCCGAAGGTCTAATAGCTGAATTCCTCTAATTTTATGAGGTTCAAAATCCTCTTTGTAATACAGCGCACACAACTGGTACGCATCGATAGCGTCTGTTTTTACCTTCCGTAAACTGGTCTTCTTTGCCTGATAAGAAATAATCGGATTTAGTAAGATATATAGAATCCCTTGTTCCTCCAAGTATTGAATAACAGGAGTATGGTAATGCCCTGTAGATTCTAAAATGACCATAGGCATCTGCCCTGTCACCTCTTCAATCTCTTTTAAAAAGTCTAAAAAATGATCTAATTCCTCTTTGATGTGCTTCATTGAAAAGCTCGTCCCATAAGGTTTAGATTGATCTAAAAATGCCTGAACTTGACTCTCTCCTTTTGCCACATCCAGACCAACAACTGGATTCATTGTTTTTCCCTCCTCTACTTACTAACCAGTACCCCTAGTCCTCCAAGTAGTGTCATAGCTTCGCTTGTTATACGAGATCTACGTCCCAACCAGCCTCAAACATGTTTCTACAAGTAGGGGGCGGACAGTTTAGTTCACGAGATCAAGTCCCACGCACCCGTACGTCCTACCCTGGCTACTGATATAATAGATTCTATTAAAAAAAGGTCAACCAGTAAAATAAACTGTACCCTAT
>NZ_JANZMJ010000096.1:0-1214 GCF_025175645.1 Peribacillus aracenensis
AGGTATTTACAAAAATGATAGCTCCTAGCACAAGTGAAACCAATGAAAATAATAAGATATAACGAGCAAATCTCTTTTGTACACTAAAAAATTCTGATAATCCTTTAATCATGTGTTTTTTATCTCCGAAGTTTTCAATTGCCATTCTGCTCGCTTCTTCTTCCGATACTCCCTTTTCTTTTAACTCATAGGCAGCCTCTAATAAATGCGATTGCATTTCCTCTTTTAATTCGTCAATCTCATTTTTATCACCATCAACATTTCGATAAACAGAATTAACATACTCTTCAATTTGCTTCAATCTTTTCTCCCCCTTCCAAAAACGTATCGATTAATTTTTTTACAAATTTCCATTCCGAACGCTTTTTTTCAAATTCTTCTTCACCCATGGCTGTAAGCTTGTAATATTTTCTTCTTCCTCCTGGTCCTTGTTCATCCCCCCAGTAAGAAGAAACCCATTCATTCTTTTCTAATCTCTTTAAAGATAGATAAAGCGTACCTTCTTTTAATTCAAATTGGTCATCACTCTTTTCTCGAACGATTTTGGCTAATTCATAGCCGTACATATCCCTCCTATGTAAAAGAGAAAGGATGAGAGTGTCTATATGACCTTTCAAGACTTCCTTATTAATTTCCAATTTTCCCACCTCTTGGTATAAATATATTTTATATTACCTTATAATGCAAGGTATTCATTCAAAAAAAGGTTGTTCCTTAATTAACTATCCTGCCCCTTTAGTTCCATAATAAAAAGCTGCCTTAAAGACAGCTCCGATCTTCAGCTAACGCACCCTTTAGTTTAATAAGGATAATGAAATAGAATTCTCAAAACAGCCCATAGAAGGAACCCTGCAATAATAACTAGAACTCGAATTACCCAATTCTTCACTCCATAAATCCTCCTGATAATTGATATGATGTTTTTAATATCCTCCCACCCTTGTAACAATTATTTGTCTACCTGATATTACTCCTTTAAGGGCTTTGGAAAAGACCTTTTTTCACGCCTTAACCTTCTTTTATATTGTCAGCATAAGCGAAAAAAAATCTATTTCATATATGAAAATATTTCCTTCCTTATTGAACTAAACTCCCTCTATGAACATTGATGTATCAACGGTTTGCACCACTCGGTGTATTAGGGGAATTATTTTTTTATCCTACTTTTAAACAGAGTATTGAAATTCTGGTTTTTATTACTAAATTGAGGGTGC
>NZ_JANZMJ010000097.1:0-1210 GCF_025175645.1 Peribacillus aracenensis
GCTAATCTCAGGGAGCAAGCTCCCGTCGATTCGCTCGACTTGCATGTATTAGGCACGCCGCCAGCGTTCGTCCTGAGCCAGGATCAAACTCTCCGAAGAAATGTTTGACTTGCTCATTTGCTTTTTTGATAGTGTGTGCTCACTTAAAATTTAACGTTGGCGCTTTGTTTTGTTCAGTTTTCAAAGAGCAATTTGACTCTTCTTAAAGAATCAACTTTCTTATCATATCAAAGCCGAATTGGCTTGTCAAGTTTTTTTGGTGGAGCCTAGCGGGATCGAACCGCTGACCTCCTGCGTGCAAGGCAGGCGCTCTCCCAGCTGAGCTAAGGCCCCAAAAAAATCATGGTCGGGAAGACAGGATTCGAACCTGCGACCCCTTGGTCCCAAACCAAGTGCTCTACCAAGCTGAGCTACTTCCCGAAAAAATATGGTGCGCCCGGCGGGAGTCGAACCTACAACCTTCTGATTCGTAGTCAGATGCTCTATCCAATTGAGCTACGGGCGCATATTAAGATGAAGATGGTGCCGAGGACCGGAATCGAACCGGTACGGTAGTCACCTACCGCAGGATTTTAAGTCCTGTGCGTCTGCCAGTTCCGCCACCCCGGCATAAATAAATAGTGGAGCGGAAGACGGGATTCGAACCCGCGACCCCAACCTTGGCAAGGTTGTATTCTACCACTGAACTACTTCCGCGAACATGCGGGTGAAGGGACTTGAACCCCCACGCCTTGCGGCGCCAGATCCTAAGTCTGGTGCGTCTGCCAATTCCGCCACACCCGCACAATAAAATGGTGAGCCATGAAGGATTCGAACCTTCGACCCTCTGATTAAAAGTCAGATGCTCTACCAACTGAGCTAATGGCTCATATAAACTATTTATATATGCTATATCAAGCTTGTATGAAAATGGTGCCGGCAAGAGGACTTGAACCCCCAACCTACTGATTACAAGTCAGTTGCTCTACCAGTTGAGCTACACCGGCAAGTGTAAAAATGGTGGAGGATGACGGGATCGAACCGCCGACCCTCTGCTTGTAAGGCAGATGCTCTCCCAGCTGAGCTAATCCTCCATATATAACTGCTTGGCGGCGTCCTACTCTCACAGGGGGAAACCCCCAACTACCATCGGCGCTGAAGAGCTTAACTGCCGTGTTCGGAATGGGAACGGGTGTGACCTCTTCGCTATCGCCACCAAACATAAAAGGAA
>NZ_JANZMJ010000098.1:0-1119 GCF_025175645.1 Peribacillus aracenensis
TCCAATGATACCTAGCCTTATATGAAGTTCGTGTTCCTCAGACCGGAGGTTTGCCGCTTGCTTCCTTCAGATTCCACGTCACCGTGGACACCCTTGCATTAAGCTAACCACTACTACTGCCTTCATGATTCGGGACTTTCACCCTATAGATTGCACCCATGCCGGGCGCACGAAAAAGCTGCCTTAAAGACAGCTCCGATCTTCAGCTAACGCACCCGTTAGTTTAAGTAGATTTCTTCACAAACTTTTTAGTATTTCAGTTGATACAGGACAGGAATGCTGCCCCGTTAGTTTACCCATTTATGAATTTCCCTAATGAATAAACCAATAAAATTAATAATTGATAAAGAGTAAAGGGGATTAGTGTAAGGAATGGGATGTACTTCATCTTATGTTGTTCTTTCCTTATCACAGCGATAATCGTACATATAATAGAAACACCATACAGGCTCAAACTACTAATTAGTAATATATCACTAAACTTAATTATTTCAATTGAAGCAAATAAAAGTAATGGAGCCATAACTCCAACTATGGCTGACGTAAAACTAAACATATTTTTCTTCATTTCAATTTCTATCCTCAATTCCTTTGATAATGGTGGTGGCAGCCGGTAAAGCATCCGTTTGTTCAATCACAAAAAATATATAACCCACAATTGAGATAAAATGATTAGTAAAAATGTCAAACCTAGCCCAATTAGTTCCTTTTTTGTTGCCTTTTCTAATAAATACCGTTCAATTAATGTTAAAGACAATCCAATGACTATGAGGATATAAGCCATAGACCGATAATCATTGTAAACACCGTAATACAAGGTGGAAACAAAGTGGATAATTCCTGCTGTTATCCATAAGAGTAACGCTGGAATAAACAAGGGCTTTATTCTATTTTTAAAAATTTTCATTGTAATATCACTTCTCCATAAAGACATCTTACCAAAAATCATCCTTTATACCTCAGGAAAAAATGCCCTTTTCTTATTGAACTATCCTCCCTCTATGAACATTGATGTATCAACGGTTTGCACCACTCGGTGTATTAGGCGAATTATTTTTTTATCCTACTTTTAAACAGAGTATTGAAATTCTGGTTTTTATTACTAAATTGAGAGTACGC
>NZ_JANZMJ010000099.1:0-1092 GCF_025175645.1 Peribacillus aracenensis
AATGACATCTATTATGCCAATCAAAATGATAGAGAATTCAACTCATTGTTTGAAAAGAGTCATCATGTAAAAACAATTATTTGTGTACCTGTTTCGATTCGATCTCAAGTAACAGGTATCATTCAATTATCTTACGAAAACTTTTATGTGTATTCGAAAGAGAAATCTAAATATTTATCAGCATTAGCCCTTCACGCAGCTATTGCTATTGAAGACACAAGATTATTGGGAAGATCTGCTTTGTTACAAGAAAGTCATCATCGCATAAAAAATAATCTTCAATCGATTGTTGGACTTATATCATTACAAAAAATGTTTGTAAATAATACCTCTGATATATCCATCGATGATTTATTAGATAGTATTATTAATCGAATAAAGAGTATTGCTTCTGTCCATAACCTTCTTTCTAAAGACAAATTAAGCCGAAGTATTATTAACGTGAAGCAAATCATTGAAGCGATTATTAACCTAATTAATGATAATCCAAAAATTTTAATTCATTTAGATTTAGATGATATATTCATCCCGTATAACAAGGCAACATCAATTGCGCTGATTATTAATGAGTTAGTCATGAACTGCTTTAAACATGCCTTTATAGGGATGGAATCAGGTATGATTACAATTCAATGTAAACGGTTTGATGATTATATTTTCTTATCTGTTCGGGATAACGGGCGCGGATTGCCAGAGGATTTTGATATAACAAAAGCAGATAGCCTTGGACTAACTATTTTGCAAGGAATAGTCGCCAGTGATTTTCAAGGGGAAATGAATTTTAGAGGTGAAAAAGAAAATACAATCGTTGAAATCAAATTACCAACCGAGCGTATTTTTCTGCATTGGTAAACTCCACGGGGACGTTTCTTATGGCTTTAAATGAGGTTAATACGACCGCAAGTACAAAATAAAACACATCAAAAAAGCCAGTCACAAGACTGGCTCAGCTAACATTCTATCCAAACTTTCAGAGATACCCCTTCAATGCCCCTAGCTGTTTTACAAGGACATAATATCCGTTCATAATAGGCTTGATCACATGGTTCTCGTTCTATGTCAAAATTATATCATTTCTTGTTTAACTAACCT
>NZ_JANZMJ010000009.1:0-174112 GCF_025175645.1 Peribacillus aracenensis
GCTAATCTCAGGGAGCAAGCTCCCGTCGATTCGCTCGACTTGCATGTATTAGGCACGCCGCCAGCGTTCGTCCTGAGCCAGGATCAAACTCTCCGAAGAAATGTTTGACTTGCTCATTTGCTTTTTTGATAGTGTGTGCTCACTTAAAATTTAACGTTGGCGCTTTGTTTTGTTCAGTTTTCAAAGAGCGATTTATGTCGTTCGTTTGGAAACGACTTTAATAATATATCAACTATATTATATTTTGTCAACAACTTTATTCTCTCGCTGTCGACTTAGTTATTATATCTAGTATCAGGAATAAAAGCAATAGTTATTTTAAAATAAATAATATACATGAATTCATAGATTTCAAATACTATGGCTGCACTCCTGATTAAGCTGAAAAAGCTTACTTTTATAAGAGTAAACTTTTTCTTTAAACATTATAATATTTCTTCTATATGCAATTCCCGATTAATCCCTAAATTGATAATTTGCTCACTATCCATCACCTTTATGACCGGTCTTGTTTCCGAGCCTGCATCAATAAAGATGATTTCAGCAATGAATCCATTGTTCAGTTTGACCCTGCTTCCTATGAAAAAATTAGCGAAGCCTGATAACAAGGTTTTAACTACCCCAATATCAAATTTACCAAAGTCATCATGTAAGATCATTTCTAATACCTTAAACGGTGACTGCTTCTTTCTATAAGTCCTCTCGGAAGTCATGGCGTGAAATACATCTGCAACCGCAATGATTTTTGAGAATAAGTTCATGGGTTTTGTTTTCAACCTCTTGGGATAACCCGTTCCATCTAATCTTCCATGATGCTCAAGAACGGCTATCTTCACACTATCCTTAATGATGGAACTATCTTTTATCATCTTGTAGCTGAAAATAGGATGAGAATGTATCTCCTCATAATCAGATGCTGTCAGGCTTGCCGTTTTATTTAATAACCTTGGTGGCAGCTTTGCCATCCCGCAATCTGCCAGACACCCGCCAATTGCAGCTTGGTAGACATCAGCCCTATTGCATTTCATTTTATATGCGATATATCCTCCTATTAATCCAATGGAAATAGCATGATGATATACATAGTCTTCTTTATTGCAATAGTGGTGCAGCTTCAAAATGTTTCCTGGTTCCTCTAAAGCCTTGTCCATAAGGGGAATCATGATTAAACGAATCATGGCCACCTCGACTTTACTGCCCGCTTGCCAATTTTTAAATAATCGTTTATATGTTTGTACTGACTTAAGATAAAAATCCGTAAAACCCGATGACTCTTCCGTTTCATCCCATTCTGGATCCATTACTTCTTTCGGCAGAAATCTCTTTCCATCAATCAAAGTCTTTTCAACGCTTACCTCTGTTATTAGAAAGGCTTGCAAAGCTTCGATTAATTGCCGGGTCAATATTGTTTTTTCATACATTATGGGTCTATTCGAAAGACCTCTAATCTCTTTTGACAGGATGCAGCCTTCGATTAAATAGCGAGTTTTCACTAGCAAAACGTTTCACCTCGGTAATATTGGTGAGTATCATTCTACTTGAAAAACATGGTAGAAACTATCTTTTTTATGATTAAATACCTAAATAAATTCAATTTATTAGCATTTTCATTTTGAATTTCCGTCTTTTTACTCAAATCCGAACACTCATAAAATCAGGTTGAAGTTCATCTAGCACAAAAAAAAGACCCAGCTTAATTGCCTGGATCTTTTTTGTGAAAAGATTATTCTTCCGTATCTTTTTCAGTTTTTTCATTTTCTTCACTTACAGCAGGTTCAGAATCAGAATCTGGAGTCGTGACCGTTTCTATTTCCATGTCTTTTTCTTCTTCTTCTTCTCTTCCTACGATGGCTACCGTCGAAACATATTCATTATCAGCGGATTCGAGTCGGATGAGCTTAACACCCTGAGTATTACGGCCCGTTTTAGAAATGCCTTCGACTTCCATTCGGATCAATACACCAGCTGCTGTAATAAGCATCAAATCTTCATCTACACCCGTAACTGTTTTCACGGCTATAAGTTCACCATTCTTCTCAGTGACATTACATGTTTTTATTCCTTTTCCTCCACGGCTTTGAATACGGTATTCTTCCGCTGAGGTCCGTTTTCCATAACCGTTTTTCGTAACGATCAGGACTTCTTCATCATCTTCAAGAATTTCCATTCCGACAACTTCATCATTCGTCCCTAAGGAAATCCCTTTCACTCCCGCTGCAGTACGCCCCATTGTCCGTACATCCGTCTCAGGGAAACGAATCATCATCCCGGACTTCGTTCCAATTATGATCTGTTTCTCTCCATTCGTAAGACGGACAGAAATCAATTCATCATCTTCACGTAACCCTAGGGCAATTAAACCATTATTACGGATATTTGCAAAAGAAGACAAAGGTGTACGCTTAGATACCCCATGTCTGGTCGTAAAGAATAAATACCAATCGTCAGCAAATTCCTTCACAGGTATGATTGCGTTGACCCACTCGCCCTTATCGACTTCCAACAAGTTGATAAGCGGCAATCCTTTTGCTGTCCTACCAAATTCAGGTATTTCATATCCTTTGGAACGATAGACTTTACCTTTGTTGGTGAAGAATAATAGAGTGTCATGAGTCGATGTGGTTAACAAGTGACCGACAAAGTCATCTGTATTCGTTCCCATACCCTGTATTCCGCGCCCTCCGCGTTTTTGACTGCGGTATGTGGTTGCAGGCAAGCGTTTAATATAACCATTATGCGTAAGTGTCACGATTATATTTTCCTCTGGGATTAAATCTTCATCTTCCAGGCTTTCAAAGCCGGCCAGTGTGATTTCAGTTCTCCGTTTATCATCAAAGCGCTCTTTAATTTCAAGAAGCTCTTCACGGATAATTTCAAGAACCTTTTCCTCATCAGCAAGAATTGCTTTATATTCTGCAATTATAGCCATTAATGCCTGATATTCATCTTCAATTTTTTCACGTTCCAGACCTGTCAAGCGTTGTAAACGCATATCCAGGATAGCTTGCGCCTGTTTTTCGGAAAGTGAGAATTGTGTCATTAAGCCTTCACGGGCAATGTCCGTCGTTTGGGAACTGCGGATCAACGTAATGACTGCGTCCAAATTATCAAGTGCAATGCGCAAACCTTCTAAAATATGGGCGCGCGCTTCCGCTTTCCGTAAATCAAATTCAGTCCTGCGCCGTATGACTACCTGCTGATGCTCCAAGTAGTAGCGCAGGCATTGTTTTAAATTCAGCACTTTAGGCTGACCGTCCACCAAAGCGAGCAGATTGATTCCGAAGGTGGTCTGCATCGCGGTATGCTTATACAGGTTGTTTAAAAGGACATTTGCATTAACATCCTTTCGAAGCTCCATGACAATCCGCATGCCATTGCGATCCGATTCATCCCGTAAGTCGGTAATGCCTTCGATTTTCTTATCTCGAGCAAGTTCGGCAATTTTTTCAATCAATCTTGCTTTATTCACTTGATAAGGGATTTCCTTAACAAGGATTACTTGTTTACCATTGGGTTTCTCTTCAATCTCGACTTTCGCACGTTGAATGATTGACCCTTTTCCAGTTTCATAGGCCTTTCTGATTCCACTTCTCCCTAAAATCAAACCGGCTGTCGGAAAGTCCGGACCAGGGATATATTCCATCAACTCAGGAATTGTAATTTCGGGATTCTTGCTTAAAGCCAGTACGCCGTCAATTACTTCACCTAATTGATGTGGTGGAATATTGGTTGCCATCCCTACCGCTATTCCTGATGAACCATTCACTAACAAGTTCGGGAAACGGGCGGGCATAACCGCTGGTTCTCTTTCCGAACCATCGTAGTTATCCTGGAAATTGACCGTATCTTTATTTAAATCCCGGAGTAGCTCCATCGAGATTTTTGACATTCTCGCTTCTGTGTACCTCATTGCGGCAGCTTGGTCACCATCGACTGAACCGAAATTCCCATGACCATCTACAAGCATATAGCGATAGTTAAAAGGTTGAGCCATCCGTACCATCGTTTCATATACAGCCGAATCACCATGCGGGTGATACTTACCGATTACTTCCCCGACAATACGGGCTGATTTCTTAAATGGTTTATCCGAAGTCATTCCAAGATCGTTCATTGCATAAAGGATTCTTCGGTGTACCGGTTTCAAACCGTCCCTTACATCAGGCAAAGCCCGCGACACGATAACGCTCATCGCATAATCCAAAAACGATGTCCGCATCTCGGTACTTATATTTATTTCTTTAACACCTGATCTTTCATTTTCTGACATGGAGCCAACCTCCTATTAAAAGCTTATACTCTCATCTAAAATTTAACTGTTCGTGCACTATTTAAAGAACAGGATGTAAAAAGCATCCTGTCAAAAATCAGATATCAAGATTTTTTACATAAATTGCATTTTCTTCAATGAAGTTACGTCGCGGTTCCACCTTGTCGCCCATCAACATCTCGAAAGTTTCATCTGCCTCGGCAGCATCTTTCAAACTGACTTGAAGCAGCGTTCTCGTTTCAGGGTTCATGGTCGTTTCCCACAATTGCTCTGGGTTCATTTCCCCCAGCCCTTTATAACGCTGCAGGTTAGGCTTAGGAGTACTTGGCAAACTCGCCATGATTTCATCAAGCTCGCGGTCATTATAAGCATAATCCACTTTTTTCCCTTGCTGGATCTTGAAAAGTGGCGGCTGAGCAATATATATATATCCATACTCGATAATTTTTCGCATATACCGGTAGAAGAAGGTCAACATCAGTGTCCTGATATGGGCACCATCCACATCGGCATCGGTCATGATGACAATTTTATGGTATCTAGC
Organism: Peribacillus aracenensis; assembly: GCF_025175645.1. Lineage (NCBI taxonomy): Bacteria > Bacillati > Bacillota > Bacilli > Caryophanales > Bacillaceae > Peribacillus > Peribacillus aracenensis. The sequence goes on from NZ_JANZMJ010000009.1 coordinate 4,815, forward strand.
TTTTTCAATATTGAATTCATCACCAATTCCTGTTCCGAGTGCTGTGATGATCGTCCCTATTTCTTCATTATGCAGGATTCTGTCCAATCGCGCCTTTTCAACATTCAGGATTTTACCCCTTAGCGGTAAAATGGCTTGGAAATGGCGGTCCCGTCCTTGTTTCGCCGAGCCTCCCGCCGAGTTTCCTTCAACGATGTACAATTCACTGATACCCGGGTCCTTAGAAGAACAATCTGCCAATTTACCCGGTAGATTGGATACTTCCAAAGCACTTTTCCTCCGGGTCAACTCACGAGCTTTCTTCGCTGCCAAACGGGCTCTCGCTGCCATTTGCCCTTTATCTACAATTTTCCGGGCAACTGCAGGATTTTCATATAAGAAGGCATCAAGCCTTTCCGAAAGAATGGAATCAGTAACCGTTCTTACTTCAGAGTTTCCGAGTTTGGTTTTCGTCTGACCTTCAAATTGTGGATCAGGATGCTTAATCGAAATGATTGCCGTTAAACCTTCCCGCACATCCTCACCAGAAAAATTGGAATCCGCTTCTTTTAAGAGACCATTTTTCCGTGCATAATCATTGATGACACGGGTCAAGGCAGTCTTGAATCCTGACTCATGCGTACCACCTTCATAGGTGTGGATATTATTTGCAAAGGAGAAGACATTACTGATATAGCTGTCATTATATTGCAATGCCAATTCAACGGAAATTCCATCTTTCTCGCCTTCCATGAAAATGGGTTCCTCATGCAATACCTCTTTAGAACGGTTCAAATGCTCAACATAAGATTTAATACCGCCCTCATAGTGGAAATTCCTGATTTTCTCTTCTTCCCCACGTTTATCTTCAATGATCAGTTTCAAGCCTTTATTCAGGAATGCAAGCTCACGGATTCGTGTGGCTAATGTATCGAAATCATATTCCAAGGTTTCAGTGAAAATTTCACCATCAGGAATGAAGTGCGTAGTCGTTCCAGTATGATCAGTTTCCCCGATGATTTTCAAATCTTCTTTAGGGATACCGCGGTTAAATTGCTGATAATGGATTTTTCCTTCACGATGAACATAAACTTCCAATACTGTGGATAGGGCGTTAACTACTGAAGCCCCAACACCATGCAGACCACCGGAAACCTTGTAGCCCCCGCCGCCAAATTTACCGCCCGCATGAAGGACCGTCATGATCACTTCAACTGCTGGCCGTCCCATTTTTTCATGGATACCAACTGGAATTCCCCGACCATTATCGACTACCGTTATGCTATTGTCTTCTTCGATCGTCACTTTGATTTCCGTACAGAAACCAGCTAGCGCTTCATCAATACTATTATCGACAATTTCCCAAACAAGATGGTGAAGTCCTTTTGCAGAGGTAGAGCCGATATACATCCCCGGACGTTTACGAACTGCTTCTAAGCCTTCTAAAACCTGTATCTGATTCTCATCGTATGCCTGAGCTTGTACTTCTTTTTGTTCCATTGTCATTCGAATCACCTACACTTTTCTTTTGGCATTTATCAATTTTCAGGAGAATTTATAACGTTTAGCTACAATTCAAAGAATATCTATATCATCGATTAAGAGCGATGACTGCAGTGAACGCTTTTTCAAAGTGGACGACGCAAGCGGTGAATAATATACCTGTTTGTCCGTCACTACAATCGATTTAACCGAGTTTTTTGCTAAATGGTAAGTTACATCAGACTTTTTCTCCAAAAATTCACTCATGATTGGAGAGTCCTGAAGAAGCTTCTTATCTAAAATGGCTATGACATCATCCGTTTTCACAAGAATGTCTTCACCAATATGGAGATACATACATTCACCTCATCATTTAACCTTTTTTATACTTCCTTGACTCACATAAAAGGTGGACGCTTCTCTTAGGGTTTGATGGTCGATTCCATCAACGGAGGGTGTCGTCACAAATGTCTGCACTTTCCCTTGTATCGTATTCAGTAAATGGGATTGACGGAAATCGTCAAGTTCCGATAACACATCATCCAATAATAAAATGGGATACTCGCCGATTTCTTCATGGATCAGCTCAATTTCGGCAAGTTTCAAAGACAGGGCAGTCGTACGCTGTTGTCCTTGTGAACCATAGGTCTGGACATCGCGGTCATTCACAAAAAAAACCAGGTCGTCACGATGAGGACCTACCAATGTTACACCCCGTTCAATCTCCCTTGTTTTTATTTTATCAAATTTTTCTGTGTATACTTCTATCATTTTCGTCAAATCCATAGATTCTGATACATCAAGCGACGGTTTATATTGGATTTTCAATACTTCTAGATTTCTGGAGATCCCCGAATGAATCGGCTCTGCCCATTGCTGGAGCTTTAAAAGAAACTCGTATCTTCTTTCGACAATTTTCGCTGCATACTGAATAAATTGATCAGTGAGCACGTCAAGCATCGTCGTATCCGTTTTTTTCCGGGTCTGCAGAAGCTTTAAGTAATGATTTCTTTGTTGAAGTATTTTATGATATTGGCTCATATCATGAAGGTATACGGGAGAAACCTGGCCAATTTCCATATCTATAAAACGGCGTCTGACTAGAGGACTTCCCTTTACAAGGTTAAGATCCTCAGGCGCAAACATGACCACATTCATATTTCCGACATATTGACTCAACTTTCTTTGTTCAATATGGTTGCACTTCGCCTTTTTCCCTTTTTTTGAAATGGTCAGCTCAAGTGGTATTGAGGTATTTCTCTTTCTAACTCTTCCTTCTATTTTAGCATACTCTTCATCCCAGCGAATAAGTTCTTTATCATTTGAGGTCCGATGGGATTTTGCCATGGCTAAAACAAAAATGGATTCCATGACATTCGTTTTTCCTTGAGCATTTTCGCCGAGGATTACATTGACTTTATTCTCAAAAGTCAGATTCAATTCGGTATAGTTGCGGTAATTTTTCAAACTTATATTTTCAATATACATATTCCGCTCTTCCCTTATGTTTTAGCTTGTAATTGTGTAGGTGCCAAATCCAGGAATCTCTATTTTATCACCTGATCTTAATTTTCTGCCCCTTCTCACGTCTAATTCGCCATTAATGTAAACCTCATATTCACTTAAGAACCATTTCGCCATTCCGCCGCTTTGAATCAAATCGGCCAGTTTCAGGAATTGTCCAAGCGTAATATATTCGGTATTGATTTTTATGGAGTCCATTTCATGCCTCACTCATTTCTAAGTAGTCTTTAATATTTCATTTTACTAAATTAATCACATTAAGACAAAGTATAGCTTTTTCAGTTCTTATTTTTAGCGATTCAGCGTTCCGTACAGCATTGAAAAAACGCTAAAAACCCTTTGGAAACCTATATTTAAATATAAAAAAATTAAAGACCTGCTATACAAGCCTTTAATTTTTTTGAAATATTATTTTAGCTTAATAAGTCCTTACCGGAAGAATTAATTGCAGCATGGAATCATCATGTAGCGGGCGAATGACAAAAGGACGCATTGCACCTGTGAAATTAATTTTTATATCGGAACCTTCCAATGCTTTTAGAGCATCCATTACAAATTTGGCACTGAATGAGATTTTCAGGTCTTCACCTTCAATGGCTTCTGCCTGAACCTCTTCAATTACTTTACCAATTTCAGGAGTGTTGGAAGAGACTTCGATTATACGGCCTTCCAGGGTTGTCAATTTGACGACATTATTTCTTCCTTCTCTCGCCAATAAAGAAGCCCTGTCTATCGCTTGAAGAAAATCTTTAGTGTGAACAGTCACGTCCGTTTTGCTATCAGATGGAATCAAGCGTGATGTATCGGGATAATTCCCTTCAAGCAGTCTTGAGAAGAATAATAAATTTTCAGCTTTGAAAAGTACTTGGTTTTCGGTAATGACGATTTCGATGAGTTCGTTCGTATCATCAAGGATTTTACTTAGCTCATTCAGACTTTTACCTGGGATTACAACGCTATAGGTCCCGTTAATTTTATTTTCTATTTTGGCTGTTCTCATTGCAAGCCTATGACTATCTGTTGCAATACAGGTCAATTCGTCATCTTGAACCTTCAAGTTTACACCTGTTAAGATGGGCCGTGTTTCTGACGTGGACACTGCAAAGCCAGTTTGGCGGATAAGGGTCTTCAAAAGGTCCGTTGGAAGTTTGAAAATATTTTCTTCTTCAATGATCGGAAGATGCGGATATTCTTCAGGATCCAGTCCATTTAGATTAAATTCAGCTTTACCTGAGCGAATAATCGTTTGAAAGTTATTCTCCACTTCAATTTCTACAGTATCCATCGGCAGCTTTTTGACAATTTCACTGAAAAAACGAGCATTAAGGACAATACCGCCGCTAGTTTTAACTTCAACAATCTCATCTCCGTCAACCTCAGCAGGGATGAATGATTGGATGGAGATATCTGAATCACTTCCTGTCAGAGTGACACCCTCACTAGTGACGCTTATTTTTATCCCCGTTAGAATCGGAATCGTCGTCCTTGATGTGACTGCTTTCATTACTTCTTGGACACTATGAACTAATCGATCTCTTTGGATTATAAATCTCATGTTTCATCCTCCAATTTTTTTATTGCCGAATAGGCATATATATTAATAATTTTTATTAAAAAAAGATAGTAGTAATAGTAGTAGGGCCTGTTGATATGTGGATAAGTCCACTCAACCTAAGGAAAAACAGTCTATCCACATGTGGACAGACTGTGTGTAAGTAGTCGTCAGTTATTCACATTATCCAGAATCTATTATACCCTCAGCTGGTCCTGGATTTCTTTAACCTGACGTTGAAGCTGGGTATCCGTTTGCATGAGTTTGGAGATTTTTTCATGCGCATGGATAACGGTCGTATGATCGCGACCTCCAAATTCATCACCAATCTTGGGCAGGGATGAGTCCGTTAACTCCCTGGAAAGATACATGGCAATCTGTCTTGGAAAGGCTACGGATTTAGTCCGCTTTTTCGCCTTGAAATCCTCAAGTTTGACACTATAATGTTCACCGACCGTCTTCTGGATTTCCAAAATGGTGATTATTTTAGGTTTGGAGCTAGGGATGATGTCTTTTAATGCTTCAGCTGCCAAATCGGCATTTATATCTTTATTGATCAACGAAGAATAGGCGACGACACGAATAAGTGCACCCTCCAGCTCACGAATATTGGAATCGATTTGGTTGGCAATATAGAGCATGACTTCATTCGGGATATCAAGGCCCTCAGCTTTTGCCTTTTTACGCAATATGGCAATCCGCGTTTCCAGATCAGGAGGTGTGATATCCGTGATCAAGCCCCACTCAAACCTTGAACGGAGGCGATCCTCGAGTGTAGGTATCTCTTTTGGCGGGCGGTCACTCGAGATGACAATCTGTTTGCTTTCTTCATGCAACGCATTGAATGTATGGAAAAACTCTTCTTGGGTTTGTTCTTTTCCCACAAGGAATTGAATATCATCAATTAATAAAACATCCACGCTTCGATATCTATCACGGAATTCCCCAGCTTTATTGTCCCGGATCGAGTTGATGAATTCATTCGTGAACTTTTCAGACGATAAATAAACGACCTTTGCATTAGGATTATGCTCAAGAACATAATGCCCGATTGCATGCATTAAATGAGTTTTTCCAAGACCTACGCCCCCGTATATGAATAAGGGATTATAGGCTTTGGCAGGAGCTTCTGCGACAGCGAGAGACGCGGCATGGGCAAAACGATTGCCGGAGCCGATGACAAATGTATCGAAGGTATTTTTCGCATTCAGCATATGCTGTGGAAATGCAGCATGCTCTTTGTCCTGTTTTTTTATCTTTTTAGGCTGAACAGGAACGGTGAAATCATCATCTTCTTGATTAGGGGGAATGATGAATTTTGCTTCCAATTCCTCACCGGTAAGTTCAAACAATACATCGGAAATAAGATGGGAATAGCGTTCTTCAAGCCAATCCCTGGCAAATTCATTGGGGGCGGTGACTGTTAAGGTATCACCTTGCAGTAAATAAGCCTTGGTTGATTTAAGCCAAGTTTCAAAGCTTGGTTTACTGATTTTTTTTTCGATTTTTCCGAGCGCCTGGTTCCAGAGGCTATCGATGTTATCCAAACTTATCCCTCCTTTGCAAAAAATTTTATAATTGTATCTAAATGTATAGGCACAAATAAACTCATCGATTGCCGTCTTGATATTAATTTTGACAGCAAAGGTTCGGTGAGCTGTATAAGGGATTTTGTGTTGTGTTACGTGAAGTGCCTAAAAAACTATATCTTGCGATGTACAACTTTTGTACAGACTACATCTGGTAAGCCAGTGCAGATTTGAATGTTTATTCATCAACAGGCATTTTAAGAATTATATAATAAAGAAGAAAAAAGGGTTTTCGACAATATCCACCATCTGTGGACAGATTAATATACACAGGTCGAATAAACTATCCACAAGTTATACACAGTCTGTGGATAAACGTTCCCTGTTGATAAAGTTATTCAGAGTGAAAACACAAATATAATATCAGAAAATCAGGCGTCTTGCAATGGGTTAGAAAACTTTATCCACAACTTACCGAGCTTGTGGGAAAAACTTTTCCACAGGCCATTGTTATGTGCAAAAGTCTATAAAATGGTTTGTGGATAGAAAAAAACATGTCGAATTTTATCCACAGACCGTGATTACAGGCTCGAATTAATTAACTTGAACCAAGTTGTTCAAGCCGGAAGACCTGCATGGGACAGATTGAAAGTGATTCAGGTTCATACTTAATTATTTGTCGAATGTTGTGTCGATCGAGGAATGATTCAATGCGAATTTCATATTTGTGCTCATCGATAAAATGATGGAAATTTTCCTTTCCCCAAAAATTTCTATATCAGTTCGGAGCAAAATCATTTACAATAGGCTAGGTAATAAAAAAAGGCCTACTGGACATTGAGCATTAAAAATGAAATATTTTTATGGATGAGGTTGACAAGTAGAAACCTCCATCTATATAATTGTAAAGACTGTCTTTAACTGTTATTCCTCAGGGAGGTGTCATATAATGAAAAGAACTTATCAACCGAATAACCGCAAACATAGTAAAGTTCACGGTTTCCGTGCACGTATGAGCACGAAAAACGGACGTAGAGTAATCGCTGCACGTCGCCGTAAGGGCAGAAAAGTATTATCTGCATAGACCACTGAAAAGTCTCAGTGGTCTTTTTTCGCAAAATAAGGGATTTACTGAGACTCAATTCATGTAATGAAGGTGTAAAAATGAAAAAAAAGTTAAGGATTAAGAAAGAGGACGAATTTCAGCTTGTGTTTAAAAAAGGTGAATCTTCTGCTAATCGGCAATTCGTTGTCTATGTCCTTGAAAAGCCGGGTCAGGATTATTTTCGGATCGGCCTTTCAGTCAGTAAAAAAATCGGGAACGCCGTGGTTAGGAACCAAATCAAAAGATACATACGGCAAGCGTTTTTGGAATTGAAAGAAGATATAGAAGAGGGTAAGGATTATATTGTGATTGCTCGAAAGCCAGCGGCGGAGATGGACTTTTTCCAGGTGAAAAGCAGCTTGATCCATGTCCTGAAACGTTCTAAATCATTAAACTTTAAAAAGAAAAAACAATAAAGTCCCCTTATATCGAATAAGCACTCCCCGGATCATGTGGTTACTTGAGAAAGATGACATAGAAAATTCCGATTGTAAGCTGTGGAAAAAAGTGGATTGCTTTTCCTTGAAATCTTCAAATAAACAGTTCACAATTGTTTCAAAAAAGATTGATTGCAGTTAGGAGGAAATTACGGTTGAAAAAACGAATATTACTCATTATTGGACTAGCCTCGATAATGATGTTGTTAGCAGGGTGTACGGAAATTAAAGAACCTATTACTGCTGAGAGTGAAGGTTTTTGGAATTCATACATTGTCTATCCATTATCAGCCCTGATCATTTGGCTTTCTGAAGCATTTGGCGAGAACTATGGTTTGGGAATCATCGGTGTTACACTTATCATTCGCCTAGCATTACTCCCATTAATGATCAAACAGGTGAAAAGCTCGAAAGCAATGCAGGCCATTCAGCCTGAGATGAAAGAACTTCAAGCAAAATACAGCTCAAAAGATGCTGCCACACAACAAAAACTACAGCAAGAAACAATGGCTCTATTTTCAAAATATAATGTGAATCCATTGGCGGGATGTTTGCCGATATTGGTGCAAATGCCGATTTTGATCGGATTTTACCATGCAATCAGCCGTACGGAAGAAATTGCTTTACATAGTTTTCTTTGGTTTGATTTAGGTTCCCCGGATCCTTATTATATTTTACCGGTCGTTGCAGGTATCACGACTTTTATTCAGCAAAAGATGTCCATGGCTGGAATGAACTCCAATCCACAAATGGCGGCACAAATGACCATGATGCTTTACATCATGCCAATCATGATTGTTGTTTTTGCTATTAATTTCCCCGCTGCTCTTTCTCTTTACTGGGTAGTTGGTAACCTTTTTGGTATCGTTCAAACATATTTCATCAAAGGTCCGGATCTTAGAAAAGCAGCTGCGGAAAACGCGGGAGGGGCAAAGAAAAAGTGAAAAAGGTAACTGCTACAGGACAATCTGTCGAAGAAGCAGTAAATTTAGCTTTAGCTCAACTGAACAGCACTAAAGATCGCGTGGAGATTGAAATAGAAGATGAGGGCAAAAAAGGATTTTTTGGTTTATTTGGTGCAAGGAAGGCCATTGTCCATGTGACATTGCCTGCAGATCCCATTGAAGAGACACTTGGATTTTTGAAGAAAGTCAGCGTGGAGATGGGAGTCGATGCACAAATTGATGTCACCCGTAAAGGGAAGAACGTAACTTTCCATTTATCAGGTGATAAAATTGCATTATTGATTGGAAAAAGGGGTCAAACACTAAATTCACTTCAGTATTTAGCGCAGCTTGTTGCAAATCGGTATTCGAAGCAGTATTTGAATATTACTGTAGATGCAGAAGATTATCGAAATCGCCGCAATGACACCTTAATCCAATTGGCTGAAAGAATGGCAAATAAAGCCATGAAAACAGGTAAGGCTGTTTCACTTGAGCCGATGCCATCTTATGAACGTAAGGTCATCCATAATGCCCTCTTGGATTATCCAAAAATAAAAACAACTTCAAGTGGGACTGAGCCATATCGCCACTTGGTCATTACTCCACTTAAATGAACCTTCTGCTTTTTAAGCAGGGGTTCTTTTTTTAGGGCATGAAATCGTTGTGTCGAAGATCTTTTTTCAAAGCAGCAATTCTACAATAACTGACAAATTTCTTTTTACCTTCTCTTGATTCGTAAAAGGAATGGAAGAAAAGGAAGCGGGCGATGTTTGTTATTCACATGTGGATAAGTTAGAATGGATGTTACAGAATATGGATTAATTGCATGTGGATAACTCTTGGTGGGGAGGAGTATCTACTTTTTTTCATGAATATACTGTGGTATTGTAGTAATTTAGGGATTCGACGATTTTATTAACAGAAAAAAAATAGAACCATCAATATATAAGAGGTGAAAGCATGGAATTCGATACAATCACCGCTATCTCTACTCCCTTAGGGGAAGGGGCAATCGCCATCGTTAGAATCAGCGGTGATGAGGCCATAGAAATAGCCGATAGGATCTTTAAAGGACCAGGTGGAAAAGGATTGCTTGAAGTGAAATCACATACGATTCATTATGGCCACCTTATCCAGCCCAAAACAGGTGAAATCATAGAGGAAGTCATGGTTTCTGTCATGATGGGTCCAAAGACATTTACAAGAGAAGATGTAGTTGAAATAAATTGTCACGGTGGAATCGTTTCGGTCAATCGGGTATTGCAGCTTATTCTCTCACAAGGTGCTCGTTTAGCGGAACCTGGTGAATTTACGAAACGGGCTTTTTTGAATGGCAGGATCGACCTCTCTCAAGCTGAGGCCGTTATGGATTTAATCCGGGCTAAAACGGATAAAGCCATGAATGTTGCATTAGGTCAAATGGAAGGCAGGCTTTCGAAATTAATCCAAAACCTGCGTCAAGAAATTTTACAAACCCTCGCTCAAGTCGAGGTAAATATAGATTATCCGGAATATGATGATGTCGAAGAAATGACGCATCGTTTATTTTTGGAAAAGGGCAGTTATGTGAAGAAGGAAATTGAGAAACTGCTTCACACGGCCCAACAGGGGAAAATACTTCGGGATGGGCTTGCGACCGTTATCATAGGGCGCCCTAATGTCGGGAAATCTTCTCTGCTTAACAGCTTAGTTCATGAAAATAAAGCGATCGTCACTGATATTCCAGGTACAACACGTGACGTAATCGAAGAGTATGTCAATGTTCGCGGTGTACCGCTTAAACTTGTCGATACGGCAGGAATTCGCGAAACGGAAGATATCGTCGAACGAATTGGAGTTGAACGGTCCCGTGCAGTATTAAAAGAGGCTGATTTAATATTGCTTGTATTGAATTATTCCGATGATTTCACTACTGAGGATGAGAAACTATTTCAAGCGGTTGAGGGTATGGATGTCATCGTTATCATCAATAAAACCGACCTTCCACAAAAAATCGATTTGGCCAAGGTTAAGGAAAAGGCGGCATCCCATAAAGTTGTTACGACTTCATTACTGGAGGATCGAGGGGTCGATGAATTGGAAGAAGCCATCGCTTCTTTATTTTTCGAGGGTTCTTTAGAAACGGGAGACCTGACCTATGTTTCCAATGCCAGACATATAGCTTTGCTGGGGCAGGCATTACAGTCTATCGAAGATGCAATCGATGCTATTGAAATGGGGACACCGGTTGATTTGGTTCAAATCGATTTCACGAAAGCATGGGAGCTACTCGGAGAAATCATTGGCGAAAGCGTTCAGGATAATTTGATCAACCAATTGTTCTCTCAATTTTGTTTAGGAAAATAAGCGTAAAAGGAGGAAAAGGATATGCAGTACGAAGCAGGTAGCTATGATGTCATTGTTATTGGTGCCGGTCATGCTGGCAGTGAGGCAGGCCTTGCAGCGGCAAGAGTTGGAGCTAAAACGTTGATGATCACCATTAACTTGGATATGGTCGCCTTCATGCCATGCAATCCCTCCGTTGGTGGGCCGGCAAAAGGGATAGTCGTTAGGGAAATTGACGCTTTAGGTGGAGAAATGGGGAAAAATATCGACAAGACCCATATTCAAATGAGGATGCTCAATACAGCTAAAGGTCCAGCTGTTCGTGCATTGAGGGCGCAGGCAGATAAATTTCTCTATCAACAAGAAATGAAAAAGACGATAGAAGACCAAGAAAATTTAACATTGATTCAAGGAATGGTAGAGGAATTAATTGTTGAAAACAACGTATGCACGGGTGTCATCACTAAAACAGGCGCGGTGTACCGTGCGAAAACTGTCGTAATCACGACTGGAACATATTTACGCGGTGAAATCATTTTAGGGGAACTGAAATATTCAAGCGGCCCTAATAATCAGCAGCCTTCCATCAGGCTTTCTGAACATTTAGAGCAGTTAGGATTTGATTTGGTCCGTTTTAAAACAGGAACGCCGCCACGCGTGAATAGCTCTTCCATAGATTACAGCAAGACGGAAATTCAGCCTGGCGATGAAGTGCCGCGTGCATTTTCTTATGAAACGACAAAGTTCATAACGGATCAATTGCCATGCTGGTTAACGTACACGAATGAGGGGACACACCAGCTCATTGATGAGAATCTACATCGTTCACCAATGTATTCGGGAATGATTAAAGGAACCGGGCCGCGTTATTGTCCATCGATTGAAGATAAAGTCGTACGTTTTAATGATAAACCAAGGCATCAAATATTCCTGGAACCTGAAGGCCGCAATACAAAGGAAGTTTATGTGCAAGGTTTATCTACAAGTTTGCCTGAGGATGTGCAAGTGAAAATCCTGCAAACAATTCCAGGACTTGAAAAGGCGGAAATGATGCGCGCTGGATATGCAATTGAATATGATGCTATCGTTCCTACACAGCTATGGCCTACACTTGAAACGAAGAAAATCAAAAATCTTTATACTGCTGGCCAAATTAACGGGACATCCGGCTACGAGGAAGCGGCAGGACAAGGATTGATGGCCGGTATTAATGCAGGATTGAATGCAATGGGTAAAGAAGAACTGATATTAAGCCGTTCGGATGCCTATATTGGTGTTCTCATTGATGACCTTGTAACGAAAGGCACGAATGAACCATACCGATTGTTGACTTCACGTGCAGAATATCGTTTATTATTGCGTCATGATAATGCCGATTTGCGCTTAACGGAAATTGGATTCAATATCGGAATGATCAAGGAAGAACGCTACAATCGATTCCTTATGAAAAAAGAAGCGGTTGAAATGGAAAAGGAACGACTGAAATCAAACTTCATCAAACCGACCAAAGAAGTACAAGAAGTCATTACTGCAAGTGGCGGCAGTGAGTTAAAGGATGGAATCCGGGCCTCCGATTTATTGAAACGGCCTGAAATGGATTATTCCCATATTCAGAAGTTGGCGCCAAGTGATGACGAACTAAGCGATGATGTGACGGAACAGGTCGAAATCCAGATCAAGTATGAAGGATATATCGAAAAATCCTTGCAGCAAGTCGATCGCCTGAAAAAAATGGAGAATAAAAAGATTCCAGAGAATATCGATTATGATGCAATTTCTGGACTTGCAACGGAAGCACGTCAAAAATTAAAGCAGGTCCACCCGCTATCAGTAGCTCAGGCTTCAAGAATTTCCGGTGTGAATCCCGCTGATGTTTCCATTTTGCTTGTTTATTTGGAACAAGGAAAGATTGCCAGAGTATCTCAGTAATGGAAATACCCGAAAAGGATTGAAAAGACATGAATATTGAACAGTTCCAACAAGCACTGCTGGAGAAAGGGATCGAGCTTTCTCCTCAACAGCTTGATCAGTTTGACACTTATTATCGATTATTGGTGGAATGGAACGAAAAGATGAACTTAACAGCCATCACTGATAAAGAAGAAGTCTATCTTAAGCATTTTTATGATTCAATCAGTGCAGCCTTCTATTTTGACTTTAACAAATCATATCGAATTTGCGATGTTGGGGCTGGGGCTGGATTTCCGAGTATTCCATTGAAGATTTGTTTCCCTGATATCCACGTCTCGATTGTGGATTCTTTGAATAAGCGAATTTCTTTTTTGAATCACCTTGCGGATTCCTTGCAATTAAAGGGAGTTTCCTTCTATCATGACCGGGCGGAAACCTTCGCCCAAAAACAGGAGCATCGCGAATCCTATGATATTGTCATGGCAAGGGCAGTAGCCAGGATGTCCGTTTTAAGTGAACTATGTTTGCCTCTCGTTAAACTGGATGGGACATTCATTGCCATGAAAGCGGCTAGTGCACAAGATGAAATGGACACAGGGAAGAAGGCCATTTTCACGTTAGGCGGAAAAATTGAAGAAATTCATCCTTTCACATTGCCAGAGGAAAATAGTGAAAGAAACATCATTACTGTAAAAAAAGTGAAGAAGACTCCTAAAAAGTACCCGAGAAAACCAGGGACACCGAATAAGCAGCCTATTGAATAACCTCCGTAGGATGAGTAAGTTTTCATAGTAAGCGTAGATGATTCAGATATATATGGCTGGTACTTGCCCTTATTTTCTTTTACTATAAATGTATGACCTTATTATTTTCACTCTAAATTTGTGCCCTATGCTGGCTGATTCAGGGAAATAATTTTGGGCAAGCCGGCCGATATTTTTCATAACTGGCCGTCCATTCCTAAATTATTGCCTTGATGGCGCCAGTCGACATGTTTTTTACAGTGTAGGGCCATATGTATAACCATGTCGGGAAATGTATGCAGGACTTGTCCTTTAAATAGAGAATATGTTATTTGGGAGTTTTAAAAGGTGGTGTAGGAAGATGAAGCATCCTTTTTCGCGGTTCTTTGGGTTTGGCGAAAAAGAAGAAGAGCAACTAGAGATGGAGACACCTAGCAATAATAATGAAGAGATAAGAAAAATTTCCATTTCTGATATTGTGCCTAATCGATTTCAACCAAGGACCGTTTTTAATGACGATAAAATTGCCGAATTGGCCCAAACGATCCATACACATGGGATCATTCAACCAATTGTAGTAAGGACTTATGGTCAGGGAAAGTATGAAATCATTGCAGGTGAGCGTCGTTTTCGGGCCATGCAAAAGCTTGGCTGGGAATTGGCACCCGCAATAATCAAAGATTTCAGCGATACAGAAACGGCTTCCGTTGCGCTGATAGAAAACCTTCAGCGTGAAGAACTGACACCGATTGAAGAAGCTTTGGCTTATGGAAAGCTATTGGAGCTGCATAGTTTAACACAAGAAGCTTTGGCACAAAGACTGGGAATAGGACAATCTACCGTGGCGAATAAGCTACGACTGCTTAAGCTGCCCCAGGAGGTTCAGGATGCACTTCTTCAAAAGCAAATTACGGAACGCCATGCCCGCTCGTTGATACCGTTGAAGAGTCCTGAAAAGCAGCTTAAACTGCTTTTGGAAATCATCGAAAAAGGGTTAAACGTCAAACAGACCGAAGAGCAGGTCGTCAAGCTCTTGACGGGTACTGTGCAGAAGCCGAAACCTAAGCGAAAAGCGTTTAGTAAAGACATGAGGATTGCCGTGAATACCATACGCCAATCACTCAATATGGTTACAGACAATGGAATAAATTTGGATGCAGAGGAAGAAGAATTCGAGGAGTATTATCAGTTCACGATTAAAATACCCAAGAAAAAAACTTGATTCCCTATCCTTACGCGCTTGGTAGTCTCCGATTACCAAGCTTTTTTTATTTTCGGTCAAAACTGGTATTTCCACTTTAAAAAACATTCAACTTTTCCCGGATTTTTAATGCTTTTAGATATATTTCAAATTTTAAGAGGAATTTCAGAAAACGATTTCTTCCAGTAACATTCATGATAAAATAGAAAGAAATAAATGGATTTACGGTAAAAATCAATAGATAAAAGCGTGATGAAGATAGTTGAAAGCGGGTGAATTCGTGGGTAAGATTCTCGCCATTGCCAATCAAAAGGGCGGTGTTGGAAAAACGACAACTTCTGTCAGCCTAAGTGCTTGTCTTGCTTACATAGGACAGAAAGTCTTAATGGTCGATATTGACCCGCAGGGAAATGCGACAAGCGGTGCAGGTATTGACAAAGCAGATGTGGAACAATGTATTTATGATGTATTGGTTGATGATATCGAGGCCAGTACCGTCATCATGGAAACAAAGGTAGAAAACCTATATGCCATACCTGCGACAATTCAACTGGCAGGTGCAGAAATTGAACTTGTTCCAACCATCTCTAGGGAAGTCCGGTTAAAAAGGGCATTAGAAGAGGTGCAGGGCCAATATGATTACATTGTGATTGACTGCCCTCCATCATTGGGTTTGCTTACGCTTAATGCCTTAACGGCCGCCGATGCAGTTTTGATTCCGGTACAATGTGAATACTATGCATTGGAAGGTTTGAGTCAACTATTGAACACGGTCCGCCTCGTCCAAAAGCATTTGAACCATGATTTGAAAATCGAGGGTGTGCTATTGACGATGTTGGATGCAAGAACGAATCTAGGTCTCCAGGTCATAGAAGAGGTCAAAAAATACTTTCAGGATAAAGTCTATCAAACCATCATTCCCCGCAATGTTCGTTTGAGTGAAGCACCGAGCCATGGAGAACCGATAATTATATATGATCCAAAGTCACGAGGGGCGGAGGTCTATTTAGAACTGGCAAAGGAAGTGGTATCAAATGGCTAAAGGACTTGGCAAAGGACTTAACGCACTTTTCAATAGTGGGGAAATCAGTAAAGATGAAATCGTGCGAGAAATCAAATTAAGGGAATTAAGGCCAAATCCTTATCAGCCCCGAAAGAGCTTTCGGCTTGAAGCTATAGAGGAATTAAAGCAATCCATCATGGAACATGGGATATTACAGCCGATTATTGCCCGGGAAAGCATTAAGGGATATGAAATCGTGGCTGGGGAAAGGCGTTATCGTGCTGCCGAGGAAGCTGGTTTAAAGACAGTTCCGGTCGTTGTGAGGAAATTGAGCGAACAGCAGATGATGGAACTGGCGATTTTGGAAAACCTGCAAAGGGAAGATTTGAATCCGATCGAGGAGGCTGTCGCCTATCAAACGCTTCTGGAAAAATTGGAATTCACCCAGGAGCAGTTGGCCAATCGGCTGGGTAAAAGCCGTCCCCATATCGCAAACCATGTTAGATTGCTATCTTTGCCTGAAGGGATTAGGAGATATATCTCCGACGGGGAAATTTCCATGGGGCATGGCAGGGCATTGCTAGGCTTAAAGAAAAAAGAGATGCTTAAGCCGGTAGCGGATAAAATCCTTAAAGAAGGAATGAATGTCAGACAGCTAGAGCAATATATACATCAATTGAATGATACCGTTTCACGTGAAACTAAACCTAAGAAACAAGAAAAAAAAGATATCTTCATAAAGCAACGGGAGACAAGTCTGCGTGAAAGACTAGGAACGAGCGTAACGATAAAACAAAGCAAGAAAAAAGGAAAAATAGAAATAGAATTCTTTTCAAAGGAAGATTTAGAGAGAATTTTGAACTTGATCGATCAAGAGAACCTATCCTCTTAGATCCCCTTTATGAAAAGATCGTGACGACATATGCAGAAAATTAGGTGGATGAGATGGTATTATTAGGGGCTTTGGTGAATGGTGCCTGTATTTTAATCGGTTCGATTTTAGGAAGGTTTTTACAACATATACCTGAAAAGATAAAAGAAACGGTCATGAGCGGTATCGGTTTGGCCGTCATGGTCTTAGGTTTGCAGATGGGCTTAAAAAGCGATAATTTCCTTGTTGTCATTTTAAGTATTGTCGGAGGGGCTGTCCTCGGTGAATGGATGAATCTTGAGGCTAGGCTAAATTCTTTAGGCAATTGGCTTGAACGCAGGATGAAAGCGAAGGAAGGAATTTCGATATCTCAGGGATTTGTAACGGCCACGCTCATATTTGGCATTGGGGCGATGGCCATCATCGGTGCCCTGGATAGCGGTATCCGGAATGATCATGACGTTTTGATAACAAAAGCGATCATCGATGGCTTTACAGCATTGGTCCTTGCCAGTACGCTTGGCATAGGTGTACTTTTTTCAGCATTTCCGGTTATTCTTTATGAGGGATTCATAGCGATTTTCTCAAGGCAGATCAATACGATGATCCCAACTGCTTTAATGGATTCCTTTATACTGGAAATGACGGCAACTGGGGGAGTCATGATTTTGGCAATTGGTTTGAATATTATCGGTCTGACCAAAATAAGGGTGGCAAATCTGCTTCCGGGCATAATAATCACCGCGATTCTGGTTACTCTCATGTATTATGTATAAAAAAGAAGGAAGGGGATGGCTGGCCCTTTCCTTCTTTTTTGATAAGAAAAAACCCATCATAGGGTTTTTTCTTGCTTGAATGACCATGTGAAAGGAGTGATGGAAGGTTTTACTGGATAATGATTTTGTGCTTCATAAATCCCCTCGGCAATGGTTTTGGCCATTTTTAGCACAAGATTAAGACGTGTGTTCTGCAAGACCATGAACTCCATGAATCCACTTACATTCACGATTCCTGTAATATGTGCATTCCCGACGGAAGGAAGGTCTTTATTGACCCCTGCCCCTGGCTTCACTGGTCCCTGGCCGATTTGAACGATTCCGACGCTTTTCATTTTCCCTAAGCAAGCATCGATTCCGACGATAAAGGGATTGACGTGCATCTTTTTGATTTCATTTAATTTTTCATGTAAATTCATCGCATGTATAGGGTCATCCAGAGTACCATGAACATGGAATGAAGAAGAACCGTTTTCAGCTTTTTCACTAAGCAGAGTGCCGACAAGTGGTCCGAGTGAATCGCCTGTGGAACGGTCCGTGCCTATGCAGACGATGACGATTGGTTGGAGCTTTCCGGTTGGTAGGAGGTTGATTAATTCCTGGGAAATTTGTTTGGATGCATCCGTATCTTCATGCAGGATGCGACTCAATCTATTTTTATTATTATTAAATAGACTAGAATTCAGATTCATCGGCTCAACTCCTTTACTTTATTTGGTATTACAGTATACGGATAAAAAGGGGAAAATATACGGTATTTAACATCTTGGATGAGGGAATTTTTTGTAGAACATGCAAACAGGTGAAGGGGATATAAATCGGCGTTATCCTCTACCAATTGCTTTCATTTATACTTTCTAGTAAATAATTACTTTAATATTTGGGAAAAAACTTCTAATTCTTTTACCTATATACCCAATTTTTTTTTGTACAGAAACCATTATTTATTGATAAAATAGAGAAAATCCTCTACTTCATGGTTATATCAGTGCATGAAGGGTAGAGGAATCCGTCTATATGGGAAAAATCATATAGACGATATAAAAGTTTTGCAGTTAATTGCATTAGGCAGGAGGAAAATATGGATCGCATTTATGATAACGTTACAAAAGAGATATTGGATGAAAAGATATGGCTGCTGATGGGCGAGGGGATTATTAAAATCTTCCTTGTTCTGTTGTTATCGCGTATTATTATTAGAATAGGTAAGACTATTCTGAATAAATTTTTCAAAGCGCGTTTAAGGAGTCCCATTCGGGTATCGGAGCGCAGGGAAGCGACACTCATTAAATTGCTCGAAAATATCATTACCTATGTCATCAATTTCATTGCCTTGATAATGATTCTGGAAATTTTCGGGATTGAAGTAATGCCATTACTCGCTGGTGCCGGTGTTCTCGGTTTGGCAGTTGGTTTTGGTGCTCAAAGTTTGGTCAAGGATATAATTACAGGATTTTTCGTTATTTTTGAAGATCATTTCTCGGTTGGGGATTATATTAAAATCAATAATTTTGAAGGGGAAGTCATTGAAATTGGGCTTCGTACAACAAAAATTAAAAGCGGTGCAGGTGAATTGCACTTCATACCCAACGGAAGCATCGTTCAGGTCACGAATTATTCCATTTTAAATAGTATGGCTGTCGTTGATGTGACCATACCTAACGATGGATCGATCGAGCGTGCTGAAAAGGTGCTGATTGATCTTTTAAACAGTATGGAGGGCAAATACGATGCATTGATCAAAACACCTGAATTTTTGGGAATTGAAAAAATTAGTCCTGAAGAAATCGTCTTTCGGATTAAGGCGGAAACAAAGCCGATGCATCACATTGAAATCAGTAGGATATTAAGAATTGAAATAAGTGCTGCGCTTGATTCAAGTGGGATTAAATCTACGTACAATGGCAGCGAGTCATAGGAATTAGGGGGCTCATGGTTATGGAAGAAAAGGAATTTGCACTTAAGGATATTGTGGAAATGAAGAAACCGCATCCCTGTGGAGTGAATAAGTGGAGAATTATACGGCTCGGTATGGATATCCGGATAAAATGTGAAGGGTGCGGCCATAGCGTGATGCTGCCCCGACGTGAATTCGCGAAGAAAATGAAAAAAGTTCTGCAAAAGCATGAGGAGTGATCATGCTTTTTTTTTGGAGTGAAAGTAGTCCGGCGTTTCTCATGATTTACTTGTCTTTTTAGGAAGCGAAATCTATAATTGGGAAAGGTTTAGGTAATTGGAGGGTCTTTAAAGAAGATCAGTTCTTTTCCCATATGTACGAATCATCTTGAAGGAGTGAAATATAAATGGCTTTAACAGCTGGTATAGTCGGTTTGCCTAACGTAGGTAAATCCACTTTATTTAATGCAATTACTCAGGCGGGTGCGGAATCTGCTAACTATCCTTTCTGTACGATCGACCCAAATGTCGGGATCGTGGAAGTACCAGATCACCGTCTGCAAAAACTGACTGAATTGGTAAAACCGAAAAAAACCGTTCCGACAGCATTTGAGTTCACCGATATCGCCGGGATTGTAAAAGGAGCAAGTAAAGGAGAAGGATTGGGTAATAAATTCCTTTCCCATATCCGTCAAGTGGATGCAATTTGTCAAGTCGTCCGTTGTTTTGCAGACGATAACATTACCCATGTCTCCGGAAAAGTGAATCCAATCGATGATATCGAAGTCATCAACCTTGAATTGATCCTTGCCGATTTGGAATCTGTTGTCAAACGCATCGACCGTGTCGGAAAAATGGCCAAGCAAAAAGATAAAGCCGCTGTAGCAGAACATGAAATCCTTGTAGCTTTAAAAGAAGCATTGGAAGATGAAAAGCCTGCACGTACCGTCGAGTTCACTGAAGAACAGCAAAAAATCGTGAAGGGCATGCATTTACTTACAGCGAAGCCGACGCTTTATGTGGCGAACGTGAGCGAAGATGAAGTGGCGAATGCTGACGATAATGAATATGTACAGCAAGTTCGTGAATATGCTGCTAAGGAAAATGCCGAAGTGATCGTGATTTGTGCCAAAATCGAAGAAGAAATTGCAGAGCTTGAAGGTGAAGAAAAGGAAATGTTCCTATCTGAACTTGGCATCGAGGAGTCAGGTCTTGATCAGTTGATCCGTGCTTCTTATAACCTGCTTGGATTGGCAACATACTTTACAGCTGGTGTACAGGAAGTGCGTGCTTGGACATTCCGCAAAGGAATGAAAGCCCCTCAATGTGCAGGCGTCATTCACACGGACTTCGAACGTGGTTTCATCCGTGCCGAAACGGTTTCTTATACTGATCTACTTGAAGCGGGCAGTCATGGTGCTGCAAAAGAAGCAGGTAAAGTTCGTTTGGAAGGAAAAGAATACATCGTTAACGATGGCGATGTTATCCATTTCCGTTTTAACGTTTAAGAATCAAGACCCTACCGTTCATATAGTAGGGTCTTTCAGTTTGTCGACAAAAGGAGTTGATTGGAACGGAAGGGAGGCTCCGGGACCGCCCGCGGAAAGCGAGTGTTTGAAGTGGAAATCAACGGTCATTAGATTACAATTAATTGTAATAAGTCGAACCGTTCGTTGCAAAGCCTCTTTAACTATGCTATAATTTTATCTTGTGAGTAATTATAAATAATTGCTCCTTGCCCAATTGGGCCGCTTAGACCAAAAGGAGGTGACAGTGATGAGAAAATACGAAATTATGTATATCATCCGTCCAAACATTGAGGAAGAAGCTAAAAAAGCTTTAGTTGAACGTTTCAACACAATCCTTTCTGATAATGGTGCGGAAGTAGAAGCAAAAGAATGGGGTAAACGCCGTCTTGCATATGAAATCAATGATTTCCGCGATGGTTACTACATGCTTCTTAAAGTTAACGCTGAAAGTGCTGCGATTCAAGAATTCGATCGTCTTGCTAAAATCAGTGAAGACATTATTCGCCACATGGCTACTAGAGAAGAAGAATAATCCGATATTTAATATAAATTCTAATCTTGTTTCTATGAAACAAGATTGAAACCTAGGGGTTGATTCTGATGATGAATCGCGTAGTTTTGGTAGGACGCTTAACTAAAGATCCTGAATTACGATATACACCTAATGGAGTTCCCGTAGCTACCTTTACTTTAGCTGTGAACCGTAGTTTTACGAATCAGCAGGGTGAACGTGAAGCGGATTTCATTAACTGTGTAGTTTGGCGTAAACCGGCAGAAAATGTAGCTAACTTCTTGAAAAAGGGCAGTTTAGCTGGCGTGGATGGACGTGTCCAAACACGTAATTATGAAGGACAAGACGGCAAACGCGTATATGTGACGGAGATTCTGGCTGAGAGCGTTCAATTCCTTGAACCACGAAGCAGTTCAGCGGGTGAAAGAAATGAAGGCGGTTCTTACGGTGGAGGTCAAAGAAGTTATGGCAATAATAACGGAAATGACAACAATTCGTATGGACAAAATCCTAATCAGAATCAACGGAGCAATAACAACTACACTCGTGTAGATGACGATCCGTTTGCAAATGACGGTAAGACAATCGACATTTCAGATGACGATCTTCCGTTTTAAACAGCCGTTTAAAATGAAAATTCAAAAAGCAGGGAGGGAAATTTATCATGGCAATGGGTGGACGTAAAGGACGCGGTAAGCGTAAAAAGGTTTGTTATTTCACATCTAACGGAATCACTAAAATTGATTACAAAGATGTAGATCTTCTTAAGAAATTCGTCTCAGAACGCGGTAAAATTTTACCACGTCGTGTAACTGGTACAAGCGCTAAATATCAACGTAAATTAACGATTGCTATTAAACGCTCACGTACTATGGCATTACTACCATATGTATCTGGTGAATAATAAAAGGGCACATTGAGGAGTTATCCTTAATGTGCCTTTTTTTATAAGTTGTCACTCATGCATGAAAACCGCTGAATTGCGGTTTTTTTATTTCATTAGGAAGTTATCCGGACGTTTTTCTCAGAAAAAATAATCATATCCTAAAAAAGAATGTGATGTTTGAAATATCCTGGCCGTAACGGATACAATATAAAGATGGAGATAAGACATCAATAATAACAGGGGGTGAAATAAAGATGAATAGCGGAAGACGGATTGCCGAGGGCGGAGCCCTTCTGGCACTATATTGCATTTTATTGTTCATCACCATTCAAATCCCACTATTGGGTATTTTCACTACTTTCTTTTTACCCATTCCATTCATACTTGTCACAATCAAACAAAAGTTATCGTGGAGCCTTGGTTACTTATTCGTAGCCTCGTTATTGTCGATCCTCATCGGGACGATATTGTCTGTTCCGCTGACCTTGCTCATGGGGGCAACGGGAATCGCGATCGGCTATTTTTTGAAAAAGGACAAACCGATGGCACCTATGTTCATAAGCGCAGTCCTAGTCTTCCTGGGAGGCATTTTATTAATATATGCGGCTTCAGTATTGATAACGGATGTTAATTACATAGAAGAATCGATGGACATGGTTGAGGGGTCCATCGAAAATACTATCGGTATAATGGATTCTTTTGGACAGGCACCGACGGAACAAGTCAAAAAGCGGATGTATGAATCAATCGATATGATGAACACGCTGATGCCAAGTTTGTTCGTCTTGATGTCCGTCATCATGGTTTTATTGATTTTCTTTGCAGCGCATCCCATTGTGAAGAGATTCAGTGATAAGGCGTTAAAATGGCCCCATTTTCGAGATCTGCGACTCCCGAAAAGCCTTTTATGGTATTATTTAATTACGATGCTTCTGGCTCTTTTTGTGAATACGGACAAGAACAGTTTTGTATATATGGCCATAACGAACCTATTTTTCATACTGCAGTTCTTCATTTTATTACAAGGTTATTCCCTGATATTCTATATCGCTCATGTTAAGTCATGGGTTAGGGCCATACCTGTTTTAATCGTGGTTTTTTCTTTGCTGCTGCCGATTCCGATTATTACGACGGCCGTTCGATTTTTAGGTATAATAGATTTAGGCTTTCCTTTTAGGGAGACAATCAAGAAAAAGGAATAGAAGACTTTTTTGTAAAACAGATGCTTTTAGGAGCTGAAACTATGCCATCTTATTTGAAAGAATACTCGATTAAGTCCCCGTTGTATGGGGTGCTGGCCGCAGTCGTTTTACTTTTGGGCGTACTGGCTTATTATAATTGGGTTATTGCACTTGTTGGACTATTGATTCTTGCTGGTTTATTTTATTTAACATTAAGAATGGTAGAAAAAAAGCAACAAAAGACAGAAGAGTATATAACGACTTTATCCTATCGTTTAAAGAAGGTGGGCGAGGAAGCGTTATTGGAAATGCCGATTGGGATTATGCTCTTTAATGAGGATTATTACATTGAATGGACCAATCCATTCCTGGCTTCTTGTTTTAGCGAAGACTCTTTGGCAGGAAGATCGCTATACGATGTTGCGGACTCGATAGTGCCGTTGATCAAGCAAGAGATCGAGACTGAGACGCTTACGCTCCACGATCGGAAATTCAAGGTGGTCCATAAGCGTGATGAAAGGCTTCTTTACTTTTTTGATGTGACGGAGCAGGTGGAAATTGAGAAATTATATGAAGATGAGCGGACGGCAATTGCGATCATTCTTCTTGATAATTATGATGATTTGACACAGGGTATGGATGATCAGCGTAAAAGCAGCATCAATAGCTTGGTTACCTCACTTCTTGATAAATGGGCAAGGGATAATGGCGTTTTCTTTAAACGGGTTTCCTCGGAACGATTTATTGCTGTCTTCAATGAGCATATCCTTCATCAGCTTGAGAAGGGCAAATTCTCGATTTTGGATGAAATCAGGGAAACGACGGCCAAGCAAAATGTACCATTGACCCTGAGCATTGGGGTCGGCTCTGCCGTGTCATCCTTACCGGAACTAGGTACGCTTGCACAGTCCAGCTTGGATCTCGCTCTTGGACGGGGCGGTGACCAAGTAGCGATCAAGCAAGCGAATGGAAAAGTGAAATTCTATGGCGGCAAAACCAATCCGATGGAAAAACGCACGAGAGTCCGTGCACGTGTCATTTCCCATGCATTGAAGGATATAGTCCTCGATAGCGATAAAGTCATTGTCATGGGCCATAAAAACCCGGATATGGACGCAATCGGTTCAGCAATCGGCATCTTGAAGGTTGCCCAGATGAATGAACGTGAAGGCTATATTGTCATCGATACCCAGCAGCTCGATAACAGTGTCCTTCGTTTAATGGAAGAGATCAAAAATAAAGAAGAGCTGTATTCCCGGTTCATAACACCTGATGATGCATTTGAAATGATTACGGATGAGACCTTGCTGGTTGTGGTCGATACACATAAACCTTCCATGGTGATTGAAGAGCGGTTATTGAATAGGATCGATAAGGTTGTAGTCATCGATCATCATCGCCGCGGTGAGGAGTTCATCAAGAATTCATTGCTCGTCTATATGGAGCCATATGCATCTTCAACAGCAGAACTTGTAACCGAACTGCTTGAATATCAACCGAAACGCTCAAAGATTGATATGCTGGAGTCGACGGCGCTTCTTGCAGGTATCATCGTCGACACGAAAAGCTTCACCTTAAGAACAGGTTCGCGTACTTTCGATGCAGCCTCTTATCTAAGGGCGCATGGAGCTGATACGGTACTTGTCCAGAAATTCTTAAAAGAAGACGTGGACACCTATATCAAACGTTCGAAGCTCATTGAGGAAGTCACCTTTTATAAAAAGGGAATTGCCATTGCCTCAGCAAAAACCGATCAGGTTCATAATCAGGTGCTCATCGCCCAAGCTGCGGACACCCTATTGACCATGGATGGCGTAGCGGCTTCTTTCGTAATGGCTAAGCGATCTGATGATACAGTTGGCATAAGTGCACGTTCTCTAGGTGATATCAATGTTCAGGTAATCATGGAAATGCTGAATGGAGGCGGACATTTAACAAATGCCGCCACTCAACAGGTTTGCTCCATTGGTGAAGCCGAAAGTCGATTGAAAGCAGCTATTGATGAATATTTAGAAGGGGGACAAAAAGAATGAAAGTAATATTTCTGAAAGACGTAAAAGGTAAAGGGAAAAAAGGGGAAGTTAAAAATGTTGCAGATGGTTATGCACATAATTTCCTGCTAAAACAAGGATTGGCCGTTGAAGCAAATAATTCAAATGTGAAAACTTTGGAAGCCCAGAAAAATAAAGAGGAATCACTTGCAGCAGAAGAGCTGCAGCATGCGGAAGAATTGAAAGTTCAGCTGGAGAAATTAACGGTTGAACTATCTGCCAAAGCCGGTGAGGGCGGGCGTTTATTCGGTTCCATCACGACTAAACAAATTGCATCGGAGCTTCAGAAAAAACACGGTATCAAGGTTGATAAACGTAAAATGGAGCTTGCTGAAGGCATCCGCACTTTAGGGCATACAAAGCTTCCAGTCAAGCTTCATCCTGAAGTCACTGCGACACTGACTGTGCATGTGAAAGAAATTAACTAATTTTAGCTGTTTCATATCTGTGAAAAATTGATAAAATAGAGATAGACGAAAAATGTGATTGGGCACGTTGTCCTTTCACTTTTTTCATTTTTACTAGAAACATATAAAAGGTATCCTCTTAGAATGGGAGGTTTTAAGATATGATAGAACAATTTCAGGATAGGATTCCCCCTCAAAATATAGAAGCCGAACAGGCTGTGCTAGGAGCCATTTTTCTTGAGCCCTCTTCATTGACCGTTACATCGGAAGTTTTGATTCCGGA
This sequence comes from Peribacillus aracenensis, assembly GCF_025175645.1. Lineage (NCBI taxonomy): Bacteria > Bacillati > Bacillota > Bacilli > Caryophanales > Bacillaceae > Peribacillus > Peribacillus aracenensis. The sequence continues at coordinate 30,944 of NZ_JANZMJ010000009.1, forward strand.
GGATTTTTACAGAAGCTCTCATCAAAAAATCTTTAATGTGATGCTTAAATTGAATGACGAAGGAAAAGCTGTCGATTTGATTACGGTGACAGAGGAATTGGCTGCGACAAAAAACCTTGAAGAAGTTGGCGGAGTTTCTTATTTAAGTGAATTGGCCGGATCGGTGCCTACCGCGGCCAATATTGAATATTATGCCCGCATCGTCGAGGAGAAGTCATTGCTGCGTCGTTTGATCAGGACAGCGACCAACATCGCTCAGGAAGGCTACAGTCGCGAGGACGAGGTCGAGGAGCTGCTCGGGGAAGCAGAAAAAACGATCATGGAAGTGGCCCAGCGTAAGAATTCCGGGTCTTTCCAAAATATTAAGGATGTATTGGTTGCGACGTACGATAACATAGAAGTTTTGACTACCCGTAAAGGGGATGTCACGGGAATACCGACAGGGTTTGCTGAACTGGATCGAATGACAGCAGGGTTCCAACGTAATGACCTCATCATAGTGGGGGCCCGTCCTTCGGTTGGTAAAACCGCTTTTGCATTGAATATCGCTCAAAACGTTGCGACCAAAACGGAGGAGAATGTAGCGATTTTCAGTCTTGAAATGGGTGCAGAGCAGCTCGTTATGCGTATGCTCTGTGCTGAAGGGAATATCAACGCCCAGAATTTACGGACAGGTTCCTTAACTGATGAGGATTGGCGTAAACTGACGATGGCGATGGGAAGCTTGTCTAATGCCGGCATTTATATCGATGATACGCCAGGTGTGAGGATTGGTGAAATCCGTTCGAAGTGCCGTCGTTTGAAGCAGGAACATGGCCTTGGCATGATATTGATTGATTATCTGCAGTTAATTCAAGGCGATGGTCGTTCAGGCGACAACCGTCAGCAAGAGGTATCCGAGATTTCACGTTCACTCAAAGCCCTCGCTCGTGAACTTAAAGTGCCCGTCATCGCCCTTTCCCAGCTATCGCGGGGAGTGGAGCAGCGTCAGGATAAGCGTCCGATGATGTCTGATATCAGGGAATCCGGAAGTATCGAGCAAGATGCCGATATCGTCGCATTCTTATACCGTGATGATTATTATGATAAAGAATCCGAGAATAAAAATATCATTGAAATCATTATAGCGAAACAGCGTAATGGTCCAGTAGGCACGGTTTCGCTTGCATTCGTAAAAGAATATAATAAATTCGTCAACCTTGAACGCCGCTTCGATGATGATTCGATGTCTCCCGGGGCATAGGGAAAGGCCTGCCATTTTGCAATGGCGGGCTTTCTCTGTTTTTGGAAAAAGAAAAGGCCTTATGATAATAGAAAAATAAATCAACGGGTACAATAATGATTGACAATCCAAAACCCAATGTAAAACCGAAAGAATTTTCTCATATTTACGAACAAAGTATTTACTAAAATGTGTATTGTTCGGATTTTGTATTGACTTCCAGTTTGGATTATTGATAAAATAGGTTTGTTTGATAAGAACCGGTTAAAATGATCGGTATTACGTGAACCTTTGGAGGTGCTTTATTCAGATGTCATCAGTTGTAGTAGTCGGTACACAATGGGGAGACGAAGGTAAAGGTAAAATAACAGATTTTCTATCCCAGAATGCGGAAGCCATCGCTCGTTATCAAGGTGGGAATAATGCAGGGCATACAATAAAATTTAACGGCGTTACCTATAAACTGCATTTAATTCCGTCAGGGATTTTTTATAGTGATAAGATTTGTGTCATTGGAAATGGTATGGTAGTTGATCCAAAAGCTCTTGTAGAGGAACTTGCTTATTTACATAGCCACGGGGTGAGTACGGATAATCTTCGTATTTCGAACCGTGCACATGTCATTCTTCCTTACCATATCAAATTGGATGAAGTCGAAGAAGACCGTAAAGGCGCCAACAAAATTGGAACGACTAAAAAGGGAATCGGCCCTGCATATATGGACAAAGCTGCTCGTAACGGAATCCGCATGGCAGACCTATTGGACCGTGAAATTTTCGAGGAAAAATTGTCTCAAAATCTTGTCGAAAAAAATCGTATGTTTGAACGTTTCTATGAAACGGAAGGTTTCAAGATCGAAGATATCTTGGAAGAATACTATGAGTACGGACAACAAGTGCAGAAATATGTTTGTGATACATCCGTTGTATTGAATGACGCACTTGATGAAGGAAAACGGGTATTATTCGAAGGGGCACAAGGTGTCATGCTTGATATCGATCAAGGAACATACCCATTCGTCACTTCATCTAACCCGGTTGCAGGTGGAGTTACGATCGGTTCTGGTGTAGGTCCTACGAAAATCAACCATGTGGTTGGAGTATGTAAAGCATACACAAGCCGTGTGGGCGATGGTCCTTTCCCAACAGAATTGCATGATGAAGTCGGCAACCAAATCCGGGAGGTTGGCCGTGAATATGGTACAACTACAGGCAGACCGCGCCGTGTAGGCTGGTTCGACGCTGTTGTCGTTCGCCATGCTCGCCGTGTCAGCGGGATTACCGATTTATCATTGAACTCGATTGACGTATTATCAGGTCTTGATACGGTCAAAATTTGTGTGGCTTATGAATACAAAGGCGAGATCATTCATGAAGTTCCAGCGACTTTGAAAGCGATTGGCGAATGTAAACCAGTCTATGAAGAACTACCAGGCTGGTCAGAAGACATTACAGGTTGCAAATCATTGGATGAGCTTCCAGAGAACGCTCGCCATTATGTAGAGCGCGTATCTCAATTGGTTGGCATTCCTTTGACCACTTTCTCTGTCGGTCCTGACCGTAACCAAACAAATGTCGTGAGAAGCCCTTGGCGTCTAGCGTAATTCTTGAAAAGGAGCTGGCTTTTTTGCCGGCTCTTCTTTCGGTATTAACATCCATCCATTATATGTCACGTTTTGGGGGGTCCTGGATACCGAATGAATGGATTAAACTGTTGGAAAATGAAAAAAAATAAGAAAAAAATAATTTTATTTCAAAAAAGTATTGCCTAAACTATATGAACCATGATATTATCAAAAGCGTCGTCACAATAGAAGTTAACATCTTGAAAAGAAACATTTCATTAGTACGAGCCATTAGCTCAGTTGGTAGAGCATCTGACTTTTAATCAGAGGGTCGAAGGTTCGAATCCTTCATGGCTCACCATTTTTTCCGGCCCATTGGTCAAGCGGTTAAGACACCGCCCTTTCACGGCGGTAACACGGGTTCGAATCCCGTATGGGTCACTTCTTTATATAAAAGCTTTACTGGTCCCGTGGTGTAGCGGTTAACATGCCTGCCTGTCACGCAGGAGATCGCGGGTTCGATTCCCGTCGGGACCGCCATTTTATTTTTCCTAAAATAGAATATTTGGCTCAGTAGCTCAGTCGGTAGAGCAAAGGACTGAAAATCCTTGTGTCGGCGGTTCGATTCCGTCCTGAGCCATCCTTTTATAAACGCCTTTCTTTTAGGGCGTTTTTTGTTTTGCTTCCAGATGTATTTTGAATGAAATCTTGTTAATAGATTGTTAACAATTTGTAATATACCAATTTTGGCCAGTTCGGCATATAACTCGCTTTTAACCTTACTGGGCCTAGGCCCACTCCTTTTTCTGCAGTTTATTGAACTTACCCCATTCCTATATTTATTGGTACATGTTGTCACCATTTATACAGTTCCATTACATTATGAAGTCTGTTTCTTGTTTTTTTTCTTAATATGGTAGAGTTATGAGTGATAAAAATCATTATAGAAATCAGTCATATGCATGTGGATATTTAAATTGGACTAATAATTCTCGAAATAAAATTGATTAGTTTCTTAATTGGTGACTGAGCCGTTAAGGAGGACAATATATGTTTAGCTCAAAAGGCAAGGGTATCATCCTGTTGACGGTTTCCGTCATTTTATTGCTTGCAGGAAACCGGGCAACTGCTGCTGGGATATCGGAAACTACAACCACCATTCAGCATGTTTATCTTAACGATGAGTTTGTTGGAAGTGTTACGGATGAAACGGAAATCGAAAAGATCGTAGCCGATAAGGTAGAGGCGGCACAGGAAGATTATCCGGAATTTACATTCGATAAAGAGACACAGCTGATGTTTGTACCTGAAGAGGTATTCGATGAAGAGGTAAAAGGGGATCAGACTGTTAAGGGAATTCAAGATCAGTTGAATGTGAAGGCAGAGGCGTACGAAATCGACATAGATAATCAGGCGGTCGCTTATGTTGCGTCAAAGGAAGATGCCGAGGACGTTATGGAGAAAATCACTCTATTATATGTGAATGAAGAGGAATACGCTGAATATGAATCAGGTAAAAAGGAAAGTGAAAAAGATGCAGATCCGTTAAAAGAGCCGGGAAGTAGAATTCTGGACATCGAATTTTCACTACCCGTCACGTTTAAAGAGACAATGGTATATCCAGACGAAATCAAGAGCGTCGATGAAACCCTTTCCATGATAGAAGAAGGAAAGGAAGGGACGATGATCTATGAGGCTAAGGCAGATGAGGATCTTGAAGCCATTGCCACTAGGCATGATATGGACCTGGATCAACTGCTGGAGCTAAATCCGGGACAGGATGAGAACAAAGGTGTTAAAAAGGGCGAGCGGCTCTATGTGACCCAACGTATCCCCTATGTGAACGTAAGGGTAGAAAGAGAAATATATAAGGAAGAGAGGATTCCTTTTGAAAAGAAAGTGAAGGAGGATGACGAACTTCCAAAGGGCGAGCTCATTACTGAACAAATAGGGAATGAGGGGATTCTAGCGTTCACCTATAATGTATCCGAAACAAATGGAAAGAAAATCAGTGAAACGATTGCAAAAAAAGAAGTCACGGAAAAAGCCAAAACAGAAATCACCAGAAAAGGAACCAAGGTCATTCCTTCACAGGGCAGCGGTACATATTCCTGGCCTGCAGATGGGGGCTATATTTCCAGTAAGCAGGGTCAGCGCTGGGGGAAACTGCATAAAGGTATAGATATTGCCCGGCCAACCACCAGGACGATAACGGCAGCAGATCATGGGATAATCGAGACTGCCGGAAACTCCGGAGGATATGGAAATAAGATAACGATCAATCATAATAACGGGTATAAGACAGTGTATGCCCATTTGGACTCAATAGATGTACAAGCAGGACAAAAGATTGAAAAAGGCATGAAAATTGGCATGATGGGTTCAACGGGGAACTCGACCGGTGTCCACCTCCATTTTGAAATATATAAAAACGGGTCTCTCGTTAATCCGCTAAACTATATAAGCCAGTAATTGATGGAAGTCTTCGAAAATTATTCGAAGACTTCTTTGCTTCATACATAGATGAGAATAATAGGAAAAAGGTGATTTAATGCCTATAAAATGATAAAGTAGAATAGAGACAATTTGCTTTCATTCCGGTGTTCAGCCCCCTTTTATTGGGTATATATATGTAACTTTGCTTAAAATTAGGTTGCCGGCGTTGTGCAAGCAGAAGGAAAAGTGAATAAGGTCCCGGATAAGGACACGGTTTTTAATAGATTCAGTTCATTTATTATAAAGGAGATAAGTACATGGATAAAAAGATTCTGGTAGTGGATGACGAAAAGCCAATTGCTGATATATTACAATTCAATCTGAAAAAAGAAGGCTATGAAGTTTTTTGTGCTTATGATGGCAATGAAGCCCTCAAAATGGTAGAAGAACGGCAACCCGATTTGATTTTACTTGATATCATGCTGCCGCAGCGCGATGGCATGGAAGTTTGCCGGGAAGTAAGGAAGAAGTATGAAACGCCGATCATCATGTTAACGGCAAAAGATTCAGAGATTGATAAGGTCTTAGGGTTGGAGCTTGGTGCAGACGACTATGTGACAAAGCCATTTAGTACCCGGGAAATAATTGCCCGCGTTAAGGCGAACCTAAGACGTCAGCAAGCTGTTCCGGTTCCTGATCAAGAAAATGAACCGAAGGAAATTACGATAGGAACGCTCACTATCCATCCGGATGCCTATGTAGTATCCAAGCGGGGCGATACGATTGAATTAACGCATCGCGAATTTGAGTTGCTTCATTACTTAGCGAAGCACATCGGTCAGGTCATGACAAGGGAGCACTTATTACAAACCGTGTGGGGCTATGATTATTTTGGTGATGTGCGGACGGTCGATGTAACGGTCAGACGTCTTCGTGAGAAGATTGAAGACAATCCAAGCCATCCTGGCTGGATTGTAACTAGAAGAGGGGTCGGTTATTACCTGCGTAACCCTGAACAGGAGTAGTTTCTATGAAAAAGGTTGGTTTTTTTCGCTCAATTCATTTTAAATTTGTTCTGATTTATGTATTGCTCATTTTCGTAGCTATGCAAATAATCGGGGTATATTTTGTTGGGGAATTGGAAGAAAATCTTGTCGGGAACTTTACGAAATCAATAAAAGGTCACGTTAACCTGCTTACCTACAGTATTGGTGAAGAAATGGAAAAAGAGAGGGGAGAGGAAGATCCGACCCTCGAAGAAGCGATTGATACGATATTGAAAGACCGGGATAATTCATCGAATGATATTTCGGAAGTACGTGTCATCGACACCCGCAGCAGACGCGTGATCGGGACTTCAGCTCCAAGTAACCAGGATATTGTAGGGAAGAAGACAACGGAGGTCCTTATTAAGAATACGCTCATTTATGGAAAAGAAGATAGTGATATATTTCGGGACAAGAAAACAGGCAGGCGGCTCTGGGTCCTTTCGACACCCATTGAAGCAAATGGGGAGGTCATTGGCGCCGTCTATGTAATAGCAGAGATGGAAAATGTCTTTGAGCAGATGGATGAAATCAATAGCATCTTCATGACGGGTACGGCCATCGCCCTAGCCATTACGGCAATCTTGGGGATCCTGCTCGCACGAACGATCACAAGGCCGATGTCCGATATGAGAAAACAGGCCCTGGTGATGGCGAAAGGGAATTTCTCCAGAAAAGTTAGGGTATACGGCGATGATGAAATTGGCCAGCTTGCCGTCACTTTCAATAATTTGACCAAAAAGCTTCAAGAGTCGCAATCAAGCACAGAAGGAGAGCGGCGCAAGCTTTCTTCTGTACTTTCCAATATGACCGATGGCGTAATTTCAACGGACAGGCGCGGTCGGGTGAACTTGATTAATGAACCGGCGGCACAATTATTGGATGTCTCGAGTGAAACCGTCATGAACCAACCGATCATTGAGGTTTTGGGTCTTGAAGAAGAATATAAATTTGAGGATTTACTGGAAGAGCGAGATTCCGTAATCCTTGATTACAGCAAAAAAAATCGGCCTTTCATTTTGAGGGGGAACTTTTCGGTCATTCAAAAGGAAACGGGATTCGTCAATGGATTGATTACTGTTTTGCATGATATAACAGAGCAGGAAAAAATCGAGGGCGAACGCAGGGAGTTTGTTGCCAATGTATCACATGAACTGCGAACTCCGTTAACGACGATGAGAAGTTACCTGGAAGCATTGGCTGAAGGTGCATGGAAGGACGAGGAAATCGCTCCATCCTTTTTAAGTGTGACCCAAAATGAAACGGAGCGAATGATCAGGCTTGTTAATGATCTGTTACAGCTTTCGAAAATGGACAGTAAAGATTACAGGCTTAAAACGGGCTGGGTCAATTTCAATAAATTCTATGACCACATCATCGATCGTTTTGAAATGACGAAAAATGATGACATCACGTTTAAACGTGATTTGCCGAAGGAAGCCTATTTTGTGGATATTGATGAAGATAAAATCACCCAGGTTCTCTATAATGTAATCTCCAACTCCTTAAAGTACTCACCTGAAGGGGGTCAAGTGACTTTCCGCGTCAGGGCATCCGATGGCTTTATCATTGTGAGCATTACAGATCAAGGAGTGGGTATCCCGAAAAACGTCATTGATAAAATATTCGACCGTTTCTACCGTGTGGATAAAGCAAGGGCCCGTAACTTAGGCGGGACAGGGCTTGGTTTAGCCATTGCAAAAGAGATGGTCGTGGCGCATGGCGGGAAAATATGGGCGGAAAGTGTGGATGGAAAAGGAACTACCGTGTTCTTTACACTTCCTTACGAACAGGAAGAAGAGGATGATTGGTCATGAATTTTGAACGTGCAAAAAGTATCATACTGATTATTTTGGTCGGGACAAGCATTTTTTTGACATGGAGCATTTGGACGTACGAGCCTGAATATGATCAATTTGATCAATCGAATTATATAAAGATTAAAAGTGATGTCCAGATTGTCAGTGATGTCATTAAACCAGTCAGTATCCTTTTCCATGGCAATGGGCAGCATTTCCAGACTTCCAATCCGGCAGAAATGAATGAAATGGAAAAAGAATTTTCGCAATGGCGTTTCAGAGGCTTGAAAGAGGTATCCGTAAAAAGGCTGCAAAGGAAATTTGACGATTTTGTCCATGAAGATGGGTCGATTGAAATCGAATTTTCCGATGATATACCCATCGCTCTTTATAAAACGGTATTGAATATAACGGATAAGGAAGTGCCTGAATTTTCATTTGATCGAATGATCATTAAACAAAAGGATATCAGCGGTAAGGAATCTCCCGTTTATTTTGTTTCCTATGATCATGAGAAGATTTATCAAGGTATGGTCGACTCTAAAAGACTAAGGAATTTCATGGATTCATTTTATAAGGGTTCATACGATAAGCACCCTGAATATATGGCCGAAACGATAAACAGCAAAAGGACGCTGTTCGTCCCGGAAAACCCAGTGGAGATCAACAGACTTGAATATTATATTGACGATTTGGATATTGGAAACTTGAAAAATGCGTTATTTAATTATCCGAAGTTCGTACGCCAGGAATCCGTTTCGGTCGGTGAGGAATACACGGATGGAACGAGACTTATGACGGTCAATAAAGAGAATTACTTAATTTCTTATATCAATCCAGCACAAAAGAGCAAGCCATTTCGCCGTTCCAGTGACCTTTTGCAAAAAAGCATCGATTTCATCAATGATCATGCCGGCTGGGAAGATAACAATTACCGCTTTGCCTATATGTCGGAGAATGAACAACGAGTGGTATTCCGCTTATTCATAAACGGTTATCCGGCCTTCAATGAATCGGGAATGACAGAAATCGAGCAAATTTGGGGGAAAGAAGAAATTTATAGTTATGACCGCCCATACTTTTCACTTGACTCAGTCCTCCCGTCAGAAGGAGCGGCAGTGATCTTACCAAGCGGAAAAGAAGTATTGAATAAGCTGAAATCGAAAGATAATATCGATTTCAAAAGCGTGGAGGACATCTCGATTGGTTACAGATTGAATAAATCCCTCGATTCCAAACTTGTAACACTAGTTACACTCGATCCCACTTGGTATTATCGTGTAGGCGATAAATGGTTTATTGTGCCTTTTGAAGAAGGAGGCGATCAAAGTGGATTGGAATAATACAAAGTCGATTTTCATCATGGTATTCTTCGTTTTGAATATTTTTCTTCTTTATCAATTCCTTGAAAAGATTAATGACTCCCAATTAGAAAGCTTTACGGAGCCCCTTACGGATGAACTTTTGAAAGAAGACGAGATTTCAATAGAAATACCACTTCCAAAACAAAAGTTGAAGGATCAATTCCTGATTGCCCAAAGCAAGAATTTCGAGAAGAAGGATATACAGCACCTGAAAAACCAAAAAGCAAAAATCATCGATGATAAGAAGCTTGTGGGTACATTTAAGATACCAGTTAGCATGAAATCGGAAATTAATGCTGCGGACCTTGATATATTCCTGAAGGAGTATATTTTAAATGGTAGTGAGTATCATTTTTGGAGCTATGATGAAATCAGCCAGACCATCATCTGCTATCAAGTGGCAGATAAAAAGATGTTTTATAATAATAGTAAGGGGAAGGTCACTTTATATCTGAATAAGAAGGGTGAAATCGTTTCCTATGAACAGATGTATTTGGAGGGAATTGAAAAATTCAATAAACCTAAAGAATTGGTATCTGCTTTAAATGCTATTGGAGAATTGTATCAGAATGGCGATATTGATCCAAAAAGCAAAGTCACGAATGTGCAACTGGGTTTTTATAATTCGCTGCAGACGACATCTGTGTCACATTTACTTGTGCCAACATGGTGGGTGGTCATTGATGACGAAACGGATCTCTTCGTGAATGCCTTTGATGGAGAGGTCATTGAATTGAATACAGAAGAAAAAATACTGGAGTGAGTAAAGATGACAATGCATTTTAGTGTTCTCGCAAGCGGGAGTACAGGAAATGCCCTTTTCGTGGAAACGGGGGATCAATCATTCCTTGTCGATGCTGGCTTAAGCGGTAAAGCCCTGGAAGCCTTGTTTCAGGATATAGGCCGTGATATGTCGAAGCTATCCGGTATCCTCGTTACCCATGAACACAGCGACCATATTAAAGGTCTTGGCGTGGTTGCCAGAAAACATAAACTCCCGATATATGCGAATGCAAAAACATGGAATGCCATGGATCGATCAATCGGTGAAATTGCAACAGAACAAAAATTCACATTTGAAATGGAACAGGTCAAAACGTTCGGCAGTCTTGATATAGAATCTTTTGGCGTTTCACATGATGCGGCAGAGCCGATGTTTTATGTCTTTCATCATGAGGATAAGAAACTTGTGGTCATCACCGATACAGGGTACGTAAGTGATCGGATGAAAGGAATCATCTCGAATGCCGATGCTTATGTATTTGAAAGTAACCATGATGTGTCCATGCTGAGGATGGGAAAATATCCATGGAGCATCAAGCGCCGGATTTTAAGTGATGTCGGACATGTTTGTAATGAAGACGCTGCCCTTGCAATGAGTGAAGTGGCCGGTGATAAGACCAAGCGGATTTACTTGGCCCACTTAAGCCTTGATAATAATATGAAGGATCTAGCAAGAATGTCGGTGGAACAGACGTTAAAAACAAAGGGGATCATCGTTGGCGAACAATTTTCCTTATATGATACTGATCCGAAAAGACCAACGGAACTTGTTACGTTATAAATAAAAGGAATGGACGAGGGGTACCTTGTTCATTCCTTTTTTGTTTTAAAAAAATTCGATTCGCAAGTTACGAATCGGATTAAAAGAGGTATCGTTTGGTTAGAACTGTATAAGTAAAAGGAAAATGGCTGTATACCCTAAAAAAAGCATACATTTTTTTAGAAAAAATTCGGTAATTGAGTATAATTGAGGGAGGATGCCAAACAATAGAATTGCTATAATTCATTCCTAAAATGAGAGGATGGGGCGGTCTTGGGTTATTATGATCAGAATGATGAGAACCAAAATAAACGGAAAAAAGGCCAAATGGGCTATTTTCTAGCAGGCTTGGGGGGCGTTATCATCGGGGCCTTACTTATTTTACTGGGAAGTGGGCTGTTAAATAACGATGATAACGAAATTACAACGGAGAAATCAACGGAGAATGGGCATGCGGAGCAGTCACAGCAAAACCTTACCCTTGATGTAACAAGTGCTGTCACCAATGCTGTTGATAAGGCCAGTGACGCAGTGGTCGGGATAACTAACATTCAGGAAACGAACTTCTGGGGTCAAGGGAGCAAAGCCGGGGACAGTTCGGCAGAAGCCGGCACTGGTTCTGGAGTCGTCTACAAAAAAGATGGGGGCAAAGCTTATATTGTCACGAATAATCACGTCATTGAAGGCGCTAATGAACTGGAAGTGACATTAAGTGATGGAACTAAGTTGCCAGCTGAACTACAAGGTAGTGACCCATGGACAGATTTAGCTGTCATTGTCGTGAATGGTGATAAAATCAAAACCATTGCTGAATTCGGAAAATCCGGCAAATTGAAACCTGGTGAGCCTGTAATTGCCATTGGCAATCCATTAGGCCTCCAATTCTCTGGATCGATCACACAAGGAATCATCTCAGGTTTGGAGCGTACGATAGAGGTGGATATCAATGAGGACGGGCAAGTCGATTGGAATGCGGAGGTCATCCAGACCGATGCGGCGATTAACCCAGGTAACAGCGGGGGGGCACTCGTTAATATGTCAGGGCAGGTCATTGGAATAAATTCGATGAAGATTGCGGAAAATGCAGTGGAAGGAATCGGTCTTTCCATTCCGATCGATTCAGTTATACCAATTATTAACGATATAGAGGAATTTGGTGAAGTGAAACGTGCCTTCTTGGGTGTGAACTTGGCATCTGTAGAAGAGATTTCCCAATACCATCAACAAAATACATTAAAGTTACCAAGGAAAGTTACATCTGGAGTTGCAATAACAGGCGTTCAAAGCAATTCTCCAGCATCCAAAGCAGGATTGAAGGAATTTGACGTCATTGTTGGAATGGATAATGAAAAAATTCATGACGTCGTGGAATTACGAAAATACCTTTACAACGAAAAGAAAATCGGAGATAAAGTTAAAATCATTTATTACCGTGACGGAAAGAAAGAAACTACGGAAGTCAAACTTTCAAGCAGCGAAATTTAAAAGCAAAAAGGACAGGGGGAAAAATGACCCCTGTCCTTTCTATTTCCTTGCGATTTTCTTATTTTTTGTTACGATTACCTGTGGATATTTACTTAAATTAAAGATCTCAAGCAACTTGTGGATAATTGGGAATAGAAGCACTGGGAATAATGAGTGGGAAAGGAGATATGAAGGATGAAATTATATTGCTGTCAGGAACACGTGGACATGGCGCTGGATGAAGTGGTATACGAATGTGAAACTTATCCTGTTTTAACGCTGGTTCCAGAAGAAAATCAGTTATCAACAACCTGTGAATATTGTCGAAACGTGGCAATATATCTAGTAGGGAACTAATATTCCCATACAAGATGTGGATAGATTTTGTGGATATGTGGATAACTTTTGTGGATAACATGTTCGTAACCTGTTCTTAACATGTTCTTAACATTTTCCGAAGAATGAAGCGGCAGGTGGGATGGTTTAGATTCAAGCTTTTGGTTGTATGAAAATCAACATAATTCTTCATCGGATCTGAACTAAGTCCGCTCAATTTCTTCAATACACATTAAAAAATAATGAAAGTTACCGTTGCCGCTTTCAGGGGCAGCGGTTTTTATTATAAAAGCATTAAAAATTGGAAAGGATATGCTTGTTTTGCTTATAGGTCACTGTAAGGTATGATAATAGGTAGGCAAATCCAACAATTGATAGTAAAAACATAATGAAAGCTAGAGGATATATATGAAAATAACGATTATTACTGTTGGCAAGCTAAAGGAAAAATACTTAAAGCAAGGAATTGCTGAATATACAAAAAGGTTAAGCGCCTATGCTAATATAGAACTTGTCGAAGTACCGGATGAAAAAGCTCCGGAGAACCTGAGTGCAGCGGACATGGACATTGTTAAGCAAAAGGAGGGTGAACGAATCCTGGCGAAAGTCAGCCCGGACACCTATGTAATTACGCTTGAGATCAATGGAAAACAGCTTACTTCAGAGCAGCTGGCCACTCATTTGGATCAGCTGGCCACCTATGGAAAGAGCAAAATTGCGTTTATTATTGGCGGGTCGCTTGGGCTTGGCACCGAGGTGTTATCAAGAAGTGATTATGCCCTTTCCTTCTCGAAAATGACCTTTCCGCACCAATTAATGAAACTGGTTCTAGTGGAGCAGATATATCGGGCTTTTCGGATAAATAGAAATGAACCATATCATAAATGATGGAACTAATTCCGGGGAAACTCCCCGTAAGGTTAATGGGTTAACATATTAAATCTTAATGTAATGAAAAGAGGGTAACGAATGAATAAAGAGTCCATTTATGGTTTAACATTCGAACAATTGACATCATGGCTTTCGGATCATGGCCATAAAAAATTCAGAGCTTCCCAAGTCTGGGAGTGGCTTTATAGAACACGTGTGACGAATTTCTCTGAAATGACGGATGTTAATAAAGAGTGTATAAAATTACTTGAAGAGAACTTTGTCATCCAGACTTTGACTGAGCACGTCAAGCAAGAATCAGCGGATGGCACGATCAAGTTCTTGTTTAAATTACAGGATGGAAACCTCATCGAAACGGTCATGATGAGACATAAATACGGAATATCGGTTTGTGTCACCACCCAAGTGGGCTGCAATATTGGCTGCAGTTTCTGTGCCAGTGGATTATTGGCCAAAAGCCGTGATTTATCCAGCGGGGAAATAGTGGAACAAATCATGAACGTTCAACTTCATCTGGATAAATTGGAACATGATGATGTTGTAAGCCATGTTGTTGTAATGGGTATTGGCGAACCGTTCGATAACTTTGAAAATATGTTAGACTTTTTGAAGGTGCTCATGGACCATAAGGGCCTTGCTATAGCGGGCAGGCGCATTACTGTTTCGACGAGCGGTCTTGCCAATAAGATTTATGAATTCACCGATACCCAATTACAGGTGAATCTGGCCATCTCCTTGCATGCGCCGAATAATGAGCTCAGGACACAGATCATGAAAATAAACCGAGGTATCCCGATAGAAAAATTGATGAAATCTCTTGATTATTATTTAGAGAAAACGAATAGGAGAATTACGATTGAATATATCCTATTGAAAGATGTCAATGACCATCAAGAAGAAGCCGAGCAACTCGCCACTCTTCTTGAGGACAAAAAACATCGGCTCTATGTCAACCTGATTCCCTATAATCCTGTAGATGAGCATAGTCAATACCAAAGAAGTGAAAAAGAGTCCGTTCTCGCATTTTATGATACGCTGAAAAAGAGAGGCGTAAATTGTAAAATCCGCCAAGAACATGGAACGGATATTGATGCAGCTTGCGGCCAGCTTAGAAGCAAGCAAATCAAGAAAGCTGAGGCCCAGTAATTCACTAAGAGAAAACAACAAAAAGAGGCCGCAAAATATGCGGCCTCTTTTTGTTGTTTTATTATTTAGCTATTTCCTTTACCGAGGCTACTTCATACGTTGTAAGCTCGCTGCCTAGAATTGGAGATTCTTTTTTTGCTTCACCGGAACCTGGCTCAGGCCGTTTATGTGCAGCTTTGAATGCATCGCTATTTCTCCAAGCGGTAAAGTTATCAAGGTTTTCCCAGTACATATTAACGCTCAGTTCATCGTGGTCCGACAAATTCTGCGTTAATAATACTTCAACTTTTACGAAGCCTTCCGTAGTATCAAGTGGACCTGGTGCAGTAAATCCTGGGGCCATGACTGCACCCATCCCTTTTTTGACTCTGATTCTATTCGTTACGATTATCATAAATCAGCACTCCTTTTGGACATCAGTTTAGAAACTACACCCTATTTCGGCTTTTATATCATACATATTTTAGCATATTGAAAGAAGCAGGGTCCATTTTGAATATCTCAGATCATGATATCATGATGACCATTGTTTTAATGAAGACGAACGTTTCATTATATTGAAATAAGGCAATTGAATTGGGTTATTACAAGGTTTATCGTTGCATATCGCGTATAATAGAACCTTGTATAAGGAAATTACGATTATGGAAACAATAAAGCAACATACTAAACAACAAAAGAGGCTGTCATATGAATGAATTGAGTTTTACTGATTATACATTAAGCGATGAAATTGTAAGGGCATTAGAAAGCTTGGGATATCAACGTCCAACAGAAGTACAGCGTGAGGTGATACCAGTGGCGCTGGAGAAGAAGGATCTTGTCGTTAAATCCCAAACGGGAAGTGGCAAGACCGCTTCATTCGGCATACCGATCTGCGAAATGGTCGATTGGGAGGAGAATAAGCCTCAGGCGCTTATTTTAACACCGACACGTGAGTTGGCTGTACAAGTAAAAGAGGATATTACGAATATAGGCAGATTTAAAAGGATAAAGGCAACTGCGGTTTATGGAAAGCATCCTTTCGCACTGCAAAAAGCGGAATTGAAACAAAAGAGCCATGTAGTCGTCGGAACCCCGGGGCGTGTCCTGGATCATATCGAGAAAGGGACTTTTGCCTTGGAACGCTTAACTCATTTGGTCATTGATGAAGCTGATGAAATGCTGAATATGGGCTTCATCGAACAAGTGGAGGCCATTATTAAAGAGCTTCCGAAAGATAGAGTAACCATGCTGTTCTCTGCTACGTTACCTGAGAGTATAAAAAAGCTATGCAAGCAATATATGAAAGATCCCTTGGATATTGAAATCAAAGCAAAGGGTGTAACGACGGAGAAAATTGAACATGCTCTTATTGAAGTGAAGGAAGACGATAAGTTTTCCCTGCTTAGAGACGTCACCATCACGGAAAACCCTGATAGCTGCATCATTTTCTGTCGGACGAAGGATAGGGTAGACCAAGTATGTGAACAGCTGCTGGAACTGGAATATCCGTGTGATATGATTCACGGCGGTATGCTTCAGGAAGATCGCCTTGCAGTGATGAATGAATTCAGAAGAGGTGAATTCCGCTATTTGGTTGCGACAGATGTTGCTGCCCGTGGAATTGACATCGACAATATAACCCATGTGATTAACTATGACCTGCCAATGGAAAAAGAAAGTTACGTACATCGAACTGGAAGAACGGGCCGTGCCGGTAAAAAAGGAAAAGCCATTACTTTTGTGACGCCGTACGAAGATAAATTCCTTGCTGAGATTCAAGAATATATCGGTTTTGAAATCCCTAAGATGACTGTTCCTTCAAAAGAGGAAGTCTCCAATAAAAAAGTGGAATTCGAAGCGAAACTGGAAGCTCGTCCAAAAATCAAAAAAGATAAAAGTGAACAGTTGAATAAACAAATCATGAAACTGTATTTTAATGGCGGCAAGAAAAAGAAACTCAGGGCAGTGGATTTTGTCGGAACCATCGCAAAGATTGATGGAGTGAATGCAGAGGATATCGGGATCATTACGATCCAGGACAATGTGTCTTATGTGGAAATATTGAATGAAAAGGGACCGCTTGTCTTGAAAGTGATGAAAAATACGAAAGTAAAAGGGAAACTTTTGAAGGTTTCAGAGGCTTTTAAAAAGTAAGGTGTTGAATGGAAACAAGCGGGAAGGCCGAAATATCGGTCTTCCCGCTTCTTTTTTATATGTTTTTCTTTCCGTCCCCAGTGTTTCAAAACTGGGGACGGGAAGAATTCGACCTACCCCAAAATAATTTTACCTACCGTGAAGTTTCTTTTTCTGAATTCTGTTTATCCGTCAAAATAGAGTGGTATATGAGGAAGGATGACGCAATTATTTCGAATCAAATAATACATACAACACGATTTAATCTGAATTCTTAGACATGGAGGGGAATGAGTGGGATGACAAAAGCAAATGAAAACGGAAGAATCGATGAGCAAAGTAAGCAGAGACAGCTGGATCAATATCGAGTGGACGATAATGGGAAAAAGATGACGACTAACCAAGGTTTGCGCATTTCTGAGGATGAGCATTCTTTAAAGGCGGGCACACGTGGACCAACGTTGATGGAGGACTTTCATTTCCGGGAAAAAATGACTCATTTTGACCATGAGCGTATTCCTGAGCGAATTGTCCATGCCCGTGGATCTGGTGCTCATGGATATTTTCAAGTATATGAACCGATGGCCGAATATACAAAGGCCAAGTTTCTTCAAGACCCTTCAGTCAAGACACCGGTATTCGTTCGTTACTCCACGGTGGCAGGTTCCCGTGGATCGGCAGACTCGGTCCGTGATGTAAGGGGATTTTCGACAAAGTTTTATACGGAGGAAGGGAACTATGATTTGGTCGGAAATAATATTCCGGTATTTTTTATCCAGGATGCCATTAAGTTCCCTGATTTAATTCATGCGGTTAAACCGGAGCCTCATAACGAAATACCTCAGGCTGCGTCTGCCCACGATACTTTTTGGGACTTCGTCGCCAACAATGAAGAAACGGCTCATATGGTCATGTGGCATCTTTCTGATAGGGCCATACCAAGAAGTTTCCGGATGATGGAAGGGTTTGGTGTCCACACATTCCGTTTTGTAAATGAACAAGGCGTGGCCCATTTCGTTAAATTCCATTGGAAGCCTGTACTGGGAGTTAAATCCCTTGTCTGGGATGAGGCACAAAAAATTGCAGGGAAGAATCCTGACTTTCACCGCCAAGATCTATGGGAAGCGATAGATACCGGAAATTATCCTGAATTTGAATTTGGTGTGCAAATGATTAAAGAGGAAGATGAATTCAAATTCGACTTTGATATCCTTGATCCGACTAAACTATGGCCGGAAGAACAAATCCCGGTGAAAACAATCGGAAAAATGGTTTTGAATCAAAATACGGATAACTTTTTTGCAGAGACGGAACAGATAGCATTCCATCCGGGGCATGTCGTACCGGGTATTGATTTTTCAAATGATCCGCTGCTCCAGGGACGTTTATTCTCATACACCGATACCCAGCTATCCCGATTGGGAGGACCTAATTTCCATGAGCTTCCGATTAATAGGACGGTTGCCCCCGTTCATAATAATCAACGCGATGGCATGCACCGAATGTCTATTAATCCAGGGCAGGTCAGCTACCACAAAAATTCCCTTGCAGACAACTATCCCGAACCTGCTTCAGAAGAAGAAGGCGGCTATGCACATTATCAGGAAAAAGTCGATGGCAGGAAGGTCCGACAACGCAGTGAAAGCTTCAAGGATCATTACAGCCAGGCTAAATTATTTTGGAATAGCATGACGGAAGTGGAGAAGGAGCATATTATTCAGGCTTTCCACTTTGAAGTAGGAAAAGTGAAAAGTAAGGACGTTCAGCAGCAAATCGTCGAGATGTTCAGCAATGTAGATGTCGAGCTGGCTAAAACGATCGCTATTGGAGTGGGCGTGAATCCTCCAGCCAACAAAAGTGAGGTCAAAATGGATTTGGCTTCTCCGGCTTTAAGCCAGGAGCAAATGAAAGTGAATACGGCCGCAACAAGGAAAGTGGCAATCTTGGCCGCAGATGGTTTCAACGGGTCAGAGGTTAATCAAGTCTTGGAATCATTTAAATCAGCAGGGATAATGGCTGAAATCATCAGTCATAATCGTGGATTGATTACAAGTTCTGAAGGACAGCAGGCCGAGGTGAATCAGACATTCCTGACAGCCGATTCGGTACTTTTCGATGCTGTATATGTGGCAGGAGGCCAGGAGAGTGTCGATGCTCTAAAGGCATCCAAGGAACCAATTTACTTTATCGATGAAGCCTACAATCATTTCAAAGCGATTGGTGCAGGAAAAGAAGGTGCCGAGATCTTATCGAAGGCAGGCATCGTTTCCAATGATCCAGCTTCAGGCATTGTAGCCGTTACGGATAATAATAGTGGTACTGCCTTTATCGAGGCAATTGCCAAGCACCGTCACTGGAATCGCGCTTAATATTGGATGAAAAACCCCCAGACTTGGAGTCGGGGGTTTTTCAATAAAGGCATTTCTATCGAGCTACTTTGCTTTTTCTTCAAAAAGCGATGCAATGCCGACGATCACCTTGGTGGCCAGGATCATATTATCGACGGAAATAAATTCGTATTTACCATGAAAGTTCTCCCCGCCCGTGAAGATGTTGGGGGTTGGCAGGCCCATATACGATAATTGAGAACCGTCCGTACCACCGCGTATTGGCGAAATTTTCGGTTTTATATCGAGTTTCTCCATTGCTTCGTGGGCAATATCCACGATTTCCTTCACGGGCTCGATTTTCTCCTTCATGTTGAAGTATTGGTCGTGTAATTCAAGCTGAATACGGTTTTGCCCATATTTTTCTTTTAAATCTTCGATTACTTTTGTTATATATTCCTTGCGTTCAATGAATTTTTGGCGGTCGAAATCCCTGATGATATAAGAAAGCTTGGTCTCTTCCACATCACCGTGAAAAGAAATCAGATGATAAAATCCTTCATAACCTTCCGTATATTCCGGTGCTTCTGCCACTGGGAGTTCATTATGGAATTCCATGGCGATTTTGGCGGAGTTGATCATTTTTCCTTTAGCCGTACCAGGGTGAATATTCGTCCCTTTGATCAGGATTTTGGCAGATGCTGCATTGAAGCTCTCATATTCAAGTTCTCCAAGTGGTCCACCGTCCACGGTGTAGGCAAATTGGGCATCAAAAGCATCTACGTCAAACTTATGGGGTCCCCTGCCGATTTCCTCATCGGGAGTAAAAGCAACCCGGATTTTTCCATGCTTGATTTCCGGATGCCGGATCAAATAATCCATGGCAGTCATGATTTCGGCAATTCCAGCCTTATTATCTGCTCCCAACAGGGTTGTCCCATCCGTTGTAATCAAGGTATGCCCTATATAGTTCTTAAGCGAAGGAAAATCATCAGGTGAAAGAATGACATCCAATTTTTCATGTAAAGTAAGATTGTTGCCATCATAGTTGTCAACGACTTGCGGTTTTACATCTTTTCCAGTGAAATCCGTTGCTGTATCGACATGTGCCAAGAAACCGATTGTCGGGACATCCTTACTTGAATTGGCTGGCAAGGTTGCCATGACATATCCGTTCTGATCAATTGTCACTTCCTTCATCCCAATGGATTGAAGTTCCTTGACCAATGCATTTGCCAAGGTCAACTGTCCGGGTGTAGAGGGGCATGATGGATTTTCTTCATTCGATTGGGTATCCACTTTCACATAAGAGGTGAATCTTTCAATGATTTCATTTTTCACTTTTCCTTCAACTCCCTTTTCCCTTATCTTACCATGGTTGAACGAAATGGAAAAATTATCTTTACCTATGTGAGACATACAGATTTATTTTCCAATTCTTCAACGGTGGTGTCCTCAGCAAAGAACAGCATATCCGAAATGACATGCCGTTCTTTGCTTTCCTTTTTAAAGTGGATTATTCAAGGCCCATACCGATACACTTTTCCCATGAACGGGGAAGGTCGCGAAACCATCTTCTTCAATGGTGATGTGGTCATCTCTATGACAAGTTAAATCACTCCAGATTTCACCAGCACGATGTTCACCGACGAACATCCTTTTTTCACTGTTGTGATCTCCATTCGAGATTATGACGGCGCACCCCGAGCCATTCAGCTCTTCAACTCCGTGCCGGACCCAGCCTATCGTATTTGGGTCATCAAAGTAGTCCGTCTGTTCTCCGTAGGCTTTTTCATATCTAGCATATAATAGGCGATCTAGAATGTCCTTTTTTCCAGGCACCGGAGAAGGCCCGCCGATTCCATAATAGTCCCCGTAAAAGACACATGGATAACCGCAAAGTCTAAGCAAGGTAAGTGCATATGCCGATGGTTTGAACCAGTCCTTTACCCAAGATTCCAGTGATTCATGAGGCTGGGAGTCATGGTTGTCGACAAAAGTGACGGCCTGTGCCGGATTGGTTTGGACGAGGGTATCATCAAAGATGGTTGAGAGGTCGAAGTCAGTTCCTGCGTTTGAGGCCTCATGAAATTTATAATGCAGGGAAACATCGAACAAGTTGAGGTCATGATTAGTTTGCTCTAAGTATGTTTGACAGGCTTTAACATCCGCCTTCCAAAATTCGCCGACCATGAAGAAATGTTCCTTTGTATAAGGGATGAGCTCTTGGAGAAATTCATTGATGAATTCATAATCGATATGTTTAACGGCGTCCAAACGAAAACCATCACACTTTAATGTATCAACCATCCATTTTCCCCAGCTAATCATTTCCTGACGAACTTCCGGCAGACTGTAATCGATGTTGGCAAACATTAAATAATCATAGTTTCCAAATTCATCGATGACATGCTGATTCCAGTGCTTGTTTTCGCCTGTGATTCGATATACACCCATTTTGTCGTTTTCGGCATCATAGTCTGTACCATTAAAATGAGTATGGTTCCACTTAAAATCAGAGTATTTATTTTTACGGCCTGGAAAATCAAATTTTGTCCAGCCTTCCATTTCAAATGGTTCTGAGATATCTTCCATACGGTTTTCTGGATTGACTTCAATCACTTCAAATTTTTCGGTTCCATCGGCTCCTGCTTTATGGTTCATGACTAAATCGATATAAACGCAAAGCCCGTAGTTATGACAGGTGGCTATTGCTTGCAGCAATTCATCTTTGGTCCCGTATTTGGTACGAACTGTACCTTTTTGGTCAAATTCCCCCAAATCGTATCCGTCGTATATTCCATATCCATTATCCCCAACGGATTGCCCTTTCGTAACTGGCGGAAGCCAAACGCAGTCAATTCCTATATCTTTCAACTTGGAGGCTGCAAATTTCAATTTCTCCCAATGAGAACCATCTGCTTCAAGATGCCACTCAAAAAATTGCATCATGGTATGATTTCTTTTCATCCGTTTCCCCCCTGACACCGAACCGTTTTTAACAGAACTGAAACTGTACGATCGGATAAAGTAATAATGGAAATCTTTACCCCCTAAATTCAATTGATAAACAAGTGAATAGCCCTCTTGATTGAGGGTCATTTACCTCTCTATTTTACTATTTTATACCAAATGAGGGTATTTTATATTGGTTAGCAGCTAAAAATTAATCAAATGTGGAGGAATAACCCGGAAGAAGCCATACGCCAATTCAATAAAAAGGGTATCCCGAATATTTTGGGATACCTCAGACTATAGATAATTCGAAGAAAAGCAGTTTGCCTACCGTTTTCTTTAAAGGCTGTTTCGCATACTTTGTTGCTATTTACCAAGTAAAGCGGTGTGGTTGATTTCCCCTCCAGATGCTCGCTTTCCGCCAGGCGGGTGAGCCTCCTCGGCGTAAACGCCCTGAACTTATCCCTGTGATAGAATCCCTCTGTTTTTTGCCTCAGGAGTTTATTGTCAAATTTATCAAAATAAACACTACGAATTAAATATTTCCCATCTAGCCCATGGGGATCAAGCCTCATGAAGTTTTGCAGATTTTTTCTTAATGAATGACAATCCGCTTTGGTGATTGCATGTTTGAGTTCCCGCCTTCCCTTTAAACCGTTCATTGTCGTTCCTCCTTTTCCAATGATTTTTTACTGCGTTCAGCTTATAAACGGAATCTTAATAAACCCTTAAGAACATTTTTTATATTCAATAGATAAATAGAGAATAGGCCCCAGTTTTAACCTTTTCTTAATTTTATTGGAATTTAATAGCAGAAAAATGAGTGAATTTACTCATTGAGAATAATTATCATTATCAGTAAAATGAATTTCATGATAATGATAATTATTCTCAATTAATTCAATACATGGAGGTTCACTATGGTAACGAACACGCTTACGAAAAATGATCAACTATTGGAGCAACAAAATACAAGGGAATCAAATGCCCGATCATATCCTAGAAGATTACCCATGGCGATTGATCAAGCGGAGGGAATTTACTTAACAGACATGGATGGAAAACGATATATTGATTTTCTTGCGGGGGCTGGAACATTAGCGCTTGGACACAATCATCCGGCAGTGCTGGAGGCAATGGAAAAAATTCTTAAGGACAAGCGTCCTTTGCATACATTGGACTTTACGACGCCGATCAAAGAGCAGTTCGTCGATGAAATTTTTGAATGCCTGCCTGAGGAATTCAGGAAAAATGCAAAAATTCAATTCTGTGGTCCTACTGGCGGAGACGCCATTGAGGCAGCACTTAAACTGGTAAAAACAGCGACAGGCAATAGAAGCATTTTATCCTTCCAAGGTGCTTACCACGGGGCAACGCATGCAACCATGTCAATCAGCGGCAATACAAAACCAAAGGAAAAAATACAAGGGTTAATCCCAGACGTACAATTCCTGCCGTATCCTTATCAATATCGCTGTCCCTTTGGAATAGGCGGAGAAGAAAGCCATAAAATCAGCAGCCAGTATATCGAAAATCTATTGAACGATCCTGAGTCCGGATTATTGCCGCCTGCAGGAATGATTTTAGAGGCAGTACAAGGCGAGGGAGGCTCCATTCCAGCTCCAATTCCATGGCTTAAGGAAATCAGGAGAATAACAAAAGAGAAGGGCATTCCGCTAATTATCGACGAAGTTCAATCAGGTATCGGCCGTACAGGGAAAATGTTTGCCTTTGAACATGCAGGAATCATTCCGGATGTTCTTGTACTATCCAAAGCAATAGGCGGAAGTCTTCCATTATCGGTGGTGATTTATAACAAAGAGCTTGACCTATGGTCACCAGGTGCACATATCGGTACGTTCCGCGGAAATCAAATGGCAATGGCAGCAGGAACAGCTACTTTAAAATACATGAAAGAGACGAATCTTGTGGAGCATGCCGCTAAAATGGGAGAAATCTTAAAGGATATTCTTAAAGATTTGCAAAAAGATATTAAGCAGATCGGTGATGTCAGGGGCCGGGGATTAATGGTCGGTGTGGAAATGATCAATCCTGAAGAACCGCAAAATGCGAATGGAAGCCATCCTGCTGATTCGCAACTTGCCAGTGCCATTCAACAGGAATGTTTTCAAAGAGGGTTGATACTGGAAGTTGGCGGCAGACATGGAAGTGTAGTGAGGTTCTTGCCTCCGTTGATCGTAACGGAATCCCAGCTTCGCGAAGCCACTGCAATTTTTGAACAAGCTGTTCGTGCAGCTGTTGCAAGAGGGTGAATGCTCAATGATCGAAATGATAAATAAAACGGATTTTGCTTATTCTCGATTGTTCTTGAATAACGAAGAAGGTTTCAATAACTATAGCCAGTCATTAAAAATCATTGAAAAAAAGCTGACGGACTTTTTAAAAGGGAACGATTTACCATACTCCGGGAAAAAACCGCATGAAATCGAAGCAGGATTAAATGAGCTGTCCCTTGCTTCTCTAAAAGGGAAGACAATGGAAGCGGTAGCGGATGAGCTGGCAGAGTTTGTAATTAACGACAGCATCAATGTACACAGCCCCACTTGTATCGGACATTTGCATTGCCCGACATTAATACCTGCCGTGGCTGCCGAAATGATTATAGGTACGTTGAATCAATCCATGGATTCATGGGACCAAAGCTCGGCGGCCACCTTCGTTGAAGAGCGTTTAATAGATTGGCTGTGCAGCCAGGTGGGGTTGCCTGAACAAGCGGATGGGATTTTCACTAGCGGTGGAACCCAGTCTAATTATATGGGACTGCTATTGGCGAGGGACGCTTATTGTCAGCGTTTCTGGGGTGTGGATGTTCAGCAGCAAGGTTTGCCAGTCGAGGCAAAAAAATTGCGGATCTTATGCTCCGAGGCTGCCCACTTTACGGTCCGGAAATCAGCGGCACAGCTGGGGCTTGGTGAACAGGCTGTAGTCACGATTAAAACGGATTCAAATCACCGTCTGTCCATAGATGAATTAAATCATCAAATGTCGATTTTAGAGGAACAGGGTTTACTGCCATTTGCCATCGTTGCAACTTGTGGAACAACGGATTTCGGTTCAATCGATCCATTACATGAATTGTCCGAAGCGGCAAGGAAGAATGGGATATGGCTGCATGTGGACGCCGCATATGGAGGCGCGATGATTTTAAGTAAGGATTACAAAGAGTTAATCAGCGGAATGGAACGGGCCGACTCTATTACGGTTGATTTTCACAAATTATTCTATCAACCCATCAGCTGTGGTGCTTTTCTTGTCTCTGACAGCAGCTCATTTCAATATATCCAGCATCACGCCGATTACTTGAATCCTCAGGAAGATGAAGCCGAGGGCATGGTTCACTTAGTCAATAAATCGGTTCAAACGACGAGAAGGTTCGACGCATTGAAACTCTGGATGTCATTGAAGGTCGTTGGACTGGATACCTTTGCCGAAATGATCGACTATACTTGCCATCTGGCACGTGAAGTGGCAGCGAAGATCGATAAGCAGGAAGGGTTCACAGTATTAAATAAAGAACCTGAATTGAATGCGGTTGTATTCCGTTATAATCCCGAGGGAGAAAGTGATCAGTTAGTAAATCTATTAAATAAACAGATTCAGCAAGAATTATTAAAAAGCGGACGGGCATTTTTAGCAAAAACGCGTTTTGACGGACAGGTATATTTAAAAATGACACTATTGAATCCAATGACAAGCCTTGAACACATAGAGGGAATTTTAGACGAAATCCGAGTATTAGGTGAGATGTTCAAGATAATGGAGGAATGAAGATGAATGGTAAGCAAATAGCTGAAAGGGCGACAATGCAAAGCTTTCTGAATTGTTATTTCCGGGAAACCGGAAATTACAGTTTAGAAGAAACGAAAAACTGGCCGAATTTAGAAGGGGCCATTCCGGATTCATTAGTAGTCAGTAAGCTCATGTCCCAAGATATTGCATTGCTTGTTCCGCTTAAATATTGGTCGGAAACGGGGCGTCATATTTTCAACTTCCCGATCTACTATCAGACGGCATCCAAGCAAGTACATGAATTAGATTACGTGACAATGGTCTCGATCGTTTCTAAAGAATTATTGAATGAGCAGGGCCGGACCGATAGTGAAGATGAATTGATGCTGCGTGTCATCCTAAGCAGCCAAAATATTCAACGGTATGTTGAAGCAAGGACGGAAGACATTGGTGCACTTCAAAGCCCTGATTTCACCTACATCGAAGCAGAGCAGTCACTTTTATTCGGGCACCTGTTCCACCCGACGCCGAAAAGCAAGCAGGGCATTTCAGAAAAGGAAGAATGGATCTATTCACCCGAATTAAAAGGGGAGTTTCAGCTGCACTACTTCCTGGCAGAACCTTCGATTGTCATCCAGGATTCAAGTGAAGTCCGATCGGCAAGTGAGATCATTAAACAGGAATTAGCCGGTGACTTGGAGATTTCCAGTGAATTCAGAGGCACGTATTGCCAAAAGGAAAGCAAATTTATCATCATCCCGGCACATCCGCTGCAGGCAAAAGTGCTTATCGAAAAAGAAGAGGTCAAGAGGCTGATCGAGCAAGGGACACTAGTTTATGCAGGACCGCTTGGAAAAAAATTCACGGCCACCTCTTCCTTTAGGACGGTATATAATGCCACATCGAGATATATGTACAAATTTTCCGTTCCGGTTAAAATCACGAATTCCTTACGTGCAAATCTGCAAAAAGAATTAGATCGCGGTGTGGAAATTGCTAAATTAATAGATTCTAAAGTGGGCGACGATCTAAAAGAACGGCATCCCTCCTTCCGTATCATCAAGGACCCGGCATACCTAACGATCAAAACAACCGAGCAAGAATCGGGATTCGATGTCGATATCCGGGAAAACCCTTTTTATGAAAACGATAAACAAGCAAGCTTGATTGCCGGCTTATGCCAGGATAATGCCTATGGTGCACCATCAAGGCTTGGAGCGATCATCCGCAAATTATCAGCTGAAGAAAACCGCAGTACCGAAGAAGTAAGTAAGGATTGGTTCAAAACCTATCTGTCAATGACATTAAAACCGATGCTTTGGCTTTTTGAAGAGTATGGGATTGTTTTGGAAGCCCATCAACAAAACTCCATCATTCAACTTCAAGATGGTTATCCAGCCACTTTTTATTATCGTGATAATCAAGGGTATTACTATTGTGAGTCCAAAGTGGACAGGCTGCTGAAGATCTTGCCTGAACTAAGTGAAAAAAGCTTCACGATTTGTTCTGATGAAGTCGCTGAAGAAAGACTGCAATACTATTTCTTTTTTAATCACTTATTAGGCTTAATCAATAATTTTGGTACGGAAGGATTAGTATCAGAGAACAAACTGTTACAGCTCGTTCAGGAACAACTGGAAACATGCAGCAGGGAAAGCGAAGATGAAGGGATGAAACGAGTTGTTTCAAAGTTGCTTCATGCCCGGGAATCATCGTGTAAGGCTAATTTACTGACACGATTCCATGATATGGATGAGCTTGTTGGTTCACTTGAGACACAATCCGTTTATACAACGATTGATAATCCGTTCGCGCAGGGGGTTATGGCCGTCCATGAAAAATAGTTATGAAGAAATACTGAAGGACCGCAATCAACAGCTTTCATTTGTCAAAGTTGAATTTGAGAGGGATTTGGAAATATTGCATAAATGGATGCATGAAGGTCATGTGATACCCTACTGGAATTTGAATTTCACAAAAGAAAAATTCGCCGTTCATTTAAAAAAGGCATTGGCTGATACACATCAAACACTCTATTTGGGCTGTCTGGACTCCATTCCCATGAGCTATTGGGAATCGTATTGGGTAAAAGGCGATATCATCGAAGATTATTATGAATCCGAAGAGGGAGATCAAGGCATACATTTACTCATAGGTGATCCGGAATATCTAGGAAAAGGACTGGCTTTGCCATTTTTACGTGCAATGGTGAAATACAAATTGCTTTCTGCGAATACAAAAAAAGTGATGGCTGAACCGGATATTCGAAATGCAAAGATGATTTACTTATTTGAAAAGTGCGGGTTTACCCCGATTAAAGAAATTGAGCTCCCTGATAAAACAGCATTACTTATGTCATGTACACGGGAGAACTTCGAGAGGAAGTGGAAGTATGGAGAAGCAACAATCTATTTATGACCTGGTAGGGATAGGGATAGGCCCCTTTAACCTTGGACTTGCGGCCCTTTTGGAGAAAACCCCGGAGCTGAATGCCGTCTTTTTTGAGAAAAAGCGGGAATTTAATTGGCATGAAGGAATGCTGTTGGAAGGGACAACTCTGCAGGTACCTTTCTTTGCCGATCTAGTCAGCATGGCAGATGTGACAAGCCCATATAGTTACCTGAATTATTTACAGCAGCATGATCGGCTTTATCATTTCTACTTTCTTGAAAAATTCTTGATTCCACGAAAAGAATATAACGACTACTGCCGCTGGACTGCCGATCAACTTGATAGCTGCCGTTTCGGAAAAGCGGTGGAGGCAGTTGAATATATAGGGGAACAAGGTGAACCCTGCTATCAAATCAGTGTAAGGGATGCACAAACACAAAAGATCGAAGTCTATTATAGCCGTCATGTAGTCATGGGAATTGGCAGCGCCCCGACCGTTCCATCGGCCTTTCATCCATATATGGGAGAGAGCATCCTGCATTCGGCCGATTATTTACGGAATAAAGCAAATGTCTTAAAGAAAAAATCCATAACGGTTGTCGGGTCTGGACAGAGTGCAGCAGAGGTCTTTCTGGATCTGCTTAATGAGCAGGGGGAAAATGGATACCAGCTAAACTGGTATACAAGATCCAAGGGGTTTTTCCCTATGGAATATTCAAAACTCGGTTTGGAATACTTCACTCCGGATTACCTTGATTTCTTTTATCGGCTGCCACAGGAAAAGAAGGATGAAATCCTGCCGAAACAGGATTTATTGTATAAAGGGATCAGTGCTACGACAATTGCAGCAATTTTTGACAAAATGTATGAAAAATCGATTGGAAATGCCGAACTTTCCATTGAACTTCGGGCCATGACGGAAGTTGCGGCCGTTACCCCCGCAGAAAATGGCTGGAGTTTGAAATGCCGACAGTGGGTAGAAGATAGCGAATTTGATGTGGACACAGAGGCGATCGTTTTTGGAACGGGCTATAAATCAACCCTTCCGGCATTCCTTGAAACCATGGAGGACCATTTAGTCCGCGATGATTTAGGGCGTCTTGCAATAACGAAAGACTATAGGGTAGGCACGGACATCCCTACACCGAATCACCTTTTCATTCAAAATGGCGAGATACATACACATGGTGTGGGTGCTCCGGATCTAGGCTTGGGAGCATTCCGAAATTCGATTATCATCAATCAATTGGCAGGTAAAGAAGTTTATCCATCCGAGCCAAAGGGTGCATTTCAGTCATTCCGTGTAAAAACACCTGTCATGGCTTACTAAGAGAAGGGAAGGGGAGAATGATATGCAGTTCATAAATGAGGTGGAACAGGCAGTTTCAGAAAACAATTGGTCGATAGTAAACCAAAACCTGCTGGCCAAGATGATTTCTGAGTATATGTATGAAGATATGATCCATCCAGCTATTCTGAACGAAAATGAAACGGGAAACCTATATGAGTTAAAAATAAATGAGGGGAAATCTTATCAATTTTTGGCATCGCCCCGTCTTTTTGACAGCTATGAAGTACAGGCCGAGTCGATCCAGGTATGTGAAAAGGAAGGCTTTACACAGGCCAATGATGCCATTCAATTCATTTTAGACATCCAGCCATTAATTGGGATGACTGCAGAAACTACAGGACATTTAATCAAGGAATTCCATCATACGCTGCTTGCGGATCTCCAATTGCTATCCAAACCTGAACAAGATGCAGATGATTTAGTCGAACTGGATTATGCATTACTTGAAGGAGAAATGAGCGGTCACCCTTGGATTGCTTATAACAAGGGAAGAATCGGTTTCGGTTATGATGATTATTTGAAGTTCGCTCCAGAAAACCAGAAGGAAGTCCAGTTATCTTGGATTGCCGTCCATAAAACGAGGGGGGAGTTCAATTCAGTCGAAACGTTATCCTATAAGCAATTGATGGAGAATGAACTGGATGGGAAAACCCAAAAATCATTTGCAAAGATATTGACGGAAAAAGGGCTGAACGCAGAAAACTATTACTACCTCCCAGTCCATGAATGGCAGTGGAAGAATATAATCATCCAGAACTTTACCGATGACTTGGCCAAAGGGCTGATCGTAGCTTTAGGAAATGGTCCTGATAAGTATCTGCCGCAACAATCCATCCGGACATTCGTTAATGTATCGAATAAGGATAAACACCACGTCAAGCTGCCGATGAGCATTTTAAATACGCTGGTCTACCGAGGATTGCCAGCTGAACGCACGGTCATTGCACCAAAAATCACAACGTATATAAAGAACATTTATCAAAATGATTCATTCTTGAAAGAACAATGCAAAGTAGTGCTTCCTGGTGAAGTGGCCAGTTTAAATGTTGATCACCCGTATTATTCCAAACTAGAGAATGTACCCTATCAATATTTAGAGATGCTGGGTGGTATTTGGAGAGAAAGCATATACAGTTATATGGAAGACGGTGAAAAGCCCATTACGCTTGCGTCCCTTTTACATGTGGACAGCAAAGGGAAACCATATGTAGAAAGCCTCATTGAAAAATCGGGATTGACTGCAGAAGCCTGGACAGCTCAATTGTTCGACGTCATTCTATCACCATTATTACATTTTATTTATCAATATGGATTGGTCTTCTCGCCGCATGGTCAAAATACCATTTTAGTTTTGAAGGATTACAAGCCTCACCGTTTGGCCATCAAGGATTTTGTGGATGATGTGAACGTCAGTGATCAGCCGCTTCCTGAATTAAGCAAGCTTCCTGATGATTTAAGGAAAGTACTAAGAAGTGAGACTCCCGAGGGGCTGGTTCAATTCATTTTCACGGGACTATTCATCTGTCATTTCCGATACTTGTCAACACTCCTGATGAAGAGGTCCCTTTTGGATGAGAATGCTTTTTGGGAAGGCGTAGCTCAAACAATCCTTACGCATCAGAAAAAATTCCCTATGTTACAGGATCGTTTCGATACATTCAATTTCTTTGCGCCAAAATTAACGAAACTCTGCCTGAATAGAAATCGGATGCTTCAATATGGATATAGCGATGGTGAAGACCGTCCGCATGCATCTGAATTCGGGCATGTGAATAATGCCCTTTATGAAAAGTTACCTGCAAAAACGCTATAAGTTAAACTGGCTCAGACTTTTGGGCCAGTTTTCTTTTGGCTTTTACAAATTGACCGTTGATTTCCGCTCCAGGCACTCGCTTACCGCGGGCGGTCAGCCCTCGGCTTGCGCATGCAGTGTCTCCCCTAGATGCACTTTTCCCGCAGGAGTCTCGTACACCTGTTCCAATCAACTTTGTTACAAAGTTTATAAAGCGGTAATGGTTAATAAATATACGCATAAATAAGAATATGTTATCCTATTTGGTTCGAATTACCTAAAAATTATCTTTGGAATAGGGCTTGCCGTTCATATAATTTGGTGATAAGCTATGTGTAAACGGTTACACAAAATTATTGAGGGTGATATATTGGCAACTATTCGGGATGTGGCAAAGGAAGCTGGGGTTTCTGTGGCAACGGTTTCCAGAGTTATGAATGGCAGTGGTTATGCACATGAGGACACAAAAAAGGTGGTCATGGCAGCTGTTGAAAAATTAAATTATAAACCGAATGAAGTGGCAAGATCCCTCTACAAACGTAAATCCAAATTGGTTGGATTGATTTTACCGGACATTACGAATCCCTTCTTCCCAGAAATGGCAAGAGGTGTCGAGGATTATCTGCAGCAATTTGGATATCGGTTAATTTTTGGAAATAGTGATGAAAAGAGAGATAAAGAAATAGAATATATTGACACTTTTCTGCAAAATAATGTAGTGGGCATGATTGCTTCCACTAGTGTAGAAGCCAATGAAAATTTCGATAATCTGGATATTCCAGTAGTCCTTCTCGACCGTACGGGAGAGAAATTACCAGCTGTTTATTCCGATCAAAAAACAGGCGGTAAACTGGCAGCACGCGTATTGCTGGATAGAGGCAGTACGAATATCGTCCTCATTAGAGGGCCAGTCGAAATAAAGCCTGTATATGAACGGTACATGGCAGCACTGGAGGAATTGAAACAAGCAAAAGTGAACGTGCAAGTCATGGATTCATCCCTAACACTTCAGGGCGGCCAAACTTGCGTGAAGCAGCTGTTCGAGAAATATCCGGAAACGGATGGAATCATTGCTTGTAATGATATTGTTGCAGCTGCCGCACTTCAAGAGATTTTAAAACGGGGAATACGAATACCGGAAGACATACAATTGATCGGCTATGATGATATCTCCTTCACGGCGTTATTGCACCCACCGTTATCGACAATTCGGCAGCCAGCCTATGAGATGGGGGCACAAGCGGCAGAAATGCTAATTAAAAAGATCGATCAAGAAAAAATGGAAGTAACACATAAAAAGCTCCCTGTTTCTTTTGTGGAGAGACAAACAACGAGAAGGAAGGCGGAGAAGACATGATTAGAATTGCAGTAGTGGGAAGTTCCTCAATGGATTTAGTGGTGACATCGACTAAGAGGCCAATGGCCGGGGAAACGGTTTTAGGAGAGTCATTTATCACGGTCCCTGGAGGAAAGGGAGCCAATCAGGCTGTTGCAGCGGCACGTCTTGGTGCAGAAGTGTCAATGGTTGGATGTGTAGGGGATGATGTCTATGGAGAGATCATCTTAGAAAACCTGAAAAAAAATCATGTAAATACGGAGTATGTGGAACCGGTTACAGGTTCCGCTTCCGGGACAGCACACATTACCCTTTCTGAAGGTGATAACAGCATTATTGTTGTTAAAGGTGCGAATGATTTCATTACTCCCGAATATGTACAAAAGGCGAAAAAGGTGATAGAGGAATCGGATATCGTGATGGTTCAGCAGGAAATACCAGAGGAAACCGTAGAATATCTGGCTGAAATGTGCAACACGCTTCAAAAGAGATTACTATTGAACCCAGCTCCCGCCCGCAAGCTAAGCGAGGCTGTCATTCAACAGGCGTCATTCCTTACTCCGAATGAACATGAATTCGAGATTCTATTCAATGGGAGAGATAGAACGAAAGTCCTGACTGAGTATCCAAATAAATTATTCATTACCGAAGGAAAAAATGGCGTCCGTTATTTTGACGGACATGAAGAAAAGGTTGTTCCAAGCTTTGAAGTCGAAGCGGTGGATACAACAGGCGCAGGGGATACATTCAATGCTGCCTTTGCCGTGGCGGTTGCAGAAGGAAAAAGTTTTGACGAATGTTTGTCATTCGCGAACCGGGCAGCCTCCATTTCCGTGACGAAGTTAGGCGCTCAAGGTGGCATGCCGCAAAGGTTAGAGGTCGAGAGGGGCTTTGAAGCATGAAACGTCAAGGAATCATCAACAGTTCAATAGCCAAGGTCCTGGTTGACCTTGGTCATACCGATTATATTGTCGTAGGTGATGCCGGGCTGCCGGTGCCACCGGGAGTTTGCAAGATAGACTTAGCATTGACGCCTGGAACACCATCATTTCAAGATGTCGTCCGGGCGGTTCACGAAGATATGGTTGTTGAAAAAGTTATCGCTGCCACAGAAGTGAAGGTTAAAAACCCGGAACAGCATCAATACATGGAGCAGCAATTCGGAGCAGCGATTGAATATGTTTCCCATGAGGATTTTAAAAGGCTGACAAGTAACGCGAAAGCAATAATCCGGACCGGGGAGACGACGCCATATTCAAATTGCATATTGCAGTCTGGAGTATTCTTTTAAAGAAATGAGATGATGAGCATGCAAATCGAAATGCACAATATTTATAAAGCATTTGGTCAAAATAAGGTATTGGAAGGTGTTCATTTTTCTTTAGAGGCTGGGGAAGTACATGCACTAATGGGGGAAAATGGAGCGGGAAAATCAACCTTGATGAACATTTTGACCGGGCTGCACAAACAAGATCAAGGAACGATTGAGATTAACGGTAAAGAAACCTCATTCAAGGATTCAAAGGAAGCGGAAGAGGTGGGAATGGCCTTTATCCGTCAGGAATTGAATATTTGGCCGGAAATGACTGTGCTTGAGAATCTATTTATCGGCAGGGAAATGGTGAATGCCTTCGGTGTCCTGAAGGAGAAACAAATGAAAGCGCGTGCAAACGAGATTTTTAAAACACTTAATATTTCCCTTCCTTTTGATAAGGAAGCCGGACTTTGTTCTGTCGGGGAACAGCAAATGATTGAAATTGCCAAGGCGCTCATGACGGATGCCGAAGTCATCATCATGGACGAGCCCACTGCCGCTTTAACTGATAGAGAAATAGAGAAGCTCTTTGAAGTGATGAAGGGACTTACCAAAAAGGGAGTATCGCTTGTTTATATTTCTCACCGAATGGAAGAAATATTCGCCATTTGTGACAGGATCACCGTAATGCGTGACGGTAAAACAGTCGATACGAAAAGAATTGCAGATACAAATTTCGATGAAGTCGTTCAGAAAATGGTCGGGCGGGAGCTGGAGGATCGGTTTCCTCATCGTGAAGCGAATGCTGGCGACATAGTCCTTGATGTAAAAGGTTTAACTAAAAAGGGGCTTTTTGAAGATATCCATTTCTCGGTTCGGCAAGGTGAGATTGTCGGTGTAGCCGGATTAATGGGAGCAGGCAGAACAGAAATAATGCGCGCCCTATTTGGTGTCGATCAAATAGACAGGGGTGAAATTACCATTGAAGGCAAAAAAGTTTCCATACGGAAACCAACTGATGCAGTTCGGCACGGTCTGGCTTTCATTACGGAAAATCGTAAAGAAGAGGGGTTGATCCTGGACTTTTCTGTAAGGGAAAATATCGGCTTGCCGAATCTCAAGAGTTTTGCTCCTGGCGGAATCGTAAAAACGGAAGATGAGATGAACTTTGCCGAAATGATGATTAAGCGACTTCATGTGAAGACATCTTCTGCCGAAACGGTCATCGGCAATCTGTCCGGAGGAAATCAACAGAAGGTGGTAATAGCCAAGTGGATCGGCACTTCCCCTAAAGTTTTAATCATGGATGAACCGACCCGGGGCATAGATGTTGGTGCGAAACGTGAAATTTATGAATTGATGAATGAATTGACGGAGCGGGGCATAGCCATCATCATGGTTTCGTCAGAACTTCCCGAAATCATTGGAATGAGTGATAGAATCCTTGTGGTTCACGAAGGTGAAATTGCTGGGGAATTGTTAAAACAGGATGCGACACAAGAAAAAATTATGGCATTGGCGACAGGAGGGAACTAGGATGAAACTTGAGGCTACAGGGAAAAGCGGGATTTGGCAGAAATTTGGTCCGTTACTCGCCCTGGTACTTTTATTTATCGTAATAACCGTTTTAAATCCATCATTCATGGAACCGAATAATATTTTGAATTTATTGCGTCAAACCTCCATCAATGCACTTATTGCATTTGGAATGACTTTTATCATATTGACAGGTGGCATCGACTTGTCCGTCGGTTCCATTTTAGCTCTATCCAGCGCACTTATGGCTGGTATGATGGTCTCGGGATTAGATCCGATTTTAGCTATACTAGTAGGGATTCTACTAGGTGCAATAATGGGTGTAATCAATGGGATTCTCGTTTCTAAGGGGAAAATGGCCCCTTTCATCGTGACACTGGCAACCATGACGATTTTCCGGGGATTAACGCTTGTGTATACAGATGGAAAGCCGATTACTGGAATCGGCGATTCTGAAATGTTCCAGATGCTTGGGAGAGGTTACTTCCTGGGACTGCCAGTACCGGCCGTGGTGATGGTCATCGCTTTCTTGATCCTATGGTTCCTGCTTCATAAAACATCCTTTGGCCGTAAAACATATGCCATTGGGGGAAATGAAAAGGCTTCCCGTATTTCAGGGATTAAAGTTGACCGAGTCAAGGTGGCCATATATGGTCTGGCCGGTACGATGGCGGCAATCGCTGGTGCCATTTTAACATCCCGTCTTAATTCGGCACAGCCGACTGCAGGCCAATCCTATGAAATGGATGCCATTGCAGCCGTGGTGCTAGGCGGAACGAGCCTTTCAGGCGGTAAAGGGCGGTTGTTCGGTACGCTGGTGGGTGTCCTGATCATCGGTACCTTGAATAACGGCATGAATTTACTTGGTGTATCCTCTTTCTACCAGCAAGTGGTAAAGGGTGCAGTTATATTAATTGCGGTCTTACTTGACCGTAAAAAATCATAAGAAGAGGTGTAATCAATGAAAAAAATAGTATCAATCATCATGGTTCTTTCTTTAATGGTCTTGGCTGCCTGTTCAATGGACTCTGGTTTATCGGATGATAAAAAAGAAAAGAAAGACTCCATGAAAGACGTGAAAGTCGGAGTCAGCATCTCCACTTTAAACAACCCATTCTTCGTTTCCTTAAAAGATGGCATTGAAAAAGAGGCAAAAGAAAAAGGCATGAAAGTCACAGTTGTTGACGCCCAAGATGATACAGCAAAACAAATTAGCGGAATTGAAGATTTAATTCTTCAAAAGGTTGATGTCCTTCTTGTGAATCCTACTGACTCTGCGGCAATATCTTCAGCCGTTCAATCAGCAAATGAAGCAGGCATTCCAGTTATCACGATTGACCGTTCTTCAGACGAAGGTGACATTGAAACATTCATCGCTTCCGACAATGTGGCTGGCGGGGAAATGGCTGCAGAATATCTAGTTAAGGAGCTTGGCGATAAAGCGAAAGTAGTGGAGCTTGAAGGGGTATCCGGAGCATCCGCAACTCGTGAACGCGGGAAAGGTTTCCACAATATTGCGGACAAGCAGCTAGATGTCCTGACAAGCCAAACGGCGGAATTCGACCGGACAAAAGGGCTTAATGTCATGGAAAATATCCTGCAAGGCAATAAAGACATCCAAGCGGTATTCGCCCATAATGATGAAATGGCACTAGGAGCCATTGAAGCAATCAAGGCAGCAGGAAAAGACATCATCGTGGTTGGTTTTGACGGAAATGATGATGCATTGAAAGCAGTTGAAAACGGTGAACTAAAAGCTACAATCGCCCAACAACCGGCACTTATCGGTGAAGAAGCGGTTAATGCGGCTGAAAAAATCCTAAAAGGTGACAAAGTGGATGAGACAATATCCGTTCCATTGAAATTGGTCACAAAAGAATGATTGTCTTTCAACAAAAAGAGTGCCGGAACTTTTCCGGCACTCTTTTTTGTCGTAAGAAAGAAATGTTTTGAATCCAATTGATGTTATCTAATTGTGGATACCCAGCTTGAATTGATATGAATGAGTGGTATAAGAAAATGAAAACGCTCTTTTACAAAAGTAAGGCGGTCCTAGTCGGAACCGCCTCCTAAATCAACTGATTGCTAGAGTATACCTTGAGTCAGCATCGCATCCGCCACTTTAAGGAATCCGGCAATATTGGCCCCGACAACTAAGTTGCCAGGCGCACCATATGCCTCTGCGGCCTCTACACTATTTTTATAGATGTTTTTCATGATCTCGTGCAGCTTGGTATCGACATCTTCAAAAGTCCAAGGCATTCTGGCACTGTTTTGAGCCATTTCAAGTGCAGACACGGCAACGCCGCCTGCATTGGCTGCTTTTGCTGGTCCAAAAAGGATGCCGTTATTGAGGAATACATCAATGGCCTCGAGGGTTGAGGGCATATTGGCACCCTCACCAACTGCCTTCACATTGTTTTTGACCAGTAATTTTGCTGCTTCTTCATCGATTTCATTTTGTGTGGCACAAGGCAGTGCGATGTCACATGGTACAGACCAAATACCATAGCTTCCTTCATGGTATACGGCTTCCGGGTGCGCATCGACATACTCGCTCAAACGTTTTCGTTCCACTTCTTTTAGACGTCGAACTGTGTCAAGGTTCAGGCCATTTTCATCATATATATAGCCATTGGAGTCGCTGCATGCAACAACTTTTGCGCCTAGCTGTGTAGCTTTTTCAATGGCATAAATGGATACATTGCCAGATCCGGAGATAACGACAGTGCTGCCATGGAATTGTAACCCTTTGTCTTTTAGCATTTCTTCGACGAAGTAAACCGTTCCATAACCAGTCGCTTCTGTACGGGCCAAACTTCCGCCGTAACTTATGCCTTTACCGGTTAAGACACCAGCATGGTAGCTGCCTTGCATCTTTTTATACTGACCGAACAGGTAACCGATCTCCCTTGCACCGACTCCGATATCTCCAGCCGGTACATCTGTATCAGGTCCGATATAGCGAGCTAGTTCTGCCATGAAACTTTGGCAAAAGCGCATGATTTCCGCGTCCGATTTTCCTTTAGGATCGAAGTCCGATCCGCCTTTTCCCCCACCGATCGGCTGGCCAGTAAGAGAGTTTTTAAAGATTTGCTCGAAACCAAGAAACTTAATGATGCTGGAATTGACAGTGGGATGGAATCGAAGACCGCCTTTGAATGGCCCGATTGCACTGTTGAATTGTACACGAAAACCACGGTTGACTTGAACATTTCCCAGGTCATCAACCCATGTAACACGGAAGGTGATCATTCTTTCGGGTTCAACCAGCCTCTCCAATATTCCGCTTTTCATATATTCAGGATGATTTGCAAAAACGGGGACCAATGAAAGGAATATCTCTTTTACGGCTTGATGGAACTCACTTTCGTGGGGATTGCGCTCCTTCACCTGTGCATATACTTGACTTACGAACTCTTTGGCAACTTGTAATTCCTTATGCTCGACTTCTTGTGAAGTGGTCATTGTTCTCTCTCCCTTAAGGTAATTTAGTCTTAAAATACAATTGAATAAGATATCAGTCTTTATACGATACTTTCATGATATAATTTAAAAATAAAACAAACAATCTGAATATTAGATAAGTAACATGCTGTTTTGATATGGAAGAGGGAGCTTAGAGTGGAATTAAGGCAAATCGAATATTTCATTGAAGTGGCAAAGCGTGAACATATGACGGAAGCAGCAGTGAACTTGCATGTTGCCCAGTCGGCAGTCAGTCGTCAAATCTACAATTTAGAAGAAGAATTAGGTGTGCCCCTATTTATCCGGGAAGGCCGAAAGATCAGATTGACGCCTATAGGACATACATTTTTAACGAATATGGAACAAGCTATGGATATAATCGATCGTGCCAAGCGTGAGATGGCTGAAAGTCTGGATCCAGAAAAAGGGACAATCCGCATTGGCTTTCCCAGCAGTTTGGCTTCTTATGTATTGCCAAGGGTCATTTCCGACTTCAGGGAAAGTTATCCGCAGGCAAAGTTCACTTTGAAACAAGGCTCATATCGATACCTGATAGATTCAGTAATAAAAGGTAATATTAACATGGCCTTGATCGGGCCTCTGCCGACGAATGAAAAGAAAATCAAAGGTGAAACGCTATTTATTGAGAACTTAGTTGCCCTTTTACCAGAAAGTCATCCTTTGGCCTTGAAGAAATCACTATGCTTGAATGAACTTAAAGGAAATCCGTTCATCCTATCTCCAAAGGGCTATGTTTTAAGGGATCTTGTCATGAAAGCTTGCAAACTGCATGGCTTTGAACCGGAAGTGGCATTTGAAGGAAAAGATACTGATGCTATAAAAGGCCTGGTGGGGGCAGGGTTGGGTATAACCTTGATACCTGAGATTTCCTTGATTGATAGCTTGCCACGTTTTACGGTTAAATTGCCGCTGGAGGAACCGTCTGTTACCAGGGCTGTAGGGGTCATCGTTCCAACTGACCGGGAACTTATGCCAACGGAGAAATTGTTTTACCAATTTTTGAAGGACACTTTTGCAACATTGGAAGGTTTTCAATAAGAATAAGTTGGGTCCAGATATCCAGCTAGTGAGAGAATCCTTGAATCGGGTTCTTTTTTTTGTCGCGAATGTCTCGAAATATCTTCCATATAGCACATCCTAAAAAAGGAAAATCTATTTTGGAATAATATAATATTAGTATTTTCTTGTATAATAATGGGTTAAACCTTTATTTTTGAAAACGCTTTTATTTTATTAGAATAAAAATACTTCTTACATTATCAGAAAATTCATGTTATTATACGAACAGACGTTATAGGAAGCGGTGCGATATACTTAATAGGTTTTTAAAATGAAGACCTTTATTTTTTTTGTGTTTTATAAAATTGAATATTTTGATAATTAATTAAGGAGTGGAGATATAGTGAGCAGGAAAGAATACTTCAGCGATCGAATGTACAAGGCATCGACAGGGATAGCCAACGCTGTTTTGGTTACATTAGGGATCGGGTTATTGTTTGAATCCATAGGGGGATATTTAGATTGGGAGGTCTTCCTGGCAATAGGCGGGGCCGCAAAGGTCTTGCTGGCACCGGCTTTAGGAGCAGGCATCGCATATCAGCTAGGTGGAAATTCATTAATTATCTTTAGCGCCATGGCTTCAAGTGCTGTTGGGGGTGCTGCCATTCACAGAACTGCTGAGGGTGCTTTCACGATTGTTACGGGTCAGCCGCTAAGTGCTGTCTTGGCAGCAGTAATTGCAACATATATAGGTAAGCGCCTAATCGGCAAAACGAAGTTGGACATCATGGCCATCCCAATGGGAGCAGTTCTTGTCGGTGGAGTTTCGGGGTATGGCCTGGCTCTTGTCACCACTCCGCTCCTAACATGGATAAGCAGCCAAACCACCGCTGCGGTCGCAGGTTCTCCCTTAATCGGTTCAATGGTCATTGCCTTGGTATGGAGCATATTATTGATGACACCGGCGTCTTCCGCTGCACTGGCGATCGCTCTGCAATTAGATCCCGTTTCCAGTGCTGCAGCTCTAATCGGATGTACCGTTCAGTTTGTAGGGTTCACTGTCATGTCTTAT
Source organism: Peribacillus aracenensis (assembly GCF_025175645.1). Taxonomy (NCBI): domain Bacteria; kingdom Bacillati; phylum Bacillota; class Bacilli; order Caryophanales; family Bacillaceae; genus Peribacillus; species Peribacillus aracenensis. The sequence goes on from NZ_JANZMJ010000009.1 coordinate 72,126, forward strand.
AAAGATAATGATATGGGCGGGTTCCTGGCACAGATGGTCGTTACGCCAAAAGTTCAATTTCCTAACTTAATCAAGAAACCATTATATGCCGTTCCGCCTTTTGTGGCGGCAATCATCTGTGCGCCTATCGCTACCTTGGCATTCGATTTTCAAGTGCCGTATGAGCTTGGAGGCATGGGGTTAAGTTCAATGATTGCCCCGATTGCCATAATAACTGGTCAGGGGTTGTACACGTTCTTGGTTTATGTGGCAGTGGGTATGGTATTGCCAGCTTTGATCACACTTGCATTGCATCGGGTATTGAAGATGATGGGTAAAGTTAAGCCAGGAGATCTACATTTGGAAGTTTCATAATCAAAGTTTCTAGAAACCAGCCTGGTTAAGGAACCGGGCTGGTTTTTATTTATAAAGGGATTAGGGTAAAATGGGGAGGAAAGCATATGCATAGATAGGATGATATATATGGGAAAAGAAATAGATATAAAAGTGAAGGCTAAGTTCGTGAGTAAAATCGGCAAGGGTTTTCCCTTGATTGTTAAAGAGTCGATAGCCAACCTTAATGACCTTAGGGAAGAGGGGGCATTGGTGCGTTTGGTGGATGAAAACAACCGCTTTCTGGCAAAAGGATATTATGGTAAACAGAATAAGGGCTATGGCTGGGTATTGACCCAAAGAGAAGATGAAAAGATTGATCAAGCCTTCTTTACCGGCAAAATCCAGGCAGCATGCGAATTCCGAAAGTCATTTTTTGAAGATGGGGAGACTACAGCTTTCCGCTTGTTTAATGGGGAAGGTGACGGAATTGGCGGTTTAATCATTGATCATTATGATGGTCACTATGTCATTAGCTGGTATAGCAAAGGAATATATTTCTTTAAAGACTACATCATTAAGGCATTGCAGGAAACGGTCGAGGTTAAATCGATTTATCAGAAGAAACGCTTTGATACAAAGGGGCAGTACGTGGATGAAGACGATTTTGTCATGGGCGAACAGCCGGCATTTCCGCTTCTTGTAAAGGAAAATGGAGTCCACTTCGCTGTTTATCTGAATGATGGGGCAATGGTCGGTGTCTTCCTTGATCAACGCGATGTCAGAAGGAAAATCCGGGATGAATATTCAAAAGGGAAAACGGTGTTGAATATGTTCTCCTATACGGGGGCATTCTCCGTGTTTGCCGCTTTAGGCGGTGCTGTTAAAACAACGAGTGTCGACCTGGCGAATCGCAGTTTACCAAAGACGATCGAGCAGTTCAGTGTGAATGGCATAGATCCTGAAGCTCACAATATCGTGGTGATGGATGTTTTCAAATATTTTAAATATGCGGTGAAGAAAGCTTTGAAATTTGAAATGGTCATCCTTGATCCGCCCAGCTTTGCCAAATCGAAGAAGTTTACTTTTAGTGCCGGGAAAGACTATACGAATCTATTGAAGGATACCATTTCCATTACGGAAGACAATGGGATCATTATCGCCTCAACTAATTGCAGTACATTCGATATGAAAAAATTCAAGAGCTTCATTGATGTTGCTTTCAAGGAAATGAATGGAAAGTACGAGATCATGGAACAATTCTCATTACCGGCTGATTTTAAAACAAGCAGGGAATATAAGGAAGGCAATTATTTAAAAGTAGTCTTCATTAAGAAAATTAAAGGTTGAAAAAGGGCGTCCACAGTTCCATTAGAGCTGTGGATGCCTTTTTTAATGGAAAAATTGTTTCATGTGAAACGAACGGATATTCGGGGTTCAAAGGTTTGGCCGTTCACTTTGCAAATCTTTCGATAACTGGAAAGAAGGTTTCATGCGAATGCTGTTAGCGATGCAAAACTGGGCTGCATAGTAGGTAAGCATGATCAGTGGTCCGGAATAGGCAACAGCATCGATGAATTTGTTCCAAGATAAAATGGAGTCGGAAATCACGAACAGGACCCCGCCGATGATGACGGCCGCATTGCCGGTCATGAATGCCGCCCAGCCCATGAGGGAGATGACCGTTACATAACAGATTACAGGGATGATGAGGTCATGCTCACCTTTTTCGATTAACGAATGTACAATTTCACGTCCAATCCAAGTGGAGTAAATGCTAATCGGAAGAATTGCCGCGAATCGGAGCCATGAAAAGTTCCACAGTCTAAAGAATGCCGAAATATAGAAAAGGTGGCCGATCAAGAAGGCACAAAGCCCGATGACGAACCAGATTAACAAAGCATCTCCAAGCATGCAAAAGAATAAACCAAGAAGTATGAAGGATTGGTATCGATCCCGTCTTCCCACATTTGTGCAGGCGTAGAGCAAAATTAATAACATGGGGATGACCTTGAACATGATTTTAATGATTAAAGGCTCTTCCGGTATAAAAAAAATATATAATAGTCCCGTGATAAGGATTGCGGCAGGTAAACATTTCATTAACATTCAAATCCCTCCTCCAATCTTTAATTCTATGTAAGGGGTAGGAACCCCTTGTCAATTAAAGTACTGTTTGAAAGAAAGTCGCGAAAATGAAAAAACTGGCTCCTGTTTTAACCAGGAGCCAGTCAGTTATAAGAATCATACAGCTTCTTTAATGAATGCTTGTTTTAACCATTTTTTTCCCTCAACTAGCCTTGTGACAAGCATGGCACAAACGGTGTTTCCTGTTGAGTTAAGCAGTGTAGCAGGAGCATCGATGATCGTGGATATAACGGCAATGATCGGCAGGACTTCAACAGGGAAGCCGAATACACTCAGAATCAGCATTTCCCCAATCATGCCGCCCCCAGGAATGGCACCCATAACGGCTCCAACCAAAAAGGCAACAGCCAGTATACTTAAAATGCTTGATATGCTTGTCATATCCTTTCCAAATAAGCTGAATAGGAAAACGATTTTCAATACCCCGCCGAATACCGAACCATCTTTATGAGTGTTGGCTCCGAGTGGGATGACAGTCTCCGCTATATCCTTAGGCACGCCCATTTTCTTGACTGATTCCAGATTGACTGGAATGGATGCGGCACTAGAACAAGTTGCAATGGCTGTAATGGACGGTGTCAGGGCATTTTTCCAAAATAGTTTAACCCCATCTTTCCCGCCTGCGATAAAGGCATACAAAGTGAAGAAGCCGAAATAATAAATCAAGGCCAAGACTAGATAAAGAATGAAAGTGCGAGCGTAGCCTTCTAAAATCTGCGGCCCAAGCTGGCCGATTATCGCCGCAAAATAAGCACCAAGTCCAATTGGAGCATAGTACATGACGATTTTGACGACCTTCATCATGACAGCTGTACCCGCTGTCAAAAACTCGGTAATCGGTCTTGCTTTCTCACCGGCCAGTGCAGTGGAAAGCCCGATTAATACCGAGAAAACGATAAGCTGAAGCATATTGCTTCTAGAGAACAGTTCTGGGAAATCGGAAACGGTTACAGTGTTGACCAGCTGACTGAAGAAAGAAACTTCTTCGATGGTCTCTTCAGGGGAACTGTTTTCCATCAGTTCCTTAATGGCTGTCGTATCTGTGCCTTCCAACGGATTTACGATGGTTGTCCCAATAAATCCAATGACGGCAGCTAAAGCGGCTGTTGTCAGGAAAACGAGAACGATGCTTCCCATGATTTTTCCGAGACGCTTCATTCCGCTCATATTGGCAATCGCTGAAGCAATGCTGAAAAATACCAATGGCACGATGATCGTGAACATCAGATTTAAGAATAAGTCCCCTAGCGGCTGTATGATCGAGGTTTTTTCCCCGAAAACCACGCCAGCTATCCCACCGATAATAATGGCAGTCAGTAATATTAAAGAGGATCGATAGTTTTTGATAAAGCTCTTCATTAAATTTCCGTCCTTTCAGGATGAAGATATCAATAAAAATATACTTCATTATCAACTCTAAAATCAGGTTTGACAATATTTTTTTATAGGAAGGAATGTTAAAAGGAGATATGCAATACATAATAATAGGGAATGGGTTGTGAAAAAATAGTGAAGGAGGGATAGAATGGCATTTGTTGAGGTGGAAGAGGGCGTTCGGTTATTTTATGAAGAAAAGGGACAGGGAAGACCGGTTATTTTCATCCATGGTGTGTGGATGAGCAGCCGGTTCTTTAAAAGGCAGCTTCCGTACTTTTCGGATAAATATAGAACGATCTTACTTGATTTAAGAAGCCATGGTCAGTCAAATCATGTACATTACGGAAATACGGTCTCCGTTTATGCCAAAGATCTTCATGCATTCATAGGTAAACTGGGATTAAAGGATGTCATACTTGTAGGCTGGTCCATGGGGGCATTTGTCGTCTGGGATTATCTTAAGCAATTCGGTGAGGGAAATATTCATTCAACCGTGATTGTGGATGAATTGGCCTCTGACTTTAAGTGGCCCGATTTTAATATCGGTGCATTTGATATGGACACGTTGATTGCCTTCATGACTGAAATTCAAACGAATCGTGCCCCATTTTTACAAAGCTTCCTTGCTTCCATGTTCAACAATGAATTATCTGCAGAGGATGCAAGCTGGATGCTTGGGGAAGTGACCAAAATGCCGGAATCCATTGCCAGTAGCATTCTATTTGACCAATCGATTGTGGACTATCGTGAATTCTTGCCAAAAATCAATATTCCGACACTTCTCTGTTTTGGAAGGCATGAAAAAGTAATTCCTGTTGCAGCAGGGGAACATTTGCATGAAAACATTCCAAATTCCAAACTAGTAATCTTTGAAGATAGTTGCCATTGTCCATTTATGGAAGAAAGCGATTTGTTTAATGAAACCGTGGATTGCTTCATTCAAAAGGGCATATAGTCGTACTGAACGGGAAAAAGGGGATGCAGGGTTCGTGTGCCCGCACTCCTTTTATTTATGGTTATAAATGAATCTTTCTGTTAACTAAACGGTTTCGGCAAGAAATAAGGGGAATACTGGTACTAAGGAAGTCTGAAGTGGCGGTTAATGGAATTGATAAATTAAATAGGTAATATTTTTATATCCTTTTCACGGGAATTGGGCTATTATGAGGTGGATTTAACTTGGTATGATCGTTATCTGTTATTGAGGGAAACTCATGCATGAAGTGATGGAGAGGATAAAATGGATGATCGTTTACTATACAATGAAATTATAGATGTATGTTTACTTGCGGGAAAAATCATGCTTCAGAATGGAGCGGAAACTTCACGGGTGGAGGATACGATGGTAAGAATCGCTGCAGCGTTTGGATGCGGTGACTCACATAGTTTTTCGACCCCTACAGGAATTATTTTTTCGCTGGATGGCATGCACCCGGCTTCAAAATTAATTCGAGTTTCCCAACGATCTACAGATTTACATAAGGTGACGCTGGTCAACAGCATATCCCGAAGCATTTCCAGCAAGGAAATGACACCGGAGGAAGCTTATTTACAGTTAAAACAAATCGAAAAGGCCGGGATGGGGTATCCCATGTGGGTACAGGTCTTTGCTGCATTTATATCGAGCGGCTGCTTTTTAATCATGTTCCAAGGCCAGTGGAATGATTTCATCTGGTCCTGTATAGCTGGAGGAATGGGCTTCTCATGCCTGTTTTATTTGCACCGGTTACTGGAAGTTCGTTTTTTTGCTGAATTCATCGCCTCATTAGTCGTAGGTCTAGCAGCTATGTTCTTTGTCCAGATTGGAGTCGGAAGTCATTTGGACAAGATAATCATTGGAGCGGTGATGCCGCTTGTGCCAGGGCTGTTAATTACGAATGCAGCAAGGGATTTAATTGCAGGACATTTGGTTTCAGGCCTATCCAAGGGTGTTGATGCAGGTTTGACTGCTTTAGCCATTGGGGCAGGAATATCGGCTGCGTTTGTTTTCTTATGATTTTAGGGGAGGAAGAATGATGATTGCACAGCTTATTACAAGTTTCATTGCCTCAGCCGCCTTTGGAGTCATCTTCAATGTACCAAAAAATTCATTGTTACAATGTGGCTTCGTAGGGATGTTAGGGTGGATCTTATACTTTTTTCTGGTTGAAAATGAGATAAACAGCATCATGGCAACATTAGCGGCTGCATTTATCGTTGCGGTTATCAGTCAGTATTTTGCTAAAAGGTATAAAACGCCGATCACGGTTTTCAATATATCGGGAATCATCCCGCTCGTGCCTGGGGGTTTGTCGTATGATGCGATGAAGCATTTTGTTGGAAATGATTTTTATGTTGCTGTTCAATTGGCCGCCAAGGTCTTCATGCTGGCTGGTGCCATTGCGATGGGGCTGATCTTTGCAGAAGTCATGAACCAGTTAGTAACTAAGTACAATAGAAGGAAGTTAAGATTGAGAAGTTAGCAGGAATCTTCTTGATATATGTTTCTAAATAAAGAGAAAGGAGATCAGGCCGAACCCTGATCTCCTTTCTCTTTTTAATATTTTAAAATAATAAGTAAGCTAGCTTATATAGGATCTTTCATCCCAGTGTTGGCTGTTACCAAAATTTCGTCGAATTTTTTTGCATCGGCTTTCTTGCTTGACAGAAGTGTTCCGGCGATGGCTGCGATAAAACCAATCGGGATGGAGATGATGCCTGGATTGGCAAGCGGGAATAATGGCTCCCCGACGAATATTGCCGCTCCCTCCACCGGTGACCAGACATTGGGACTCAGGAACACAAGCAATAAAGAACTGACCAGTCCAACTAACATGCCCGTGACAGCCCCAGCTGTGTTAAAACGTTTCCAGAATACCGTGAAGACAATGATGGGCAGGTTGGCACTGGCAGCGACGGCAAAGGCAAGTGAAACAAGGAAGGCGACATTCATGTTTTGGGCAAACAAGGCAAGGATGATGGAGAGGACGGACACTCCGATCGATGCCCAACGAGCAGCAACGACTTGTTCCTTGTCAGTGGCTTGGCCCTTCCGGATAATGTGGCCATAGAAGTCATGGGCAAAAGCAGATGCTGCCGATAGAACGAGACCTGCTACAACCGCTAAAATGGTAGCGAATGCAACTGCAGAGACAAAGGCGAACAGGAAGTCACCCCCAATGGCTTCGGCAAGCAGCGGGGCAGCCATATTCCCGGCCGCATTCGCGCCAATGATTTTGTCGTATCCAACAAAAGCTGCCGCTCCAAATCCCAGGAAAATGGTCATTATATAAAAGATCCCAATGATCCAAGTGGCATATACGACGGACTTTCTGGCTGTGATGGCGTCTTTCACGGTAAAGAAACGGATGAGAATGTGAGGAAGTCCTGCTGTACCGAGTACAAGGGCTAAATTAAGGGATAAGGTATCCAAGGGATCCTTGAATTTGTTACCGGGGTTGAGGAAATCCCCGCCCAAAGGAGTGGCTGTTTTCATCTGCTTGAACATTTCGATCACGCTAAAGTCGAATTTCGCCAATACGATGATGGAGATGATGAATGTACCTGCCATCAATAAAACGGCTTTGACGATTTGGACCCAACTGGTGGCCGTCATACCGCCAAATACGACGTATACGGTCATTAAAATGCCTACAATGATGACGGAGTAAAGATAATCAATTCCAAGTAAGAGTTTTATAAGGGCACCTGCACCGACTAATTGGGCGATCATATAAAAGGTTGAAATGGAAATGGTGTTAAGGGCAGCGACACCGCGTACTTTCTTTTCATTGAAACGGGCAGCGATCATGTCCGCCAATGTATACTTGCCAAGGTTACGGAGCGGTTCGGCCACGATATAAAGAACGACCAGATACGCAACCAGAAAACCTATGCTATAGAAAAAACCATCAAATCCAGAGAGTGCGACCATGCCGGCTATCCCCAAAAACGAGGCAGCGGACATATAATCTCCCGCAATGGCCCAACCATTCTGCCACCCGGTAAGGCTGCTGTCCGCCGTATAAAAGTCCGCGGTCGTTTTGGTGCGCCGTGAAGCAAAATAGGTAATGACCAATGTTAGCCCGACAATGATTAGAAACAATATGAAAGCAAGTATATTCATTGTGAATTCACCTTTTATCCTTTCGATTCTTTAATGATTTTTTCCACTAATCGGTCAAATGTCGCAGCTTTTTTGGAATAGAGGATGCATAATGTCCAGGTCATGATAAATTGAGCGAAGGCAAAAATCCAGGCCCAGCTGATTGCCCCGAAAGCATAGGAGTTAAGAACTTTGGAGTAGGAAGTTAGTAGGGGTAGGGTGAAATAAAAGACCATGAAAAAGATGGATAGCGGGACGATGAAATTGCGTTTTTTCCTTAACAGTTCTTGAAAAGATTGTGATTGGACGATCTTGGTGTAGTCCATGGAAGCGCTTACCTTGGTTTCCTTAGCGATTGAATCGTTAGATGCCAAGTTGGTTCCCCCTTCATCATTATTGATTCGGATTACATTACCAAATTCCGATATCAGTATCAGTATATAATTTTCAGAATATATTGTAAATTAAATTTTCGTTCGACATCGTTTTAATTTTTTCGTACAGGGAGTGTCCTGTATAAATGGAATACATTGGAAATAAAATGTATCGCCATTAAGGAAAAGTTAAGCTTCTTTCACGATACTGGTTTCAACGAAGGAAATCTGAAAGGAGAAAAGTGATGAAAAAGTGGATAATGATATGTACGGTTTTAGTGCTGGCGATTGGGGGATGCGCTTGGTTTTTCATGAAGGACAGTGCTGAGCCTGTCATCGCAAAGTCGGTGACCGCAACAGTTGAAAAGGGAGATCTTGAAGTTCAAATAAGCGGTTCCGGATCGGTCGCCGCAATCAATAGTGAGGACATCACTTCCTCTGTAACGGGTGAAGTGGATGAAGTTCTTGTAGAGAAGAATGAATTGGTTGAGAAAGGTGATGAACTTATTACCTTCACGGATGGAAGTGACCCGATAACGGCCCCATTCGATGGTACCGTTACAACAATGGATGTAGAAAAAGGGGATCGTGTATCAAGCAGTGAAGTGTTGGCACATGTTACGGATTATAAAAAATTGAAAACCACGATCAGTGTAGATGAATTGGATGTTCCAAATGTTAAAAAAGGACAAACAGTTGAAATTAAAGCCGGTGCTTTTGAAGATGAAACGTTTACGGGGGAAGTGACCAGTGTAGCAAGGGAAGGTACATATGAGAATGGAGTTTCTTCGTTCGATGTTACGATCAAAATTGACAAACCCGGCGATATAAAAATTGGGATGTCGACTGAAGTGAGCATTTTGACGAATAGTGTTAAAGATGCTTTATATGTTCCGATTGAAGCAGTCCAAATGGATGGTGAAGAGAAATATGTAAATATACAACAATCCGGTACACCTGAAGGAACTGCCAGTACAAAGACAGCGGTTGAGACTGGGATCAGCAATGATAGGTATATTGAAATAACTTCGGGACTTGAAGAGGGCCAGTTTGTTTCCTTGCCTATCACCATCAATGAAAGCTCGACTGGCAATGGCAGCAATGGAATGAGGGGAGGCCAAGGAGGCGAAATACGAATGCAGGGCGGCAGCGGAATGCCGAGCGGCGGGATGCCAAACGGTGGCGGAATGCCAAGCGGCAAGGGAGGTCAGTAAAATGGCGAAACCCATCATAGAAATTAGGAACATGTCTAAATCATATGAATTAGGCGGTGAAACGGTTAAGGCACTTCAAGATGTCTGTCTTACAATCGATAAAGGCGATTTCATTTCGATCATCGGTCCTTCTGGGTCGGGAAAATCGACGTTCATGAATATGATTGGCTGCCTTGACAAGCCTGACATAGGTGAATATCTTCTTGATGGAAAAGAAGTGGAAAAGATGAAGGATAATGAGTTAGCTGCCATTCGTAATATTAAAATAGGATTTATCTTTCAAAATTTCAACCTGTTGGCAAAACTGACAGCGTTGGAAAATGTCGAACTTCCCCTGGTTTATAGAGGGGCAAGCGTGAAGGAAAGAAGAAAAGTGGCCAATGCATGCCTTGATATGGTAGGCCTGAGTGACCGGAAGAATCATCTGCCGAACCAACTGTCTGGCGGACAGCAGCAAAGAGTTGCGATTGCAAGGGCACTTGCCGGTGACCCGCCCGTTCTATTGGCGGATGAGCCGACGGGGGCCTTGGATAGTAAAACGAGTAAAGAAGTGCTGCAGATGCTGAAAGAATTGAACGAAAATGGACAAACAATCATTCTAATAACCCATGACTTGGAAGTGGCAAAAGAGGCGACTCGTGTCGTCCGGATACAGGATGGTCAGCTATTTGAGAACGGAGGTGATTGGATTGAACCTGAGCGAATCAATGAAAATGGCTATACGCAGTATCAAAACCAATAAAGTCAGAGCATTTTTAACCATGCTTGGGATCATAATTGGAGTTGCCTCCGTAATCGTTCTGGTTTCGATCGGGCAGGGTTCCTCACAGTCCGTTCAGGATGAGATCAATAGCCTGGGAACGAACTTGATAACGGTAAGTGTCACGGATACCGACTCCGTGGAGCTGACGGATGATACAATTGAACAGTTTAAAGAGCTGAACGGGATATCGGAAGTGGCACCTGTGGTCACCGGACGCGTTTATGCTAAAAACGGAGAAGCTTCGGCACAGGTTTCAATGACCGGTGCAACTTCATCCTACTTATCGGTTAGGGATCTGGAGCTCAGTCAAGGCCGATTTTTGACTGATATGGAAACGGAATTAAGATCCAAGGTCGTCGTCCTGGGGTCGGATACAGCCAGCACGCTTTTTGAAAATCAAAAAGCTGTGGATCAGAACGTGCTTATCGGCGGAGTTTCCTATCGAGTGATTGGTGTGCTGAAATCGGTAGGCACCTCAATGGGGTCGAGCGGGGATGATGTAATCATTGCACCGATCACCACTGCCGAAAGGGCCACAGGCAGCACAACAATCGGAACCGTATATTTAAAAGCGGAGAACGAGAATATCATAGATAGGGCGATGTACCAGGTACAAGGTACGATGACCACATCATTCCCAGAACAGAGTGATAATTATTCGGTGTCCAATCAAGAAGATCTGATGGATACAATGAGCTCTGTGTCGGATACGTTCACACTCATGCTTGGCGGTATAGCCAGTATTTCGTTACTGGTGGGCGGAATCGGGATCATGAATATCATGTTGGTTTCCGTATCAGAAAGGACGAAGGAAATCGGGATTAGAAAAGCAATTGGGGCGAATCGGAAATCGATTCTTCTTCAGTTTTTGATTGAAGCGATGGTCCTGAGCTGCTTCGGGGGATTGTTGGGTGTTGGAATCGGATTGGGAATCGCAAAATTGATTTCAGTTTTTTCAAGCTTAACGATCAGTTATTCATGGTCGGTAACACTGTTTGCTTTCTTATTCTCCATTTTAATCGGGATAATGTTTGGTGTATTTCCTGCCAATAAGGCATCCAAATTAAATCCAATCCAGGCACTGCGTCACGAATGAACATACAATTTGAAAGAAAGCAGGCGATTAAAAGCCCGCTTTCTTTTGCATATGAAAAAGGATAAAATCAACATATATCACAATTGAGGCGGTTGGGAGGTACCCTGCATGAAGGTTTTGGTGGTAGAAGATAATGTTTCATTATTAGAGTCGATCCGTCAGATTCTGACGGATGAATATGAAGTGGATACAGTGGATAATGGGGAAGATGGACTATTCATGGCTCAGCAAAGTATATACGATATCATCATTTTGGATGTAATGCTTCCGGGAATCGATGGATTTGAAATCGTACGGAAAATCAGGGAAGCAAAAATAGATACAAGTGTCTTGTTTTTGACGGCAAAAGATGCACTTGAGGATCGTGTCAGAGGATTGGAAATGGGTGGCGATGATTATTTAGTCAAGCCGTTTCAGGCACCGGAACTTAAGGCCAGGATTCGTGCCCTGCTTCGAAGGAGTGGCATTTTATCGCTTGAGCAGCATGTGAAATACCGTAATATTGAACTGTTGGAAAAAGAAAAGGATATTTTAGTTGATGGAAAGGTCATTAAAATGACCTTGAAACAGTTTGAATTACTGGAATACCTAATTCAAAATAGTGGGAAAATATTGACCCGTGAGCAGATTTTCGACCGCATTTGGGGGTTTGATTCAGATACGACGATTGCCATTGTGGAAGTGTTCATCCATCACCTTAGGAAAAAATTGGAACCTTTCAATTACCATAAAGATATTCAAACCGTCCGGGGTATTGGTTATATGCTAAAACAACCATAAGGGGATCATTATGTTCCAAAAAACACGACTTCAACTAACCATATTGAATTCTATCGTCTTTATTGTCTTAATAGCCATTTTAAGCAGAACAATTTATTTTTATACGGAAAATCAGATTTATAGGGATGTCAATGATTCACTTCAACAGGATTACAGGGATTTCAATAATGGCGGCAGGCCAGGCGGACGTCCGCAAGGTGAGTTTCTCTTAGGACCGGGACCGAGCGTCATCATTTGGGGGCCGGATGATACGATCATTGAGCCAAGACTAAGTGCAGACAATTTCTATAAGGTCAATGAATTGGAATTTTACCCTGAAAGATTTGAAGAGATTGAAGAAATATCGGTGAATGGATACACGTACCGTGCACTTTCCACCAAGGTCGATACGGAGTATGGAAAGATGACCGTACAATTCATCAGGAATGTGGATACAGAAAAAGAAATGCTCGATCGCTTGCTGCTCATCTTGTTTGTTGGTGGAGGAATTGGAAGTTTGGTGGCGGTAGGCGCAGGCTATCTTCTGGCAGGACGGGCCCTGATCCCTGTCAAGAAATCCTGGGATCAGCAACAGCAGTTTGTCTCGGATGCTTCGCATGAAATTCGCACGCCGCTTGCTGTCATTCAATCGCGGGCTGATTTGCTATTTCAATCACCGAATGCGACCATCGAGGAAAAGGCCGTTGATATATCCATCATTTCTAAAGAAGTCCGGCGATTGAATAAGCTTGTTAACGGACTTTTAACCTTGACCAGAACGGATTCGAATCAAATCGAGGTTAAGAAATCGAACTTTTTCCTTGATGACTTACTAATGGATATCGTGGAACAGTATAGGGATATAGCTTCTTTTCAAGAGAAATCGATCATTAGCCATGCTCCTGAACAGGTGGTGTTTCATGGGGATAAAGAGAGAATTCATCAGCTATTGGTGATCTTGGTGGATAATGCCATGAAATTCACCGAGGAAGGCGGGGAGATTTCCCTATCCTGCATCAAGAATGCTTCATCCATCATTCTTACTGTAGAGGATAATGGAAAAGGCATTCCGCAGGAAGATCTCCCCTTGATTTTTAATCGTTTTTACCAAGTCGAGCAATCCCGTTCAGCAAATGAAGGCTCCGGCTTAGGTTTATCCATAGCCAAATGGATTGTAAACACACATCAAGGGAACATCAAGGTTACGAGTGAACAGAATGAACGCACCCGTTTTGAAATCACTTTTCCGAGAAATCAAAAGAAAAATTAATCCAACAATAGATGCCATCCAATACGAAAAGGACCCTTACTTTTTTCCTTGTTGCTTAAGGAAAAATTAAGGGTCTTTTTAGATAATCATCGTATAAATACATTTATTTTCGGAGGAGAAAACCATTGATGAAAAGACTTGGTAAGTTACATTTTTTGGTTGGAACATTGGCGTCGGTTCTTTTAATGGCTCAAGCAGTCATCGGGGTCATGATGTATGTGTATGGCAGCGGCAATGAACCCGTGAATCGACAGGCGATGATGGGTCAGCCTGCCGATCGCAACACAACAGAATCGGATGTTGCGGAAGAATCGGCTAATAGCAGTCCGGCGACACACGATTCAACTTCAACTACGGGAGCGGCATCAAATGATATGCAGGGCGCTCCACAAGGCGGGCCTAATGGTTCCGGGACTCCAGGAGAGATGCCAAGCGGTGGCGGTTTCCAAGGCAGAGACTCTTTTGCAGGGAAATTGATCGGCTTTTATCAAGGGGCAGGTGGCTTGGCCGCATCCATCATCATCTTTATCGTTGGAGGCGCTGGATTAGCGATGTCGGTGATATCCAGACAAACAACAGCCTAAAAAGTCAATGCTATTTGAGGAAAGAGAAGGCTCCTTTCGAAGGGGAGCCTTCTTTTTTCATTCATGAAACCCATTATTGTAATTAATTGTTATTTTAAAAAGGGAAATAATAATTGCACTTAAAAAAATATTAGTTTAATATAGACTTCTGGAGAGGTACGTACATGTATTTTGGATGAAAGAGAAAACGTTTGCATAATTTTTTTGAGGGTAACCTACTAGTAATGCACGACATAAAATTCACCCTTAGTGGAGGCAGAATATATGAAATTTCTGATTGCAATTTTAGGGCTGCTTATTGTTTTTGGACTAGCTTTATTAGCCAGCAGTGACCGGAAGAAAGTTAAAATTAAACCGATCATCCTCATGGTGGTCATTCAGCTTATTTTAACTTATTTATTATTGAATACGAAGTTTGGTTTAGTGATCATCAATTCGATTGCCGATGCTTTCGGAAAACTTTTAGAATGGGCAAATGAAGGGATCACCTTTGTATTTGGCGGGATTGTAAACGAAGGAGCATCGCCATTCTTTTTAAATGTCCTTCTTCCAATCGTCTTCATCTCGGCATTAATCGGGATTTTACAGCATTTCAAGATCCTTCCGTTCATCATGAAGTGGATTGGATTCCTTTTAAGTAAGGTGAATGGGATGGGTAAATTGGAATCTTACAATGCGGTTGCATCAGCAATAGTGGGCCAATCCGAGGTTTTCATAACCTTGAAAAAACAACTCGGTGCGATTCCGCCATCTCGCATGTATACGCTTTGTGCATCAGCCATGTCAACTGTATCGATGTCGATTGTCGGTGCATACATGACGATGATTGAACCAAAGTATGTTGTGACGGCAATCGTTATTAACATGTTCGGAGGATTTATCATTGCATCCATTATCAATCCTTATACCGTAACGGATGAGGAGGATATTCTCCCTGTTGAAGAAGGGGCAGAGAAGCAGTCTTTCTTCGAAATGCTTGGGGAATATATCATGGATGGATTTAAGGTTGCTATCACTGTAGCAGCGATGTTAATTGGTTTCGTTGCATTAATCGCAGGAATCAACAGTGTATTCGACATGGTCTTCGGAATCAGCTTCCAAGACATCATGGGGTATATCTTTGCACCGTTTGCCTTTATCATGGGTGTACCGATATCAGAAACCGTGACTGCTGGCGGAATCATGGCGACGAAGCTGGTAACCAATGAGTTCGTTGCCATGCTGAGCCTAGGGGAAGCATCAGCAGCGTTGAGCGATAAGACGATAGGGATCGTTTCGGTATTCTTGGTTTCATTCGCTAATTTCTCATCTATTGGAATCATTGCCGGTGCAGTCAAAGGACTTCATGAAAAACAGGGTAATGTTGTAGCCCGTTTCGGCTTGAAGCTGTTATACGGTGCGACTCTTGTCAGCATCCTATCAGCGATCATTGTAAGCGTGATACTTTAATTAACGGATCTAACACAAAAGGGCACTTGGGTTTACTCCTAAGTGCCTCTTTTTATATTTGGGCAGCAAAAAGAGTAAAATAATTTTTGAATTTGAAGGCGTTTGGCCTGCTGGTATATAATACATAAAATGACAGGCGTGAAAGGGGAGTTTTAGAATGACGATGGCTGGAAAAGAAACGGCTATCTTTGCAGGAGGCTGTTTTTGGTGTATGGTTGCTCCCTTTGATGAAATGGATGGCATTATTTCAGTGACATCAGGTTATACAGGCGGAGAATTTGCCGCGCCCAGTTATAAACAAGTGATTACCGGTTCGACTGATCATGTTGAAGCGGTTCAAGTGGTATTCGATCCATCAATCATTTCCTATAAAACGTTATTGGAGATATTCTGGCGCCAAGTCGACCCTACGGATGACGAAGGACAATTCGCGGATAGGGGAAAGCAATACAGGGCAGCCATTTTCTATCTCAATGAACGTCAGAAACAGGAGGCAAAACAATCGAAGGAAGATTTAATGATGAGCGGGCGGTTTAAGAAACCTATCGTTACGGGTATTCTACCCTCGGGGAAATTTTACGAGGCTGAGGAATATCATCAAGACTTCTATCGGAAAAATCAGTTTCGCTATGCATTGTATCGTAAAGGGTCAGGCCGTGAAGCTTTCATTAAAGAAAATTGGCCTAAGGATAATGCACATCTTAGAAAGACCTTAACGGAGAGTCAATTTCATGTCACCCAGGAAAATGGCACCGAGCCGCCTTTCGATAATGTTTATTGGGATCACTTTGAAGAGGGCATCTATGTGGATGTCGTTTCTGGGGAGCCTCTATTCAGTTCACGGGATAAGTATGATAGCGGTTGTGGGTGGCCAAGCTTCACCAAGCCCGTCATGTCCGCAAGTGTCAATGAAAAAATGGATCTCAGCCACCGTATGACCCGGACCGAGGTGCGCAGCAGGGACGCCGATTCACACCTTGGACATGTTTTTCCTGATGGCCCAAGTCCCAAAGGCAAGAGATATTGCATAAACTCTGCGGCCCTTCGATTCATTCCTAAAAGTGAAATGGAGAGGGAGGGATATGGAGACTTATTATTACTTTTTAAAATGAAATAACTAGTGAGATAGGGGAACACAAATGGATAAACTAGATGAAAATTTATATCGATATATCATTGATAATTCATCCGAGATTACGGAAAACTGGCTGGCTTTAAGGGAAAAGCAGTCTGGATCCATCTATTCAATGGACTCCAATGAGAAAATAGAAAAGCTTCTTAGAGAACAGAATACATTGACCATCAAGACAGTGACAAGTGCTTTACTTGAAGATAAAAATGCTTTTATTGCAACGATGGAGCAGTGGGCCACACTTGTCGCGAAGAGCAGGGTTGAATCGGGTACCCCCATTTACGAAGTGTTGGAAGCGCTTAATAAGGTCCGTGAAACATATTGGGCCTTTATCACTGATTATATGCTAAAGGATACGGGGATAACGAAGGATACAATCATCCGGTGGGGCCGGCTCATTAATGGTGCCTTCGACCAATTGAACCGTGAGTTCACAGAGCAGTATTACCTTTTGACAAAAGAACGTTTACTAGCTCAACAGGAGCTGATTAATGAACTGGGCGCACCTGTCATTCCCATTGTTGATGCCATTGCGGTATTGCCGTTAATCGGTGAAATCGATACCTATCGGGCAAAGGAAATTTTGAATGCGACTCCAAGCAAATGCATTAACAAAAATGTCACTCACTTATTCATCGATTTATCGGGAGTCTCCCTTTTAGATACGATGGTTGCCCAACAGATCTATCAATTGATAAGTACCCTGAACCTATTGGGCATTCAATCGACCATTTCCGGGATTCGTCCCGAAGTGGCCCAGACATCGATTCAGTTAGGTCTTGATTTTAGTCAGGTTTCGACACATAGTACTCTTAAGCAGGCCCTTTCCAAGCAAGGGATCAAACTTTACGAGAAAAAGTGACATAAGGTGCAGAGAATGGAAAAGAACCAGATTCGCTAGGAATCTGGTTCTTCTCTGTGATTCTATAACTTGAATGAACTTTTCAACCCAACGATTTGGTTGAAGACCAAGTGATCGGCCACAGTGAGTTTTGAATCAACATTATAATAGCCATGCCTGAAGAATTGGAATTTATCCTGAGGCTTAACATCTTTCATGTTAGGCTCGACAAATCCTTGTAAAACTTCTACGGAATCAGGGTTTACTCGGTCCAGGAATGATTTTTCTTCCTCTTCATCATTTTCCTTATCCAAGATTAAAGGCTGGTAGTTGCGGAATTCTGCTGAAACGGCTTGTGAAGCTTCGACCCAGTGCAATGTACCTTTTACTTTACGGCCAGTGAAGCCCGATCCGCTTTTCGTTTCAATGTCGTATGTGCAGCGAAGTTCAATGACGTTACCGGCTTCGTCTTTTATCACTTCTTCACATTTAATGAAATAAGCATGTTTCAAACGGACTTCATTGCCCGGGAAAAGTCGGAAATACTTTTTCGGCGGATTTTCCATGAAATCGTCCTGTTCGATATATATTTCACGTGAAAACGGGATTTGGCGTGTGCCCATTTCCGGGACTTCCGGATTGACCTCAGCATCCAGCCATTCTACCTCGCCTTCCGGATAGTTGGTGATGACCACTTTAAGCGGATTTAGGATAGCCATAGTCCGTGGAGCCTTCAGCTTTAAGTCTTCCCGCACGAAATGATCAAGCATTTGAGAGTCTACGACACCGCTTGTTTTGGCGACGCCAATCTCTTGGCAGAATGCACGAATCGCCTCAGGTGTATACCCGCGTCTCCGCAAACCTGAAACGGTAGGCATCCGTGGGTCGTCCCAGCCGTCCACGAAGCCCTCATCGACAAGCTGCTTCAGTTTTCGCTTGCTCATTACTGTATTGGTCAGGTTAAGACGGCCAAATTCATATTGTTTTGGCTTGCTTTCCATTTCACAATTTTCAACGATCCAGTCATAAAGAGGGCGTTGATCTTCGAACTCTAGCGTACAAATGGAGTGTGTGACTCCTTCGATGGCATCTTCAATTGGGTGGGCAAAGGCATACATTGGGTAGATGCACCATTTGTTCCCGGTATTATGGTGTTCAGTATGGGAGATACGGTATATGACAGGATCACGCAAATTGATATTAGGCGAGCTCATATCGATTTTGGCACGCAATACTTTTGCACCGTTTTCGAATTCGCCGCTGCGCATCTTTTCAAATAGTTCAAGATTTTCCTCGACGGTTCTATTGCGGTATGGGCTATCTTTTCCCGGCTCAGTCAGCGTTCCGCGATATTCACGGATTTGGTCGGCATTAAGGTCGTCCACATATGCCAGTCCTTTATTGATGAGCAGCACAGCTCTTTTATACATTTCATCAAAATAGTCGGAAGCGAAGAAAAGGTTATCCCAGTCGTAACCGAGCCATTTTACATCTTCCTTAATGGAGTTGACAAACTCAATATCTTCTTTCAATGGATTCGTATCATCGAAACGAAGGTTAGTTTTCCCATTGAAATCATCAGCCACCCCAAAATTCAAAATGATTGATTTGGCGTGCCCGATATGTAAATATCCGTTCGGCTCAGGAGGGAAGCGGGTGATGACATGATCATGTTTTCCGGACTCTAGATCATCTTTTATAATATTTTTAATAAAATTCGAAGAGTTATTTTCCAACTGAATTCGACCTCTTTCATTTATATACTTCTTTTAATTTTACCTGTATATATACCATAAATACAGATATTTTTCCATGTTCGAGCCGGAATCAGGGTTTATCTGAAACAATTCATCAAGTATTTAGTTTGTACAATCAGAGCGAAAATATCCCTGAAACTTGGTTCATGTAACTTAGGGAACGATCCATCCCGCGAATATAGCAATCAAATAAGCAATACAGGAAGTCTCGCCTGTATTGCTTATAATGGTGATTTACGTTCGAGGACGAATTATTCTCGCTAATAGACAGATTTTAGGGTGGAAATCAAAAGACTGTCGTTTGCAAAAATTCTTTTGTCCGTTCTTCTTTTGGATTGGTGAAGAATTCTTTTGGCGGGCCGCTTTCGACAACCTTCCCATTATGCATGAAGACAATCCAATCACCAACTTCACGTGCAAAGCTCATTTCATGTGTAACGACTACCATTGTCATCCCTTCCAAGGCAAGTTCCTTCATCGTGGCAAGAACTTCCCCGACAAGTTCGGGATCCAGAGCCGAGGTAGGCTCATCAAAGAGTAGGATATCAGGCTTCATGGCAAGGGCACGGGCTATGGCGACACGCTGCTTCTGCCCACCTGAGAGTTTGCTTGGATAGACATCCGCTTTATCTGATAAGCCGACTTTGGCAAGCAATTCTTTTGCTTCTTCGATCGCCTGGGCCTTGGGGACTTTTTTAACGTGAGTCGGTGCCTCGATTACATTTTCAAGCACAGTCATATGCGGGAAGAGGTAGAAATGCTGAAAAACCATTCCGACTTTCTCGCGGATTTTATTAATATCAGTACTCGGTTGGATTTCCGTCCCTTCAATGAGGATTTGCCCGCTGTCTTTTTTCTCTAAATAATTCAAACAGCGAAGCAGGGTGCTTTTTCCGGAACCGCTTGGCCCGATCAGACAGACAACATCGCTATCCAGTACCTTCATATCAATATCTTTGAGTACATGCAGGTTTCCATACGATTTATTTAAATTCCTAATGCGAATCATTTCTTTTTGTTCCATTTCAATTCCCCCTATCGATCACTAATGGAAAGTTTCTTTTCGAATAAATTGACGATAATGGTCAGGAATGCCACTAGAATCAAGTAGTAGACCGCTACAATCAGTAAATAAGTCATTTCATCGAAATTATTCGAACCTAACGTAGTCGCCACGTTAAACAGCTCATTCATGGAGATGAAGGCTGCCAGTGATGAATCTTTCAGCCCGATGATGAATTGGTTGCCCAGAGGCGGCAATGCGCGACGGAAGGCTTGAGGTAAGATGATTCTTCTTAATGTAAGCGATTTGCTCATGCCAAGGGAGCGTCCGGCTTCCATTTGGCCTTTATCGATGGATTGGATCGTACCACGTAAAATTTCAGAAATATAAGCTCCATTATGGAAGGCCAAGGCAAGTGACGCCGCCCAGAAGTCCGGCAGTAAGAAGAGATTGCTGATACCGAAATAGAGTATGAATATCTGTACGATTAGCGGTGTTCCCCGTACCAGGAATACATATGTATCCGAAATCCAGGCAAGAATTTTTATATTGGAAATTTTTAAAAGTGCAAATAGCAATCCGATGACGATTCCTACCAATATGGAGACTACCGTCAGTTCCAATGTGAGGAGCATGGCTCGGATGAATACGTCCGAGGAGTTAAATAATGTATCAAAAAAATGAGAAAAACTTGGCAATGTAATGACTCCCTTTCTATCAATCTTTATTCAGGCTTGGTTGTGATGTCCTCACCAAAGTACTTTTTGCTGATTTCCGCAAGCGTTCCATCTTCCCGGAGGTTTTCAAGCGCTTCGTTGATGCGTGCAAGCAGCTGAGGGTTGTCGTTAGGCAGTACGATGGCTTGCTCGCTTCGTTCGATCAATTGCCTTCCTTCGACGTCGAACCCTTCCTTGGCCGCTTCCTTGCCGGTTACGAAGTCGGTGATGACGGCATCATGGCGTCCTCCGCTCAATGCTTTCAGGGCGGTGATATCACTGTCATAGGTTTTTACATTGGTTGTATACTTTTCTGCTGTGGTTGCGTACGTGGAGCCTTTAGAAGCCGCAACTTCCTTTCCCTTTAAATCTTCGACCGTTTTAATTTCACTATCTGAGCGGACGAAAATTTGAGGACCTGAGTAGTAATAAGGGGTCGAAAAGGCAACATGTTTACTTCGTTGTTCATTGATTGTATGACTGGCAACCGCGGCATCTGCCCGACCGGTTTTGACACCTTCCACGATACCTTTGAATTTTATCCGTTTAGGTACTGGCTCCAGGTCCAGTTCCTTTGCTATTGCATCGCCGACCTCAATATCGAATCCAGTTACGGTCATGTCATCATTGACATAACTGAATGGCTTGAATTCGCCTGAGGCAGCGAAAACAAACTGGTCCTTATTGATCAGCTTGCTTCCATCCTCCAGCTGGTCCTTTTCAGCACAGCCGGACAGAAGACCGAGAACAGCCAGAATGGATACAAAAAATGTAACTGATGATTTCATGATAATTTCATTTCCCCCTTTGAAAAAAACTAATAGAATGGTCTATACCCTTGTGAGGCGGTGAAATAACCTCATTAACTAGGGAAATTAAAACGGAAATAAAAAAGGGTATCCAGATCATGCCGGCACTTCATTCAAGAATCCCTTTCACTATGCATTTCATAAAGGTTCTCGGTCTTTGCCTTCATTTCCTTCCAAATTACCGGTAATTTCCTGAAATAATGACAAATATTATATGGTGGAGTAAGAAATTTAGTTAGATTCAGGTCTAGAGATGAATTTGAAAATTCACTCTATCGAAACCAAATCTAATGAATGGGATGGGGTAAAACTGGAGGATTTGTCTGCCAACAAAATTCCGTATTGTATGGACTGACTTTAATTTTGCCCTTGAATTGAAGTATAATATAGCAAAATAGAAGAAGGGCAGTTGGGAAAATGGTTAGCAACTTTGTGCAAGAACAGTTACAGGAGTTTCGCGAAAAGAATCAAGATAGAGGCCGTTTGATTATAAAGTGTCCGGACCGGCCAGGAATTGTTTCGACAGTTACTGCCTTTCTAAAAGAATATGATGCAAATATTGTTGAATTGAGTCAGTATTCGATGAATCCTGAGGGCGGTACCTTTTTCACAAGGATCGAATTCGATTGTCCGGGATTGAAGGATAGGGCAGCGGATATGCAACTGGCATTCCAGGAAGTTTCGACAGCATTCTCGATGCAATGGACATTTAACCATGTGAGTGATCTGAAACGGACGGCAATCTTCGTTTCCAAGGAACCGCATTGTCTTCTGGAATTGCTATGGGAATGGCAAAGCGGGGATTTATTAGCTGATATTGCGCTGGTCATCAGTAATCATGAAGATACGAGGCAAATTGTCGAATCGATGGGCATCCCATTTTATTACATTCCTGCAAATAAGGATATACGTAGGGAAGTGGAGACAAAACAGCTTGGACTTCTGGAAGAATTCAAGGTGGACCTTATTATCTTAGCAAGGTATATGCAGATATTGACGCCGGACTTCGTAGCGGCCCATCCAAACAAAATCATTAATATCCATCATTCATTTTTACCTGCATTCATTGGAGCACGGCCTTATGAAAGAGCTTATGACAGAGGTGTTAAGCTGATTGGTGCGACTTCCCATTATGTGACGAATGATTTGGATGAAGGTCCAATCATCGAGCAGGATATTGAACGTGTGGACCATCGTGATTCTGCTGGGGATATGAAGAAAATCGGTCGTTCAGCTGAACGCAGGGTGCTGGCACGTGCCGTTAAATGGCATTTGGAGGATCGCGTCCTTGTTCATGAAAATAAGACGGTAGTCTTTTAAAGTCTTTTAAAGTAAAACCCCCCCATTGTTCACAAGGGGGGTTTTTAGGAAGGAATTTACTGAGTGCTAGTACGTGTACTCTACCCTTACTGAGGCAGTGATGTTCAATTCACCAGGCTGAATCGGGGTAGTCGCCATTTTTGAAAAGGTACTTGTTTGGTAAAGCATCGGTGTTATAGTTTCAGATAGCTCTTCAACCTTATTAGGGACTGGGTTCAATGAGATTCCTAGTGTTCGGGCCATGGAGAGTGCTTTTTCGTATGCATTTTTTAAAGCGAGAGAAAGTGCCTGGTTATAGTATGCATCTGGGTTGGATAAAGAGAAGCGGATGCTGGTAATTGAATTGGCGCCGTTTCTGACAGCCGTGTCGATTATGCTGCCTATTTTCTCGATGTCTGTCGTTTGGGCTTGGATGATGTGCTGGACTTTGTAGTTCTTGAACAGTTCCTTTCCGTCAATAAAATCATATTGCGGATCGATTCTGTAATCACTCGTTTTCAATTGCTCTTCGGGAATGCCTGCGGATTTAAGTGATGCGATGACATTTGCGATTGCTTGGGAATTGGCTTGCTGGGCCTTTTGCGGGTCCTTATCCTCTGTTATGACTCCTAGGGTGATTGTGGCTTGATCCGGAGCGGCAGATAGCGTCCCAGAGCCGGAAACTTTCAATGTATGTTCATCGTTGCGGTAATGAACCCTATCGGGGGCATTGTATTCTTTCATTTAGACACCAGCCTTTTTTAAAAGAGATAATCTCACCCCTATTGTACGAATTACAAACGGGAAAGATGATTGAAATATCCCATTGTCATTAATTCGGTCGAATGATCACAAAAAAACACTCGGCCTGGACCGAGTGCGCATTACTTATGAATGACTTGAACCCTGCCAACCTGGCCATCAGTCAATCTTACTTTAATTCCATGAGGGTGAGTGCTTGAGTTGGTCAAAATATCCTTTACAGTGCCGCTTGTCAGTTTTCCGCTGCGTTGATCTGCTTTAAGTACAATGTCCACAGAGGCACCTGGGGTAATGTCCTTCCGATTCTTACCGTTCATTTCAATTCAATCCTTTTCAAAGTTATTTGCAACCATTCAACCATGCAGTAACTTCAGTATAAGGAAAACAGCGGACCTAGTCGACTATTAGATAAATCACTGTGACCATCAGCGTATTTTTTTCAAAGGTTCAACAGCAGGGCCATTCAATACTTCACCAGCGATGGAGTAGCGGGAGCCATGACATGGGCAATCCCAAGTACGGTCGCCGCTATTCCAGGAAACTTCACACCCCATGTGCGTACATGTGGAATCGACAATATGTAGCTGGCCATCATGATCACGGTAACATCCGGCCTTGTCTCCATTCACCTTCACGATTGCTCCTTCATCAATTCCTATGTCTTCAGGCGTTTTATGAATGACGGCCAATTTGCTTTTAATCAAATGCTTCGCTACATCAGCATTATCTTGGACTATATTCTTCATGCCTTTTAACCGGGCTGGGTTATACAAGTCCGCATAGCGGTTATCCCTTTGCAAAACCCGGTCAGTTAAGATCTTGGCTGCAATCGATCCATTCGTCATTCCCCATTTCGCATAGCCGGTAGCTATCAAAACGTTTGGATTATTGGATGTCACTGGTCCGACGAAGGGGATATTATCCGGTGTCACAATATCTTGTGCCGACCAGCGGTAGGGAATGTCCTTCACATCGAAATATTGGGAACTGAAGTCCTTCAGTGCTTCATAATGCTCGATCATCGAGACTCCCTGGCCTGTTTTATGACCATCGCCGCCGACTAGTATAAGTTTTTCCCCATTGTCCAATTCTGTATAGCGAAGGGAGCGGGTAGGGCTGTCTGCACAGTAATACATCCCACCGGGATATTCCTGTTCAGTCCTGATTCCAAGCACATAGGACCTATCTACATGGACACGGGCAAAGTATAAGCCCTTTTCATCATTAAAAGGGAAGTGGGAGGCAACGATTACCTGATTGCTTTTGATTGTATGTCCATTATCGGTCTGAACGGTTGGTGGATCGCCGTCTTCAATCTTCATTGCCGTTGTCCGTTCATAAATTTCTCCTCCACTTTCGAGAATGGTCGAAATGAGGGCCGTTAAATATTTTAACGGGTGAAACTGTGCTTGATCTTTCATGATCACCGCAGCTTTAGAAGGGATGGAGAAGGGGATACTCTCTGCATAATCCCCACGAATGCCGAGCTTTTGATAGGCTTTCAGTTCATTTTGAATTTTAATTTTATATTCATCTGTATTTGCGTAGACATAGGCATCCTGTGCAGTCAAATTACATTCAATGGAATGTTCTTCTACCAAGTCTTTAATTAGCTTCATTCCTTCTGCATTGGCTTCATAATAAAGTTTGGCCTTCTCTTCTCCATGATCAGTTATCAATTGGTCATAAATCAAGCCATGCTGGGCCGTGATTTTTGCTGTAGTGTGCCCTGTCGTTCCAGTTAGGATTTCGCCTGCATCAATCAGTGTGACTTTAACACCTTGTTTGGCTAGTAGATAAGCAGAAGTGATTCCAGTTATTCCGCAGCCTACTATTAAAACATCAGTATTTATATCTGTTTCTAGTTTAGAAAAAGATGGGAAAGTTAACGCAGTGCGCCAATAGGGTTCCGGAAACCGGGGAAGGTCTGTATTTTTTTCAGTCATTTGAATACCTCCATACAGTTCATTAGTCAATTGTCCATTTATTACCATGCCCAATTTCCCCATTTATACGCTTATTTTTGTAAGAAGAAAGAGTGAAAAAAATACATTATTTGGTTTGTTTACAAAAACGTATACATGTAAACAAAAATAGATGTGATGTACACAAATAAGTATACATGTTTACAAATACGTACACATGGCTATATATCAGGCTATTGCACATTTATTCCTATTGTAAATTATTCGAAAGTTATAGCTGCTATTAATGAAGCATTGACTATCGTGGAAACTTTTTCAGCTTCCAGAATCGTGGAGAGGAGGCCGTTAAATATTTTAAAGGGGTGAAACTGTGCATGGTTAATGGAAGATTTACAAGGAATGGAGAAAGGGATTTTCTTCTGTATAATCCCCTTGAATGGCTAGTTTCGATAGGCTTTTGTTCTTTCGGGATTTTACTTTTATATTCATCAGTATTTGTGTGAATATAGGTATCCATTTCAGTCAAATTACTTTCAATGGAATGTTCTTCTATCAAGTCTTTGATAAGACCATTCCTTCTGCATTGGCTACATAATATATTTTGGCTTTCCCTTCATCATGTTTTAGTGAACAAACAAATCGTAAATCAGGCCATGCTGTGGTGTGTCCCGTTTATCCGTTAAGGATTTCGCCAGCCTCTAACAATGTAACTTTGATCCCTTGTTTAGCTGAGTAATCCCTGGAATTCCGCCGCCTGCAATTAAGGCGTCAGTGGTTATATCTGTATCTATTTTAGAAAACGAAGGGGAATTTAATGCTTTGCGACAATAGTGTTCTCGAATTTGGGAAGTTTCTGTATTTTTCTCAGCTTTGAATACCTATATACAGTTCATTAGTGGATCGTCCATTTATTAACATACCCAAATCCGCTAATTTTGTAAGAAGAAAGAGTGAGAAAATATATTATTTGGTTTGCTTACAAAAGTGTATACATGTAAACGAAAATAGATGTAATGTACACAAAAAGGTATTCATGTTTACAAACACGTACACATGGCTATATATATGGTGTATACATACTTGTTCCTATTGTAAACAATTTGAAAACAATTCGACAAATATAGCTACAACTTATGAAGGATTGACTATGGGGGAAACTTTTTCTATCCTTAAAGGGAATGCTTCACTTAAAATTTTTTTCTATAAAAAGGGGATGTTTTTAGATGAGTTCTAGAATCGCAGCAGTAGACGTAGGAAATGATGCTATCAAGGCTATTTTTGGAAAGCTAGAGTCTGAACTTTATATACCGAACGTCATTGCAAAAGACATAGAAGACCGTCCGGTCATCGGGATTGAGGAACTTGATGAAAAAAACCCATTGGAAGGGATTCATATTAGGGTCCATTCACCGGCCCTGCAAGACAATAATGCGATTTATCGCGTTGGGAACTTGGCGACAAAAAGTGATAATCCTACCGAATTGGATTTAGGAAGCAGTAAATCGGAAGAAGATCAAACATTAGTCATGCTTTTTGCGGCTCTTGCATTAGACGCTGCAAAGTTGGGGGACAACGATACATTCAAAAAAGTGAATAACGTTGTGGAAGCCAACTATACGCTTGGAACAGGGTTGCCACTTCGGGAGGTCAAAGAAGGGAAAGACGTCGGGTACCGCTCGAAATTACTTGGCTCAGTCCACCAGGTGGAATTTTTAATTACTCCTAAATACCAAGGCATGAAGGTTAATATAAAATTTGATGAAGTGAAAGTCTATCCAGAGGGCTTTGCTGCATACATAAATTTGGTCATGGATAAAGATTTGAATATCATTAACCGTGAATTAATAGATAGAAGAATACTCATCCAGGATATCGGTGGATTATCGACGGATATCGCTGTCATTAAAAATCGTAAAGTTGACGATGACAAGGCACAAGGATTTAATTTGGGAGTAGCTGAAGCTCTTGAATCGATCCGTGAAGAAATCAGGAAGAAACATGGTGTCGAGCTGGATAGCAGGCGCGACGTCGTTGAAATCATCACGAAGAAAAATGATCGCAATCATATTATGGTTCGCGGAAGCAGGACAAGCGTCCATGATATCGTCGACCGCATTTTAGGTGAATTGGCCAAAAAGCAATATCGTCACCTGCGCAACGTATGGCAAAAAAATTCCCAAACGGAAATCTGCTATTTTGTAGGCGGGGGATCGATTGTCCTGAAAGATTACTTGAAAACATTGAATCAAAATTTCGATGGCTACAATATAGACTTTTTCGAAGATGAGAGGGAAAGCGTTTGGATGATGGCAAACGCCTATTATAAATTGATTTCGGATTTTAATCGCCGCCGGAATGCAAAGGAACAGAATCAGTCACAGCAAAAGAAGAAAGAACAAAGAACGGGCTCCATTAAATAGGTGAGAGAATGAAAAAAACAGCTTCTTCTGAACTTAAAAGAGGACAAGCCATCACTTTTCGTATCCCTTCGGATGTATCAGATTATACGTTAAGACAGCTGCAGAAATTGAAGGAAACGGAAAGAAGGAATTTTTCCAGTAAAATTGCCGAGTATGTTCTCGATGGAGTCGGGCAATCCTCCCATCAGGATCGGGAAATGATTGTCCTGCCCATGCCGAACAAACTAAGCAAATCTCAGCGTGATTGGCTCAAGCATTCCCACTCAGAAGCTATGCTTGGAACGATTATGTACCACCTTTTATCCGATCCTTTACGCGCTACGGCCCTGCTTGCCTCTTTGAACAATAATGAACTGAACGAGGAACTATATGTGCAGGCCGAGCCTGAAGAAAAGGTAGTGGAGGAGGTCAAGGAAGACTTACCTAAGAAAGACCTGGATGACTTTGATTGGAATTTGGATCAACCCGCACAGCAAGAGGAAGAATCGGAACCGGAAGAAGAAAATCTTGACGATCTCCTGGGTGATTTCCTTGATCAAATGAACCAGTGAACATGTAGGAGGATATCCGACGATAAGTCGGATATCCTCCTTTTTCTTTACAGGAGTTATAAAAAAGAGGAACCACAATGGATCCCTCTTAAAATGATCAAGCCAGGAAAATAAGTTGGTAAAGGAATAAAACGGCAAACATGTACACGAACGGATGCACTTCCTGGAATTTGCCCCTTGCCATTTTTAAAATGGGATAGGAGATGAATCCGAGTGCTATCCCGTTTGCGATGCTTGATGTTAAAGGCATGGCTACAATGACCAAAAAGGCTGGGAATGATTCATCAAAGTGTGTCCAGTCAATTTCATTAATGCTTTTAATCATCATGCTTCCGACGATGATCAAGCTAGGTGCCGTGATTGCCGCTACATTTGAGACAGCTCCTATCAGTGGGCTGAAGAAGGCGGTCATTAAGAAAAGGATGGCCACAACCAACGCGGTTAAACCTGTCTTGCCGCCCGCTCCTACACCAGCTGATGATTCGACTGAGGCAGCGGTCGGGCTTGTACCGAACATGGCGCCGACAGTAGTGCCGATGGAATCCGCAAAGAAGGCACTGCCGGATTTTTCAAGCTTATTATCCTTCAGCAATCCAGCTTGCCGGACTATGCCTAATAAAGCACCGGTCGTATCGAAAAGCATTACAAGCAAAATGGAGAAGACGACGCCATAAAGGCCATAGTTAATGACATCGGCGATGGATGTGATTGGATTGGCGACAATAATCCCTTCAGGTAATGAAGGGGCGGAAACTAAACCGTTAATTTCCAATTGGCCTGTAAAGAAAGCGATTATGGCAGTCACGATCATTCCGATGAATATTGCTCCCTGCACATTGCGAACGATCAGCACGATCGTTATGACCAAACCAACCAATGTAAGCGCCACATTAGGATCCCTGAAGCTTCCGAGGGTAACCAGGTTGGATTCATGCTGTGTTACGACACCTGACAAGCGAAGTCCGATGAAGGTGATGAAAAGACCGATTCCGGCACTGATTGCATGCTTCAAGTTATTTGGGATGGCCTCGATCAATTTTGAGCGGAAAGAGGTCAGGGATAAAAGGATAAAGATGATACCGGTAACAAAGACTGCAGAGAAGGCAACTGTGTATGAAATATCATGGGTTCCCAATACCGAGTATGCAAAATAAGCATTCAATCCCATTGCGGGTGCTATGACAATAGGGTAATTGGCTAATAGGGCCATGCTTAGGGTACCGATTATTATAGCGATTATGGTTGCCGTGAATGCCTGGTCAAATGGAACGCCGGCATCAGAAAGGATCATTGGGTTTACAACGATGATATAAGCAAGAGTTAAAAAGGTTGTAAGCCCCGCAAGTACTTCCGTCCTAATATTTGAATTCCGTTCTTTTAATTTAAACATGCGGTCACTCCTTTTTTATATACAAAAAATCCTTGCAAAAAACTACAAGGATGAGATGCTTACCCTTTAATTTAAAGTAAGTAGCTCGATTGGATAATCTTATAAATTATATTAGAAAAACAACTAAAGTACAATAGCATGAAAAATTTTAAGGTACAGGTTTTCTCGAAAATAGATAATGATATACTAACAATTAGCTTAGACTAAGGAATATGACATTAAGTGAAGGAAGCTGTTACCATTTCAGTGGATTTATCAGTCAATTAAATGAAGAAATTCAGAAAGTAGGCCCATACATGACAAAATTCATCGACCTTGGCGTCAGCCCGGCGATTAACATGATATTAAAGCAAATAGGAATAACCGCCCCTACCCCGATCCAGGAGAAATCGATACCAGATATCCTTGCTGGAAGGGATGTCATTGCGAAGGCTCAAACGGGGACGGGGAAGACTTTGGCATTTTTGCTGCCAATCCTGGAAAAAGTAGATCCCGCCGCATCCCACATACAATCCCTGATCGTCACGCCGACCAGGGAATTGGCTTTGCAAATCACTGCTGAATTGAAGAAATTCGCTAATGAAATAGAAGGACTCCAAGTGCTTGCAGTATATGGCGGACAGGATGTCGAGCAGCAAATGAAAAAGCTGACAAGAAACATCTCCGTGGTGGTCGCCACGCCAGGCAGGCTCTTAGATCATTTACGAAGAGGCACCATCGATCTGTCACAAACTGGAACACTCGTGCTGGACGAAGCTGATCAAATGCTACATATTGGTTTCTTACCAGAGGTCGAAGAAATCATGGGACAGCTTCCAGAAGAACGCCAAACGTTGCTCTTTTCAGCGACGATGCCTGAACAGGTGCATCAATTGGCTAAACGCTATATGACTAAACCATTAACTGCGGCGGTGAAGGCCGAGCAAGTAACGGTCGAGAAAATCAGGCAGCTTGTCATCGAGACTACCGATCGTGCCAAACAGTCATCATTAATCAACATGATCAAAGAAGAACAACCATACCTTGCGATCATATTTTGCCGTACAAAACGTCGCGTCTCGGTATTGAATGATGCCTTGAAGGCAGCTGGATTCAACTCTGAAGAGCTTCATGGTGACCTTTCACAGGCAAAGCGGGAACGTGTCATGAAAAACTTCAGAGACGCAAAGCTTCAATATTTAGTGGCAACGGACGTTGCTGCACGAGGACTCGATGTAGAAGGTGTGACACATGTTTTTAATTATGATGTTCCCGAGGATGCAGAAAGTTACATCCACCGAATTGGCCGGACAGGCCGAGCGGGTGAGAATGGCTTGGCTGTAACTTTCATAGCAACGAAGGATTTACAGCTTTTAAGCGAGATTGAAAAAGGGATCTCCATGAAAATTGAAAGAAGGACGATTGAAGGAGTGAAAATGTTCCAACCCGATGAGGTGAGGCAAAAGAGGAAACGCTATGAGGACTCTTCTGATGAAGGTACCCGCCGCCCGCGTTCGGGAGGGGGAAGGAAACACCGGGAACGGATAGATACGAGAGGACCGAATCGAGGCAGTCACCGTTCTGTAAATCAAGCGGACAATCGTGAGATCGAGAGGGAGAAACCACGGGGAGGCCGGATGGAAAACGGCCGCGGACCAAAGCGTGAGGATACACGGGGAGGCCGGATGGAAAACAGCCGCGGACCTAGACGTGAGGAAACACGGGGAGGCCGGATGGAAAACGACCGCGGACCAAAGCGTGAGGAAACACGGGGAGGCCGGATGGAAAACAGCCGCGGACCTAGACGTGAGGAAACACGGGGAGGCCGGATGGAAAACAGCCGCGGACCAAAGCGAGAGAATCCGCGGGGTGGTCGGTCGGAAGACAGCCGTGGTCCAAGGCGTGAAAATCCACGAGGAGATCAAAGAGACAGCCGTAGACAAGGGCCAAGTAATCTTAGAGGTGGATCTGGCAGCAACCCCAATAGAGGGAGAAACCGGTAAAAGGGGGAGACGGGAGTGGAAAAGCCTTGGTTGGCAGAATATCCGGTTTCGCTGGAGCTAGCGGGGAAATTGATCATGATGCAGTTTCCAGAAATCGAGTTGAAAGAAATCAAGCAACTTGGGGAGGGTTTCGATAACACGGTCATACAAATCAATGGGCAATTTGTATTCCGTTTTCCCCGCCGCCCTATTGCAGTTACGTTGATTCAGGTGGAAAACCAGCTTTTGCCTTCCATTGCAGGCACTTTTCCGCTTGCTATCCCTGAACCAATCTTTTTTGGGAAACCAAGTACACTGTATCCGTATCCTTTTACCGGTTATAAAATGGTAAAGGGACACTTGCCTGTAGAAGGATCAGTGGCGAATAAGGCTGAATCGGCAAAAAGGTTTGCCCATTTTTTGAAGGTTCTTCACAGTTTCCCTGTGGAAAGGGCTATGCGTTTAGGTGTGCAGCCTGATGGGATGATGAGGCTTGACGTATCCTATCGTAAGAAATCGCTAATGGAAAATGTCTCGAATCTATTAAAGCTAGGATTCTTTGAACAGGCGCATGCGGTTAAGGATTTTGTTGAAACCTTGGGTGAATGGGATGTTCAGCATCCGGTTTCACTCGTTCACGGAGACATTCATATCCGGAACGTTTTACTTGATGACGAAGGCGTTCTCGCGGGTATCATTGATTGGGGAGATGTTCATGTCGGGAATCCAGCCATTGATTTCTCCTTTTTATACAGTTATTTCCCCAAAGAAGTGCGCAGGTTTTTTTTTGATATCTATGGTGAAATCGAAAAGGAAACAGAGAGTTTAGCCCGGTTCAGAGCGATATATATGCTCGTTACATTACTCGTTTATGGCATAGACCGCCATGATGAAGAATTGATTGCCATTACGAGCACCGGTTTGAAATTTGCTATAGAAGAATAAGTGTCATGTTCTTTTGATGTTTAGGAGGTTCATATGAAGGCAAGTTATTATCATTCAATCACATTAATGGCGAAAATGTTGGATCAAGCTAACATCCCATACCAATATACAGGTCGATCCGCTCTGTTCGTGCAAGGAGTGGACATCGGTGAGTATAAGAAAATCAATATTGATGTACAATGGGATGTCTTTAATGAGGCAGTAGATCTTTTTTCCGAATACGCACCAACAAAGCCTGAAAGAAGCCCTGAGACTGCCTCCTTTCTAATGGATGTCGAGGGGATTTCTGCCGCTGTGCGCTGCCGGTTTAACACGACCATTAAAACGGACCCTTATCGTTTGTCCATCAAGATGGGGGATATGGAGGTTTGGTGCAGGTCCTTATACAGTTATCTATACGACGAAGAAATGAGAAAGTGCAGTTCCGAGATCCATGCTTACTTATCTGCCGAGCAGAAGGGGTTCACAGCGGAAAATGAACAGGCGTGGAACCAGAATAATTATTTAGCGCTGGTCAATCGTTATGGAGATCCCGTTGAATTGGCATCGAAAATCAAGCAAAACCCAAAATGGAGACTGCACCCTTTTTATAAATATATGGGAGAAACATCCGGTAAAAAAATCACTCATTTGATGGGATCGAACGGTGTTAAAGCAGTTGCCCTCGCCATATTGGGAGCTGAAGTGAAAGTAGTTGACTTTTCCCAGGAAAATGCAATGTTTGCAAATGAGCTGGCCAGTGGGGCCAATGTCTCCATCGAGTATATCGTTTCTGATGTCCTTTCATTATCATCCGAGCATGAATCAGGGAATCAGGATTGGGTTTTAATGGAGCTCGGTGTACTTCACTACTTAATAGATCTGCAGCCTTTATTTGAAAAAATTAAAAAGATGCTGAAACCTGGAGGCCGATTCGTCCTGCATGAATTTCACCCGATTTCCACAAAGCTCATTACTTCAAATGGTAAAAAACATAAAATAACAGGCAACTATTTCGCTCCGGCAATCGAAAACAATGAGGTCGCTTTTTCGAAGCATATGCCGGATGAGGAAAAAGGGAGCCTTTCAAGAGTTGTTCAGCGTAAATGGACAATCGGGGAACTGATAACGTCAATAGGTCAATCAGGGCTTGTTATTAAAGTGCTCGAGGAAGAACCGAATCATAAAATCCATGATATCGGGCTTCCGAAAACATTTACCTTGGTGGCGGAACGAGTTTAAGCTGCATATTGAGGAAATGAAAGCTGACTGAAGGTGACTTTTCAGTCAGCTTTTTATTTATTTCATAATAAAGGGGATGCCGCTTCTGCGACATCCCCTGAAAAAATTAATTTTGGGCGGACCATTCCTCTACATCCCATACCTTGGTTACCCAATCTTCATAGAATTCAGGTTCATGGCATACGAGGACAATCGTTCCTTTATACTCTTTCATTGCACGTTTCAGTTCTTCTTTTGCAACTACATCCAAATGGTTGGTCGGTTCATCGAATAACAGCCAATTGCTTTCGGTAAGCATGAGTTTACATAGGCGCACTTTTGCTTGTTCCCCACCGCTTAAATGGCTCATCGGACGTGTAATATGCTCGTTTTTCAAACCGACACGGGCAAGGATCGCACGTACTTGCGGTTGGTCCAGATGCGGGAATGCATTCCATACTTCATCGATCGGCGTCGTATCGCCTGCTTTCACTTCCTGTTCAAAATAAGAAGAAAAAAGGAAGTCCCCAAGTGATCTTTTACCGCCTAGAGGATCGATTTTACCCAAAATCGTTTTTAAAAGAGTGGATTTACCAACTCCGTTACAGCCGACCACGGCAATTTTTTCTCCCCGTTCGATGGTCATGGATAGCTTTGGAAGCAATGGGCGGTCATATCCGATTTCCAGATCTTCACCTTCAAAGACATAACGGCTGCTCGCACGTGATTCTTTAAAGTCGAAGGTAGGTTTCATTGCAGTTTCTGGACGATCGATGCGTTCCATGCGATTCAATTGCTTTTGACGGCTCTTTGCCCGGCCGGTCGTTGAATAGCGCGCTTTATTTTTTGCAATGAAATCTTCCTGCTTTTTAATGAATTCGCGCTGTTTTTCATAGGCGTTAATATGTTGGTTTTTATTCAATTCTGCCAGCTCAAGGAATTTTTCATAAGTTGCCGTGTAACGGGTCAGTTTAGAAAATTCAAGATGGAAGATGACGTCGACGACGCCGTTCATGAACTCGGTATCATGCGAAATCAATAGAAATGCATGTGGATATTCCTTTAAGTAGCTGCTTAGCCAGCGGATATGCTCCACATCCAAGTAGTTGGTTGGCTCGTCGAGCAGCAGGACTTGCGGTTGTTCCAATAGTAACTTCGCCAATAATACCTTTGTCCGTTGTCCGCCGCTTAGGGCAGAGACATCACGGTCCAACCCGATTGCATCCAAACCTAAACCGCGTGCCGCTTCTTCAATTTTAATATCGAGATTGTAAAAACCGCCGGCTTCCAGCTTGTCCTGGATTTCACCCATTTGTTCCAAGAGTTCTTCCAGTTCTTCTGGAGTGGCCGTACCCATTTTTTCCGTAACTTCATTCAGTGCTTTTTCCTGCTCGAATAAAGGTAAGTATGCATCCCTTAAGACGTCGCGAATGGATTTACCTTTAGAAAGTATCGTATGTTGATCAAGATAGCCATATTCGACACCAGGTGTCCATTCCACCCGGCCATCATCATGGATGAGTTGTCCTGTAATGATATTCATCATCGTTGACTTCCCGACACCATTCGCCCCTACCAGGCCTACATGTTCACCGGCCATCAGGCGGAAGGATACATCCTTGAATAAGGTACGGTCGCCAAAGCTGTGTGCTAATTTATCTATAGAAAGTAAGCTCATTTTATATTGAACCTCCCAATTAATTTGAAAAAATCCCTACGTTTCATCATACTAAAATCTGCACAGGATTGCTATCTAATCTATTAATTTACATATATGTGGGTGCGGGGAGCCCTGTTCGATCTGTTTATCAATGCCATGCTGTGCATTATCGCCCTGTCATAAATTATATGAGATAATAGAGGAATCAGTTTAAAAGCGAAAGGATGTTATTATGAGTAAAACAGTCGTACTGGCCGAGAAACCTTCGGTCGGAAGAGATATAGCTAAAGTGCTGAATTGCGGGAAAAAGGGTAATGGCTTTTTTGAAGGCGAACAGTATATCGTCACTTGGGCACTAGGTCATTTAGTCACCCATGCAGATCCGGAATCTTATGATGAAAAATATAAAACGTGGCGCCTTGAGGACCTGCCCATGTTGCCGCCTACTTTGAAATTGGTCGTCATCAAGCAATCAGGCAAACAATTTCAATCGGTTAAAACACAATTGAACCGCAAGGATGTCAAGGATGTCATCATTGCAACGGATGCAGGCCGTGAAGGGGAACTTGTTGCACGCTGGATTCTCGAAAAAGCGAATGTGAAGAAGCCCGTCAAACGGCTTTGGATTTCCTCTGTAACGGATAAGGCGATCAAAGATGGATTTAAAAACCTGAAGGATGGCAAGGAGTATGAAAACCTATTTGCCTCTGCTGTAGCAAGGGCGGAAGCGGACTGGATCGTTGGGATGAACGCCACGCGTGCCCTGACGACCAAGCACAATGCCCAGTTATCCTGCGGGAGGGTCCAAACGCCGACACTTGCGATGATCTTAAAAAAAGAAGAGGAAATAAAACAATTCCAGCCTAGGAAATATTATGGCGTATCCGCAATGGCAGAAGCTAATTTGCGCCTGGTTTGGCAAGATGCCCATTCAAAAGATATCCGTACATTCGATAAAAACAAGGCAGAAAAGGTTCTTGCAGCCGTGAAGGGGAAAAGTGCAGAAGTCGTTGAAGTTAACAAGTCCCATAAGAAAAGTTTTGCCCCTTCTTTATATGATTTAACTGAACTTCAACGGGACGCCAATAAGAAATTCGGCTATTCGGCGAAAGAGACGCTATCGATCATGCAGCGCTTATATGAAAGCCATAAAGTCCTGACTTATCCAAGGACGGATTCACGCTTTTTATCAACGGATTTGGTTGATACGCTAAAAGAAAGATTACAGGCTGTAAGCATAAAGCCATATGCCCAGTATGCATCGAGGATCCTGCGCAGCCCGATTAAGGTCAATAAATCGTTCGTGGATGATAGCAAGGTTTCCGATCACCATGCAATCATCCCTACTGAGCAAACACCGCTGCCGGGAAAACTGAGCGACAAAGAATCGAAAATCTATGATTTGGTCGTGAAAAGGTTCCTTGCTGTATTGATGCCGCCTTTTGAATATGAACAAACGACCATCACCGCAAAAATGGGGCAGGAGACGTTCATGGCAAAAGGGAAGGTCGTCCTGAAGTCAGGTTGGAAGGAAGTTTATGATCACCAATTCGATGAGGAAGAAGCTAAAGATGGCCTTGCAGAGCAGCTGCTTCCGAACGTTCAAAAAGGTGACAATTTAACCATTTCGACCATGAAACAAACAGAGGGTGAAACGAAACCGCCGGAACCATTCAATGAAGGGTCGCTTCTTTCGGCAATGGAAAATCCTGCTCGTTTCATGGCAGGGGAAAGCAAAGAGCTCATCAAGACCTTGGGTGAAACTGGCGGGATCGGAACTGTTGCAACGCGTGCTGACGTTATTGAAAAGCTGTTCAATAGCTTCCTGATCGAGAAGAGGGGAAAGGGCCTTCATGTTACCTCGAAAGGAAAACAACTTCTTCAATTGGCACCTGAAGACCTGCGATCTCCAGCTTTGACAGCTCAATGGGAGCAGAAGCTAACCGCGATTGCAAAAGGGAAGCTGCCAAAACAGGCTTTCATCGGCGATATGCGCGCCTACGCCAAAAATATCGTCCATGAAATCAAAAATAGTGACCAAAAATTCAAGCATGATAACGTGTCAGGAACGAAATGTCCTGATTGCGGCAAGCTGATGCTTGAAGTGAATAGTAAAAAGGGAAAAATGCTTGTCTGCCAAGATCGAGAATGTGGCCATAAAAAAAGTGTTTCACGTGTAACAAATGCTAGATGCCCACAATGTCATAAAAAGATGGAAATGCGCGGTCAAGGAGAAGCACAGACATTCACTTGTAAGTGCGGTTTTCACGAAAAACTTTCTTCTTACAATAAACGAAGAGGGCAAAATAAAAATCAAAAAGTATCCAAAAATGAAGTCTCCAATTATATGAAAAAGCAAAATAAAGAAGAGCCGATCAATACTGCCTTGGCGGATGCCTTGGCAAAACTGAAATTCGATAAATAAAAGAAAAGAGTCCTTCACCTTTAGCTCCGTGGTGAAAGGGCTCTTTTTTTATGGGGTTATTTGAAATGGCGAAATCCTTATAAATGAAAATGACGGCAGAAAGGGATGGAGCGAGTGCTCCATCCCTTTCCATATATCTGCTTCTGTTAAACTTCATTCAGTACGGTGCCATGTAATTCATATTCAAGTGTTTTGTCAGTGTGTGTGTGTTTATCCGAATCTACTCGTGTAAGTGTACTGAATGGTTTCTGATCACCCGGACTGAAAATTGCTTCATCATTCTCTGGATTCCATAGGCTGTAAATACTCATGATCGTATCCTCCTCCTTTGGATGAGAAGACTAGTAATTCCCATACTTGATTATCATCTAACGCTTCCATTGACTCTAACGCTGATCACCGGGACTAAACACCGCTGCGTCATTCTCTTTGTTCCATTGGCTTCTGATTGTACTCATCATGCACATCATCTCCTTTGGTGAGAATGTCTTACAGTATTTTTATACCCGGATGGGACAGGTTAAAACATAAATTTTAAAAAAAGCATGATTTTATCCAGAAATCCATGTAATAAAACAAACCTCCTTTTACAATCAAACAGTTTGAATTGTATTGTTCGTTTTTTTGCGGGGATGTTCTTGAATTTGACAGTTTAATAAACCCGGTCAGTTGGAGCATGCCCACGTTTTTGTTAGTGCCTGGTGGACTGACCTTTTTTATAAAGTAACGTTCTTTTTCAATGAATGGAAAAGCGAGGGGGCTTCGTATCCAGGTAACATACATTTTCTGTAAGTGTCCTGGTTGATAAGTTGGAAGAAGCTCCGAACTTTAAAGAACCTTTTCTACTATATTGACAAATCATTATTGTAAAGTGATATAATTTTAAATTGTATGCATGACGAAAAAGTAGGAGATAGAATCAAATGAAACAACCATTAATTAATATTGAGAGTAAAT
Source organism: Peribacillus aracenensis (assembly GCF_025175645.1). NCBI lineage: Bacteria > Bacillati > Bacillota > Bacilli > Caryophanales > Bacillaceae > Peribacillus > Peribacillus aracenensis. Next base: position 111,309 of record NZ_JANZMJ010000009.1, read on the forward strand.
TCAGACCCGAGATCGAAGGGTTACGCGTTGTTGCGGCACTGCTGGTAGCGGTATATCATATATGGTTAAATCGTGTTTCCGGCGGGGTTGATGTATTCTTTGTAATTTCAGGTTTTCTTATTACCACTTCAATCGTTTCCACAATTAATCGAACAGGGGAATATCGTTTTCTGCCATATGTCACAAAGTTAATGAAAAGATTACTTCCTTCTGTATTTTTTATTCTTGCAATCGTTCTCGTTTTAAGTTGGTTTTTATTACCTAAATCAATTTTAGATAAAACTTTACATGAAGTATTTGCCTCCATGTTTTTCTACCAAAACTGGCAATTGGCATTTTCGAGCACGGATTATTTAGATTCCAGCCAAATGAAAACGCCTGTTGAACACTTTTGGGCTTTGTCCATACAAGGACAATTTTATATCATCTGGTTTTTGGTATTCACTTTAATTTTATTTTTAATAAAAAAATATAAATTAACTAAAGTAAAAACATTAATCAATACTATTTTAGTCATATTATTTGTTTCTTCTCTTATATATTCCATATATTTAACCTCTGTCAATCAGCCATGGGCTTATTTCATTACGATGACACGTGTGTGGGAATTTGCTTTAGGCAGTTTGCTCTGTATCAATTTATCATTAATCAAGGTAAATAAATATATTGCTACAGTGATAGGCTGGCTCGGATTAATCGGATTAGTTTTAACTGGAATAGTCTTCAATGTATCTGAAATGTTTCCAGGGTATATTGCCTTATGGCCAATGACCTGCGCATTATTCATTGTTTTGTCTGGTACACGCGATACGAAATATGGTGTCAAACGCTTTTTAGGTTCCCCGGTAATGGTGAAGCTAGGTGGAATAGCCTTTGGAATCTATTTGTGGCATTGGGTATTATTGGAGTTCTACCGTTATAATGTCCAGGAAACTCCAGGATTCATCGTTGGGACTCTTATTATCATTTCATCAATTGCCCTTTCGTTTTTAATGACTCGATTTATAGAAGAACCAATCCGAAGCTCAAAGGACAATAAATTCTCATTCAAGAGAATCGGGTTAATGGGCAGTGTGAATGTACTCTTGATTGCCTCTCTTTTAATTGGAGTATATATAGATAAAAATAAGCTGGAAAATAATATAAACGATAAAAATTATCCAGGAGCGTTAGCTGTAAAAAACCCTGACGATATACCTGATCAAGAACCAATTCCGTCATATTCTGAAGTCTTTGATGATTTACCAAAAGCGCATTTGGACGGCAGTAACCAAGGGTTAAAGGAAAGTGACTTGAAAATTGGGAAATATGGCAAAACTGAAAATTACGATGCTACAATTGCCCTGATCGGCAGTTCCCATTCAGAGCATTGGTTAGGTGCCATTTTAGAAGCAACAAAAGATGATAATTATCGTGTATTGAATATGACTCGTTCAGGTACACGTTTTTCAACAGGTTATGCGGATGATGATTTGAAAGGTATCTGGGTCAATAATGTTCTCGATTATCTAAAGGATGCAGATGTAGATCTTGTCATTTCTCACGCCACAGCTTCTGATTCGCCTAATAATAAAATACAACAGCAAATGGTCGATCAGCTGCAGTATGTTAAAGATGAATATGGTATTGAAGTGTTAGCGATTCGTGATGATCCAAGATATAGTTTTAACGTACTGGAATCATTAGAAACAGATGGACTAGAAGAAACTACAAAAAAAATGAATTCAGCAGATAATCAGAAAGACGAAAGCTTTTGGAGACAATTTGAAAAAGAGAATAAATCCTTGCATAAAATTGACTTAACAGATTACTTCAAGGTAAACGGTAAATTCCAGCCCATTATAGGTAATGTTATAATTTACCGTGACAATAGACATTTAACGAATACTTATTCTGAAAGTTTCGGACCTGTTTTTGAAGAAAAAATCAATGAGATAGGTTTAATTGAAAAGTAAGTATAGCTAATTGGAATTTGTTTGAAGTCTAAATATAATAAAAATCTGAGTTCTGTTTTTTACAGGGCTCGGATTTTTTTATATCTATAGGGATTGATGAAGTAGTGGTTAAATTTTCTGACCGTCACATAAATCACAGAAAAAAACCCAGTTACGATGCGGAAGAACTGCATTGTAACTGGGTTTTTCAAATTAGCGTCCCAGATAGGAATCGAACCTACGACCTACAGCTTAGGAGGCTGTCGCTCTATCCTGCTGAGCTACTGGGACATATATTTAAGTCGACGACTTATTTATTATATTTCTTATAGGCAAACTTTTCAAGCTTATAGCACATACTTATGAAAAAAAATCTTCATAAATGCTCAGCAAATCACTATGCCCTTTTGTTTTCCTATTAATTCTTTAAATGGAATACTTTATTATCGAATAGTATTCTGATACTATTATACTAGAAAAAATTAGGGGAATGATAGTGAAAAGATATAGAGTTTTATGGATGGTGGCATTGCTGGGAATTTTAATTTTACCTGGATGTTCACAAGGGATTGTAGAGGGTATAGGCATAAAAACGGCTGCACCGATTGCGGAAGATGACATTGAAGTGGTCGAAGCGGCCGAGAATGAGACTGAGACTGGTCAGGATTTGGATGGCCAGATCGATACGGGAGACTGGATAATGGCCAAGTCCCCGGTCAGGCTTCCAATCTTGATGTATCACAGCATTTCTGAAGGGAATGGACTTCGGGTTCCAATTGAGGAATTCCGAGCACAGATGGCTTGGCTTCGGGAGAATGGTTACTATACATTATCCCCTGAAGAAGCATACCTCGTTTTAACCGAGAATCGGATGCCAAGTGAGAAGTGCGTCTGGCTTACTTTTGATGATGGCTATACAGATAACTACACGGAGGCTTTTCCGATATTAAAAGAAAATGATATGAAAGCAACTGTCTTCATGATCGGTAAGTCCATTGATAAAGGTCATCACCTGACTGAAGATCAAATGTTGGTGATGAGCAGGAATGGTATTTCGATCGAAAGCCATACCATCAACCATTTGGAGCTGAACCGCATGACGGCAGTACAGCAAGAAGCTGAAATGGTCCAGTCAAAGGATCTGTTCGATCGTATCCTCAAACAGGACACGACAGTGCTTTCCTATCCTGTTGGTCGGTATAATGAGGAGAGTCTTAGGGTGTCAGAAGAGGCCGGATACAAGATGGCAGTCACTACTGAACCTGGAGGAGCTTCAAGGGACCAAGGGATGTATGCCCTGCATCGAGTTCGGATTTCACCCGGATTATCAGTCGGTGGGTTCGCGTCGCTGATAGAAAATGCTTCTAATCATTGAAGATGGATGGTGCATTTCGAATTTGTTCAGAAAAATCATATAATAATCGATTCTTACATGGTGTATAATGAAGGCAGTGAAAATTATATACATATGAACGATTTGGTGTCTTAATGACTTAAAAGGGAAGTTGGTGAAATGCCAACGCGGTCCCGCCACTGTATATGGGAGCTGACGGCTATGTACCACTGTATGAGATATGGGAAGGTGCCGTTGACGATGACCATGAGCCAGGAGACCTGCCAGAATTCGTACACCTGTAACCTACGCGGATGGGAAGGTGTGTGGCAGACCCTAAGAAAGAGTCCGTAATGATATTGTTGCCATGCAAGCACCTTCCGTTTAACGGGAGGTGCTTTTTGTTTTGGGGCATCTTCCAGGAATGCGTTTTCTTTATTTAGGTGGGAAGAAATTAAATGAAAAGATTGTGGGGAATGAAAATGAAGAAGATTTTTGGTCTGATACTGTTGATGTTGCTTACTGCAGGATTGATGGTTGGCTGCAGTGACGCTGCTGATGAAGGAAAAGAAAAGCAACAAACGAATCATGCTCAACACGAAGCTTTCCCGATTACGATTAAAGATGCAACTGGGGAAAAAGTGACGATAGAACAAAAACCGAAGAAAATCGTTTCGTTGATACCAAGTAATACGGAAGTGGTCTTTGCACTTGGTTTGGGTAAAAATGTCGTTGGTGTATCCGACAATGATAATTACCCGGAAGAAACGAAAGAAATTGAAAAAGTTGGCGGAATGGAAATGAACACGGAGCTGATTGTCTCCATGAAGCCTGATCTTGTTCTTGCGCATGCATCAAGTGCCCATAATTCGAATGAGGGTTTAAAACAGCTTAAGGATGCTGGAATAGATGTCCTTGTAGTCAATGATGCACAAAGCTTTGACCAAGTCTATAAGTCTATTGAAATGATTGGACAGGCAACGGGGGAACAGGATAAGGCAAAAGAAATCGTTACGGATATGAAAACGAAGCTCAAGGATATCCAGGAAAAGGCCAAATCCGTAAAGGAAGAGGATAGGAAGACCGTTTTAGTGGAAGTTTCGCCTTCACCGGAAATATACACACCTGGTAAAAATACTTTCATGAATGAGATGCTTACTATCATTTCAGCGGATAATGCTGCTGCAGAATTGGACGGATGGGCAAAAATTGATGAAGAGTCGATGATTGCTGCAAATCCGGATGTCATCATTACAACGTATGGTTATTATACGAAAGATCCAGTTAGTGAAGTGACGGGCCGAAAGGGATGGCAAGACGTAAATGCCGTTAAGAATGGCCAAGTCTTTGATGTCCATTCAGACTTGGTGACCCGTTCCGGTCCACGTTTAATAGAGGGAGTAGAGGAACTTGCCAAATCAGTCTATCCGAACCTATTTGACAACTAAATGGGCTTTTGCTTATTTGATTGCGTTGTTCATTTTGTTATTCGCGATGACGATAGGCATTTCCTTTGGTTCGGTGCCAGTACCGATTCCCGTACTTATACAAATAATCGGCAAGGAGATTTTCCATTTGCCGATTTCTGCTGATCCGGATGTGATGCTTACGAATATCGTGATGAACATCCGCCTGCCGCGTGTATTGCTTGCGGGTTTGGTCGGGGCATCACTTGCGATTGCGGGTGCGGCTTTTCAGGGACTGCTCCGGAACCCGCTCGCTGATCCTTACACATTGGGTATTTCATCAGGAGCATCGGTAGGCGCCGTATTGACAATATTCTTGAATATTTCACTGCCGTTCATCGGTTTATATACTCTTCCGGCATTGAGCATCTTATGCTCAGTGCTCACGATGCTTTGCGTACTGACTTTCGCAAAAAAAATGGATCGATCGATGAAAGTGGAAACGATCATTTTAACGGGAATCATTTTCAGCTCATTTTTAAGTGCCTTCATTTCATTGATGATTGCGCTGACGGGTGATGAATTAAGACAAATCATCGGCTGGCTGATGGGAAGCGTTTCAATGCGAGGTTGGAATTACATTGCAATCATTTTGCCGTTTTTTATCATTGGCTCATTGATTTTGATCATGAATACAAGTGAATTGAATGCGATGACTTTCGGGGAAGACCGGGCAAAGCACTTAGGTGTGAATGTTAAGCGGCGGAAAATGTGGATCTTGATAGCCGGTTCGACATTGACGGGGGCAGCCGTTGCCGTTTCAGGGGCGATTGGCTTTGTAGGATTGGTCATTCCTCATTTTGTCCGAAAGATTTGGGGGCCTGACCATAAACATCTACTTCCTTTGTCATTGTTGGTAGGAAGCGGATTCTTAATATTGGCGGATTTTGTGGCACGAACGATCATTGCCCCATCGGAACTGCCGATCGGGGTGATCACCTCACTTATCGGGGCACCTGCATTTGCGCTGATTTTATTAAAGAGACGGAGAGAAGGGTAAAAACGGATGCTTGAAGTAAGAGGGTTAACAGGTGGATATCATAACAAAGCTGTTTTGGACTCTGTCTCTTTTGATGTACATAAAGGGGAATTATTCGGGATTCTTGGTCCAAATGGCAGCGGAAAAACGACGCTTTTAAGCATGCTTAGCGGGGTGCTCGATTATAAAGGCGGAAGCGTACGGATTAGAGGTAGGGATTTGAAGGATTATTCGTCAAAACAACTTGCACAGGTCATTGCTGTGCTCCCCCAACATTCCTCATTAGCTTTCTCCTATACAGTAAAAGAGACGGTCTCACTTGGGCGATATGCTCATCAATCAGGTTGGTTCCACAGTTGGTCCGCAGAAGATGAATCGATTGTCCAACGAGTTATGGAACAAACGGGAGTAGCTGATTTTCAGGACCTTCATTTTGAACGATTATCAGGAGGGGAGAGACAAAGGGTCTTGCTGGCACAGGCACTTGCCCAAGAGCCGGAAATCCTTTTTTTGGATGAACCTACGAACCACTTGGATCTTTCCTATCAAAAAGATCTTCTGGATCTAATGAGGAAAATGGCAAAAGAGCAGAACTTGACCGTTATTTCAATTTTTCATGATTTGAATTTGGCTGGATTATATTGTGATCGGCTTATGTTGCTTGAGAAAGGGCAGATTCAGGTTGTTGATGTGCCGAACGAAGTGCTCCAACAGGAACGGATTCAGGATGTATATCATACGACGATCGAAAAACATCCACATCCTGGCCTTCCGAAACCGCAGATGTTCATCGTTCCGGAAAAGCATGGCCATGATACTATCCCATTGGAAATCGATGGTTCTTATTTGACAGTCGGTCAAGAGATGATTCAATTGGATTCTCCGATTCCGCTTAGAACGATGTCTTCTGGAGTGACTGGTTCAGGGACGGGCTGGCATAAATATTTTGTGAATAGGCACGTCCATCATGGTTATGATTGCGAGGATCATCATGTTGAAATGGCCGACTATTTAAAGACTCATGGTTTTGAACCTCAGGAAACGGTAGGGATGATGACAGCCGTCTTTCTCGACACGGTTGCTTTCAAGCTATTAAGAGCTGAAGATTTCTCGGTTTTCATTATCGTGACGGCTGGTGTAGGCAATGCTATCGACGCTTCCTTAGCAGACCGGCATTCTTGGAGTTCCGCTCCAGGAACGATAAATACTTGGATATTCGTAAATGGTCATTTGGCAGAAGAGGCTTTCATCCACAGCATAGTTACTGCGACCGAGGCAAAAGTAAAAGCGCTTCATGATTTGCATGTCATGGATAAGGTGACAAATACATGTGCAACGGGAACATCGACAGACAGCATTTTGATTGCGGCAACTCAAAGAGGGGCAAAGCTTCAATATGCGGGCACCATCACTCCGTTAGGGAAGCTGATCAGCCGTGGTGTTTATGATTGTACAGTGGAAGCAGTAAAGAATACTCGGAAACGGATTGAGGATTTATGATTTATCATCATCTTTTTGCAGTTACGCTGGCGTTTTTCCTTGATCTATTAATTGGTGATCCGCCAAATTGGCCGCATCCAGTCAAATGGATAGGAACGATGATAAGCAAGTTGGACCTGGCATTCAATAGAGGGGCATATAAGAAACGGAATGGATTCTTCATGTTGATCATCGTCGTATCGGCGGTGATATTGATTACTGGTCTTACCGTCTATTTGGCTTATCAGATCCACCCGCTTGCAGGCATCCTTTGGGAAGCTGCTGTCATTTCCACTACGATAGCTCAGAAGGGCTTGAAGCAAGCTGGGATGGATGTTTGCAATCCGCTTAATGAACGGGATTTTCCTGAAGCGAGGCTAAAGCTTTCCTATATCGTTGGCCGTGATACTGCTGATCTTGATGAATCCGAAATAGTCAGGGGCACCGTGGAAACCGTAGCGGAAAATACCAGTGATGGGATTACGGCACCGATGTTTTGGGCAGCATTTGGCGGTGCGCCGCTCGCGATGATGTACAGGGCGATTAATACCTGCGATTCCATGGTAGGGTACAAAAATGATAAATATGGGCAATTCGGCTGGGCTTCAGCCAAGCTCGATGATATCGTCAACTGGATTCCCAGCCGCCTCACCGGATTCCTGATGTTGCTAAGCTCGAAATCCGGCCATCATGGATTTGGTGCCAGATGGAAGATATTATTCAATGACGCAAAAAAACATCCAAGCCCGAATAGTGGGTGGTGTGAAGCAGGTGTTGCTGCCATTTTGGGAATACAGCTTGGAGGCCGGAATATGTACAAAGGAGTTGTTTCCGACCGTGCGAGGATGGGAGTTCCGCTTGTTCGATTGGAAGCAAAACATATACCAAAAACGATTACCATCATGCATCGGTCATCATTTCTTTTTCTGCTGATGCTATGGCTAGGGGGACTTATTCTTGACATTACCTTCTCATGGCTCTAATCCTCATTATCTTTACGAAGCGCTGGAAATCGAGATGCCTGAATCGATTATCGACTTCAGTGCTAATATCAACCCATTGGGTCCGCCTTTATGCATAAAGGAACAGTGGTCTGGTTTTTTTGAAGGAATCCTTCAATACCCAGATCCGCATGCCATTGAACTGACAAAAACAATGGCAAAAAAAGAAGCGCTTCCTGAGCAATCCGTTTTGATTGGGAACGGTGGTGCTGAAATCATCATGTTGGTAGCGAACGGATTAGCCAATAAAAGGGTGCTAATCATTCAGCCGGCATTTGCGGAATATGCTGAAGCTTGTTTGGCAGCAGGATGTAAGGTCGATTTTCACCAGCTTGATGCTCCTGAGTGGCAATTGGACTTGGATCGATTGATTCCCCGATTACCCGAATATGATGCAATTTTCTTATGTACGCCTAATAATCCGACGGGTGTTTCATTTAAGCGGGATACAGTTAGGGAATTGATCATTGAATGCCAAAAAGCGGACTGCCTGGTAGTCCTGGATGAGGCTTTTTATGATTTTACTGAGGATGCCTTTAGTTATGCTTCTTTAATCAATATATTTCCACATTTACTCATTCTAAGATCAATGACTAAAATCTTTGCAATTCCGGGTTTGAGACTGGGCTATTTGCTTGCTGCACCTGACATCATAAAACGGGTAAGAAATTATAAACCGCATTGGAGCGTCAACCATGTGGCACTTGAAGTAGGGAAAATCTGTCTTGCAGAAGAGGCTTATTTGAGAAAAACAAGAGACTATATTGCATGGCAAAAGCAAAAACTATTCCGGTTTTATGAGGAGCAAGGGTTGAATGTCTCCGATAGCACAGTCAATTTTTATTTGGTGAAGGATGAATCCTTATCCCTTTTCCCCTTTTTGCTGAAAAAGGGAATCGTACCGCGTCATACCTATAATTTTCCCGGTTTGGATGGAAGGTGGCTTCGGTTTGCAGTGAAGAGTGAACATGATAACGAAGCATTGATGGAGGGGGTAAGACAGTGGAGAAAGCAAGGCTCTGTTTTATAACCGGGGGTGTTCGTTCCGGAAAAAGCAGCTTCGCAGAAAGAAAAGCACTGGAGTATGCACTCCAAACGGATGGGAACTTGCATTACCTGGCCTGTGGCCGTATCAGTGATGTGGAGATGGGTGAACGCATCCTTCGGCACCGGAAGGATAGAGAAAGCAGCCCGATTGCTTGGAAAACTTCTGAATATGCAACGGATATTACAAGGATAGGGGAGGACATTGATCAGGATTCCATCATTCTGCTCGATTGTCTGACAACCCTGCTTGATAACGAGCTATTTGGCCCTGGTATTCCGCTTGAAGAAGAATTTTTAGATAGCGTTTTTTCAAAAATAATAACCGGAATCAATGAGATAAGAAAACAATCCAGCTGTTTAATAGTCGTGAGCAATGAATTGGTGCAGGAACCGATTTTCCAGGATGATTTCCTTCATATATACGGAAAAACACTGGGCCAGCTTCATCAAACGATCGTCGGGCAGGCCGATGAAGCCTATCTTGTAGAAGCGGGAATTCCATTGCGGAAGAAAGGGTGCATGCAGGAATGAGCGGAGTGATCGGGTTTTTAATTAACCTGCAGTTCTTTACGGTTTTTCCAATAAAGAAGCAGCTTCCGATGGAGAAGAAATATATTCACCGTGCCATTCAAACCTTTCCGTTGGTAGGTCTTTTGCTAGGCTTGATATTGGGTGGTGTTTTGTATGCGCTCGTGGAATGGACCCCATTGTCATCGCTTGCGATTGCCTTTTTCCTTTGGTTTTTGACGATGGCATTAACGGGAGGTTTGCATCTCGATGGCTGGATCGATGCAAGTGATGCTTTTTTTTCCTATCAGGATAAAGAGCGGCGATTGGAAATCATGAAGGATTCCAGGACAGGTGCATTCGGTGTCATCTCTGTCATAGTCCTATTGGCCGCCCGGTTTCTATTTATCTATGAAATTGTCCAAAGGGTAAATGAATGGACATACTTCCTGATCATTGCCCTTCCACTCTTAAGCAAATGCGTGATGGGTTATTTGCTCATCCGGATGCCGCTGGCTAAAAAAGAGGGGCTCGGTGCTTTTTTTCAAAGTGCAGTAAAGAAAAGCAGTTTGCCCATTTATTGGCTGTACCTACTTGTAAGTCTGGCGGTTGCCTGGATCATCGATCTTAAGCTTGTCACCTTATTTTTCATCATGTGTCTGGCTGCGGTATTTTTCCTGGTTTATATAAAACGTAAAATCGTCAGTTGGTTCGGTGGGATAACGGGGGATGTACTGGGGGCATCCGTGGAAGGGGTTGAGCTTTGGTTATGGCTGATATTGTGGCTATTACACTACTTCGCCATGGGCTGACGGAAGCAAATGAGCGAAAGGCCTACTTAGGCTGGACCGATTCCCCATTAAGCATCAAAGGAGAAAGGGAAATAATGGAATTAAGAGGCTCTTACCCAAAGTATGAAAAAATTCACAGCAGTGATTTGCACCGCTGTGTGGAAACTGCACGACTGCTGTTTCCACATGCAGTTCCGGTCAAAGATCCTTTGTTCCGTGAAATGAACTTCGGCAGTTGGGAAGGTCGGACGTATCATGAGTTGAAGACAGATCGAGATTATCTAAATTGGCTGGAACGTCCCATGGAGGCCCTTGTGCCCGGGGGTGAAAGCTATCCGGCATTTTCCGAGCGTGTGAATAATGGCTGGAACCATTTGATTGCCTGTAAGGAGAACCGAATTGCCCTAATGACACATGGAGGGGTAATTCGTGATTTACTGGTCCGCCATGCCCCGAAGGAAAAGTCCTTTTTTGATTGGGAAATTTCCCATGGCAGGGGATATGAGCTGATATGGGAAGACCGGGAAAGCTTAAGGAGGGGAGAACGCTGCACTTTGTTACAGGAGGCGCCTATAATGGGAAAACTAAATGGGTAAAGCAATTGTATGGTTTGGAAAATGATGTCCTTTGGCTGTCCGGTTATCGAAAAGAACAGCCTGAATTGAATGGTTTTCAAGGCAAGACTGTTGTATTGCAAGGGTTGGATGCATGGATTCAACAAGATGCAGAAAAGATGGATTCAGATTCGATTCGAAAAAGATGGAAGGAAATCATGGCTGATTGGCGAATATGGGAGAAAGAAAAGGATGAGCACAATTGCATTGTGATCGGTTCTGATATTTCCAAAGGCATTGTCCCGATCGAAGCAAAAGATCGCAGATGGCGCGATGCTTGCGGATGGGTCTTTCAAGATGTAGCATCCATATCCAGTCGCGTTGATATCATCTGGTATGGAATGAACCAGCAAATAAAGTAGAGGAGGCAATTGGGATGAAAATCTATACACGTACAGGGGATAGGGGACAAACAAGCGTAATCGGAGGTCGGCTTGATAAGGATGACATCCGTGTTGAATCTTATGGAACGGTCGATGAAGTGAATAGCTATATCGGTCTTGCGGTGACAGAATTGGATTCAGCGATATTTACGGATGTACTGGCCGATCTAGAGAAAATCCAGCATGAGCTGTTTGACTGCGGCGGTGATTTGGCAACCGTTTCCGAGAAGGCCCCACAAAAGCTGACGGAGGAGGCCATTACCTATTTGGAAGAACGAATAGATGCCTTCATACTTGAAGCGCCGGAATTGGAAAAGTTCATCCTGCCTGGCGGCTCAAAAGCGGCTGCAACCATTCACATCGCCCGTACCGTTACAAGAAGGGCGGAACGATTGGTCGTTTCATTGATCAAGTCTGGTGTGGCCGTTTCACCATTATCACTTCAATATTTAAATCGTTTGTCGGATTACTTCTTTGCCGTTGCACGTGTGATCAACTTCCGTCTTGGTGTGAAAGATGTGGAATATATCCGCAGCGCAAATGTATTCCGTGGAGGGAAAAGGAAGGAAAAAGAGTAAACATGGATGTAAGAAAAATTAGTGCAATTGCTATATTCATTGCCTTATCGGCGGTAGGGGCAATGATTAAAATCCCTTCCCCGATCGGGAGTATCGCTTTGGATAGTTTTCCGGCCCTTTTGGCGGCTGTCATACTTGGACCGGTATCGGGGGCTATTGTAGCTGGGCTTGGCCATATCATTTCAGCGTTATTCGGCGGCATGCCACTTGGGCCATTCCATTTTTTGATCATGGTCGAAATGGCGGTCCTGACATGGATGTTTAGCATTTTATATATAAACGGAAAAAAAATAGGCGCATTTTTCCTCTTCTTTATCGGTAATGCCTTCATTTTAGCCCTGCCTTTCGTATTTCTGATCAGCCCTGGTTTTTACACGTTATTGGTTCCGGGATTGACGGCAGCGACGGCGGTAAATGTAGCATTGGCTGGCCTTTTACTGCCACGCTTGGAGCCTGTCTTGAAAAAAATGATTTTTAAAGATGGACTCGCAGAATGAGTGATTCATTGATTTTGCCATTTTCCGAATCAGATTCTTTGATTATTTCAAGTGATAATAGCGGCGGAATCGGCCTGAAGGAAAAAGATCTTGTCCATGTCCCTTATGAGGTCGTTGGATATTATTCCTTTCGGGTTGCCGTCATGGAATGTTTGGGCGTTGGCGGGAGTCCAGTATCCGTCGTTCTAAATAATTTTTGCGGCGATCAAGCCTGGGAGGACTTGACTAGGGGTGTCAGGAAGGGGCTGAGTGAATTGGGAATGGAGGATCTCCCCATTACAGGCAGCACTGAAAGTAACATGCCGCTTCTTCAATCAGCACTTGGACTTATGGTGATCGGTAAACGAACGAATAAATCCGTTAAAAAGCAGCATCCTTTACGGAAAATAGCTCTGATCGGCAGGCCGCTCGTTGGAGAAGAAGTAATGGACCAGCAAGATTGGGTCGCGCCGTTATCTTTATATAAAAGCCTTTGTGAAATGGAAGGTGTTCAGGCACTTCCAGTCGGTTCAAAAGGGATAGCATATGAATGGGGGCATCTGGATCAAAATGGTGAAGGTGTTTCTGTGCATATAAGTAATAAAGTCGATATTGCAAAATCATCAGGACCATCCACATGCTTCCTCATTGCTTATCCTGAACAACTGGAGGAAGAAATCAAGCACCGATCCGGTCCTCTATTTATTGGTGAATGATATTTCAAGACTGAATCAGGTATCGAGTTTAGTTCACAATGAACTAGTTCGATGCTTTTTTCTTTGAGAGCCATACCTTTATGGATTCCTTTCCTGATTTAAGATGTTTAGTTTTCTTGATCATTATCATGGACAAAGTAAAATGGCACCCATGTAGTGCGTTACTCCTCGCCTCCGTCGTTTTAGGGATTATCGCACGTATGGATATTCCAGATGTTGCAGATGCTGTTCAGACAGGGGCAGGTAAAATAGCACTCATTGTCGGTTTAGGTGCCAAGCTTGGAAAGGCGATGGCCGAGTGTGTAAATAGGAATTCCCATGTTTACTGGACCTGTTTTTGGTTCCTGAATATCTAAAAGAATGGATGGACAAGCACCCGAGGGGGTAGCGGATCAATGCTCCAATATACATAACCGTGTGCACCCAGGTTTCGGCATTACCTTGATCATGATTTTAATGCCGTTCTTACTAATGTTGATCGGAGTTTTCGGTGCTGTGTTTGGTGAAGATTCAATATTGGATGATGGGATTGCCTTCATTGGAAAACCGATCATCTCCTTATGTTTTCTGTGGTTGTTTCATTCTTTACATTAGGATGAGCTAAAGGTTTTAATAAAGAAGAACTATGCCAATTCATGGTCGCCTGCCTCGCCCCAACTGGATCCATCATCTTGATTATTGGAGCCGGCGGTGCATTTAAAAATGCATGGAGGTGAAGCCGGATTTTGGATGATCAAATAGCTTTTTTTAACAGGCGCGCAAACGTTAAAGTCTTGGTCGGTTATGGAAACGATTATATCAGTCGTTTCACTTATCCTAATCTTACTATTGAATTCAATTGTTTAAGAGAAAGGAGCATGATGTAAATATGGGACATTCAGGTTATATGATGGGGATCGATATTGGTACGACGAGTACGAAGGTCGTTCTTTTTTCTAAAGGGGGGGAGGTTGTCCAATCTTGTTCGAGGGGATATCCTCTTCACAGTCCAACTCCTTCCGTTGCGGAACAAGATCCCGAGGAAATTTATAAAGCGGTCATCATTGCAATAGGCGAGGTCATGATTGCAAGCGGAATAGAAAAGCAAGAACTGGGCTTCATATCGTTCAGTTCGGCGATGCATAGCTTGATCGCAATTGGTAAAGACGGCAACCCGCTGACGAATAGCATTACATGGGCAGATAATCGAAGTGTTGTCTATGCGGGGAAATTGAAGGCTTCGGAACAGGGGATGCAATTGTATCACAGAACGGGAACACCCATTCACCCAATGTCGCCAATTACGAAAGTAATGTGGTTAAGAAATGAGCATCCCGGGATTTTTAACGAAACGGAAAAATTTATAGGAATAAAAGAATACATCATCTATAAATTTTTCAATGAGTATGTGATGGATTATTCGCTCGCTTCTGCAACCGGCATGTTCAACTTGAATGACCTGAAGTGGGATGAAGAGGCACTCACCATCGCCGGAATCGGGGCTGACAAGCTGCCGGCGCTTGTCCCTACGACCCATATCCTCTCAGGCTTAAGTGAGGAATTAGCTGCAAAAATGAACATTCATGCTGGTACCCCGTTTGTGATTGGCGCGAGTGATGGCGTGCTTGCCAACTTAGGGCAAAACGCAATCAAGCCAGGAGTTCTGGCGGTGACAATCGGAACGAGCGGTGCGGTAAGGACCGTCAGTGACCGGCCGCTTACCGATCCCAAAGGCAGGACTTTCTGCTATGCCCTTACTGAGAATCATTGGGTAATCGGCGGACCGGTCAACAATGGGGGAATCACCTTCCGATGGGCTCGCGATCAATTGGGCCGTATGGAAATCGAAAAAGCGAAGGCTTCGGGGCAGGACTCCTATGAGATTCTGACGGATATGGCTTCTAATATTGCACCTGGTTCAGATGGGTTGATATTCCACCCGTATATGGCAGGGGAACGGGCACCATTATGGAGTGCCGATGCAAGGGGCTCCTTCTTTGGGTTGGCGCTTCATCACACTCGTGACCATATGGTCCGGGCAGTGCTGGAGGGTGTGATGTATAATTTGTACAGCGTCCTTATTGCTGTAAAGGAGCTGACTGGTGTTCCCGAGAAGATTCATGCAAGCGGCGGATTTGTCCGTTCGAAGCTCTGGCGCCAAATCATGGCTGACATATTCAATCAAAACGTGACAATTCCTGAAAGCTTTGAGAGTTCGAGCTTAGGTGCCGCCGTTCTTGGATTATACGCTTTAGGCGAAATCGAAAGCCTTGATGAGGTTGAGGGTATGGTTGGTGAAACGAATGAACTTGTCCCAATCGAAGAGAACGTTAAAGTGTATGAAGAGTTAATGTCGATTTATTTATCCGTGAGCAGGCAATTGGAAGGCGACTACAAGAGGATCGCTGATTTCCAAAGACGCCACTTAGAATAATTTTTAGGGAAAGCACAGATGAATAAGCACTGTGCTTTTCTTTTTGCCCGGTCTTTAAAATGGTAAGATGGTAGAAAACGATAAGGGGAATTTTCTTATGGGAGCCAGTAAAACGAATGCAATGCGAATTCTTGATAACAAACGTATAGAGTATGGCATGATGAGCTATGATGCCCGCGATGGAAAAATCGACGGGATCACTGTTGCGGACAAGATTGGAAAAGCGCCGGAAACCGTTTTTAAAACTCTGGTTACCCATAACGGACCGCAGCAGCTTTACGTATTTGTCATCCCTGTAGCAACCGAACTGGACTTGAAAAAAGCAGCGAAGGCAGCAGGTGCAAAAAAGATTGAAATGCTTGCGGTTAAAGATCTGCAAAAATACACAGGGTACATTCGGGGAGGCTGTTCCCCGATCGGAATGAAAAGGCAATACCCGACCTTTATCGATGAAAGTGCAACAAACCTGCCTGAAATCATCGTAAGTGGAGGGAAAATCGGTACACAAATCGTATTAAAACCGACAGAATTCCTGGAAGTCACCCAAGCGGAATCTGTAGCCCTCATAAAATAAACTGTTTGCCTTTAGGTATTCACCTATTGGGTCTTTTCATCATACGCTGTCTTGAAGTCATATCTGTATTGTGAGGGAGAGTGTGAAAGTGACAGGAAAAGTGATGAATTATTTTGCTGGGGGCAATACGGCTAAAGGTTTTTATAGTTTATATGATTCCAATTTAAAAGGTCTGGAAAGATTATTCATATTAAAAGGCGGACCTGGTTCCGGTAAATCGACCATTATGAAAAAAATCGGCCAAGAATGGCTGGATAAAGGCTTTGACATCGAGTATTTACATTGTTCATCCGATAATGATTCCATTGATGGAATCATCATACCGGCTTTGAAAATCGGGATCGTGGATGGGACCGCCCCGCATGTGATTGAACCGAAGGCACCAGGGGCCATTGAGGAATATGTCAATCTAGGAGCAGCCTGGGATTCCCAGCAGTTGGCTTCTGAAAGAGCGGCCATCATAAAGTTGACGAATGCGAGAAGCAAGAGTTTCGATAAGGCATATGCCTTATTCGCTGAAGCATTGAAAATACATGATGAATGGGAAGACATTTATAAGGCAAATATTGATTTCGCAAAATTGAATGGGTTGACCAATAAATTGATAGAAAGCTTTTATAGAGATATCGTCCTTAATAAAAAGTCGGATGTTCGCCACCGATTCTTAGGTGCAGCTACACCAAAGGGTGCAGTTGATTTCATCCCCAATATTACTGAGGGAATACAAAAACGGTACTTTTTAAAGGGCCGTCCAGGTTCCGGTAAATCAACGATGCTGAAGAAGATAGCAAAGGCTGCGGAGCAAAGAGGCTTTGATGTGGAAATATATCATTGTGGTTTCGATCCGCATAGCTTGGACATGGTAATCATCCGGGAGGTTGGAATCGCCATATTTGACAGCACATCGCCGCATGAATATTTCCCGAGTTGTGGAGGGGATGAAATCATTGATATATATAAAACGGCCATCCTGCCGGGAACAGATGAAATATATGCCGAACAGTTAAAGGATGTTTCCACTAGGTACCGGACGAAAATGAATGAAGCGACAGCAAATCTGGCTAAGGCAAAAGAGCTGCATGACGAACTCGAAAGGATTTATGTAAAAGCAATGGATTTTACAGCCATCGATGACATTCAAAAAGACATCCACGAACAGATTATTGAACGTGCCCAGGATGTCGATAGAAAAACGATTCTACATTAAGAAAATAAACTGCACCTATCATAGTTAGGTGCAGTTTATTTATATACATAATCGAATTTTCTAATGACTGAAGTCACACCAAGAATATATACGGGTTTGTTAAACGTGTTTATCCACGATCTTTCGGTTAAAATAGGGATTATATTGAAAAAAGGGGCCGATTGAATTGATAAAGACGATTGCGATTGATATGGACGGAACATTGCTAAACAAAATGCAAAAGGTCAGTGAGGAAAATAAACAAGCCATCCAGAAGGCGCAAAGCGAGGGTGTGGAAGTGATCATTGCTACTGGAAGATCCTATGTGGAAGCTAGGTTCGCCTTGGATGAAGCAGGCATCGTTTGCCCTGTCATCTGTGTAAATGGTGCGGCCATCTTCACGGAGGACGGAAAAATTGCCGCTTCCAATCCAATGTCAGCTGCCACTGCCAAAATGGTCGCTGAATTCCTCGAAGCACAAGGGATTTATTTCGAAATATATACGAGCCAAGGGATTTATTCTAAAGACTATGAAAATGCAATATCTGTTTTGGTTGATGTATTCGTTACAGCGAATCCTGACATTGACCCTGAGGACATGCGGAAATATGCAGAGCAGCGTTTACAGCTTGGACAGGTAACTTCCATTTCCGATTATTCCGAGTTATTCAGCCGTTCGAATGAGGAATATTATAAAATCCTCAGCTTCTCAAAGGACTTAACTTTATTAAATCAAATTGCCTCGAAATTGAAAGGACAGGGAGTTACAGTCACTTCATCGGGACGTGAAAATGTGGAAATCATGAGTGAAACAGCCCAAAAAGGTACGGCATTAGAAACATATGTGAATGGAAAATCCGGCTCGATGCAGGAAACGATGGCTATCGGGGATAATTATAATGATATATCCATGTTTGAACGGGTAGGTTTGTCTGTCGCAATGGGAAATGCCCCGCTCGAAATTAAAAAACTGTGTGATGAAGTAACAGGCAGGAATGATGAAGCCGGTGTCGCGGAGGCCATTTTAAAGGTGCTTAAACAGTCAGCCTATTAAACTCATGAATCAAAGGGGGAAAGATTTTGAAAAAATCGCTCTTTTTTTTCCTTATGGCTACATTGATTTTAACTGGTTGTACCATGAATGATGGTGACAGCAAACCCCAGCCGAATCCTGTCAAAGAAGAGGCGGGCACGTTAGGGGAAGACCCGGATGTGCTTGTAACGAACCTGAAGGCCCCATGGTCGATCCAGAAGAATGGCGACACAATGTATGTGTCAGAGCGGGCAGGAACAATCGTTGAATGGGACAAGGATAAGATGACACGGCAAAAGGTCAATCTTAAAAAGACATTGTCAGCTAAAGCGGAAGCCGGGTTGCTTGGGTTTTTGCTAGCTCCCGATTTCTCTAAGAGCGGGCAAGCTTTCGCCTATTATACCTATGAAGAAGGCGGGGATTCCATCAATCGAATCGTCATTTTAGAAAAAAATGATGATAAATGGCAGGAGATGGAGACCTTAATCGACGGAATACCAAGCGGGGACTTCCACCATGGCGGCAGGATCAAGATTGGACCGGATGATAAGCTATACGCAACAACAGGCGATGCAAGAAAAGCTGAAATCGCACAGGACCTGGATTCTTTAGGCGGGAAAATTCTGCGCATGAACCTGGATGGCACCATTCCGAAAGATAATCCTTTCGGGAATTCATACGTCTATTCATACGGTCACCGCAATCCACAAGGTCTGGCCTGGGATGGAGCAGGACAGTTATATGAAAGTGAACACGGAGATTCGGCACACGATGAATTAAATAAAATTGATCCAGGTAAGAACTATGGCTGGCCAGATATAGAGGGCGATGAGCAAAAACCTGATATAGTAATACCATTGATTCATTCCGGTGAGAATACATGGGCTCCATCCGGCATGGCCTATTTTGACGGAAAGCTCTATTTTGCAGCCTTAAGGGGCGAAGCGCTTAAGAGTTATGATGTAAAAAGCGGAAAACTGACTAATATCATTACAGGCTTAGGAAGGATACGTGATGTATTCGTTGATGAAGAATTCCTTTATTTCATAAGCAATAATTCGGACGGCCGAGGAAATCCTGATGAAAAGGATGATAAACTTTATCGTTTGCCACTATCTACCTTAATGGGAAATATGCCCTGAAGTTATCATGAGAAGCTCGGAGATGTGGATTTGTTCGAATGAAATCCTTCCGCAACGCAAGCATCGAATATCGGGAAGCCCCGCTTTTTAATAGCGGGGATTCCTTCTTTTTGTTTATGGCCTCGAAGCATCGACCACGAAGAGCATGGCATGGCCCGCCCCGATTTGACCCATACGATTTCGCCAAATTCACGAGTATTCGCTCGAAACTCACGAGTAAAAGCGTGAAACTCACGAGTATTCGCTCGAAACTCACGAGTATTCGCTCCAAACTCACGAGTAAAAGCGCGAAACTCACGAGTATTCGCTCCAAATTCACGAGTAAAATTGCGAAAGTCACGAGTAACGTCCAAACCCACGGGTATTTACTCCAAATACATAGTGTTTCTCACCAAACTTACAATTAAAAGCATGAGCCTCCTGAATTTTGTCCTGAAGCAATGGAGAAGCTGAGGAAACAGTGTGCATACGATTATTTTCGTTCAGCCGAAAGCTAGACATTTCTAATGAATGGGTGTATAGTTACCTAGGTAACTAATTTACAGGAGGAATACCTTTGTCCTTTAATAATGGTTTTTTTCATCATAACTTACAATTTTCGAGGTCATTTACCAAAAAGTTAAATGAACAATTGGCCAAGGTTGATCTTTTTCATTCCCAATGGTCGATTGTATATTATCTGAGTCAGTTTGGCTGTTCTACACTTGTTGAAATAAGCACATATCTAGATGTGGAGAAACCGACGGTAACCAGGACGGTAAACCGGTTGGAAGAACTTGATTTGATTGAACAAGTCCCAGGGAAAGATAAGCGGGAACGGAGAATACAGTTAACGGAGTCGGGTTTAAGGACTTATCATGAGGCCAAAAAGGTAGTTGAAGAATTTGAACTTCAATTAATGAGCGGTTTGGCTGAAGAAGATCGAGAGGCAACGTTACGAACGTTGGTTTTCCTGAAGGAAAAATTAAAACAATAGTAAGGAAGAAGGATTGAAATGAATCACAAACCGAAACTGTGGACGAAAGACTTCCTGATTGTCTCGTCTGCGAACTTTTTTTTATTTTTAACTTTTTATGTCTTGATGGTGACATTGACCATTTACACGATGGATAACTTTCATGCGTCGCAAGCACAAGCAGGACTTGCTTCAAGTATTTTTGTTCTCGGGGCTGTGCTTGTCAGACCGATTGCAGGGAAAAAAATTGACAAGATTGGCCGCAGAAAGATGTTGCTTGGATCATTGGTTCTATTCCTGGTCGCATCCATTGGCTATTTCCTGGTGAATGGTTTATCCCTCTTGTTGATTGACCGGCTTATTCACGGTTTTGCTTTTGGCCTGGCCACAACGGCGACTGGAACGATTGCTGCAGATATCATTCCGAATGAAAGACGCGGGGAAGGTACAGGTTACTTTGCCATGAGTACAAACTTGGCAATGGCATTCGGTCCGTTTATTGGATTGCTGATTACACAGCATTTCAGTTATTCCATCATTTTCTATGCAGCCTCCTTATTTGCCGCATTTTCTTTAGTTGCATCATTATTCATGAATGTGCCTGAAGGGGAAAAGGGTGGAGCTTCAACACAAAAAGGATTTAAAATCAGTGATTACTTTGAGAAAAGGGCACTGCCCATTTCCATTTTTATTGGATTTGCCGGATTTACCTATTCGAGCATTTTGTCCTATTTAACGTCTTTTGCAAAGGAAATGGATTTAATGGATGCGGCAAGCTTTTTCTTCGTCGTATTTGCTGTATTCCTTTTGGCGTCCCGTCCGTTTACAGGACGTATGTTTGATGTGAAGGGGGAAAATGCAGTCATTTACCCATCGCTCTTACTATTTGCCGTCGGTATGGTCATCCTCAGCCAATCCCATCACGGTATCACGCTTCTGATTGCCGGCGCCTTTATCGGAGTCGGGTATGGTACGTTCCAATCAAGCTGTCAAGCGATTTCGATTAAGGAAGCTCCATCAAATCGGATGGGATTAGCCACATCCACGTTTTTTACAATGTATGACTTCGGTATTGGTGTCGGCCCGTTCCTATTGGGATTCCTTATTCCATTTACAGGGTTCAAAGGGTTATTCATGGGAATGTCAATCTTTGCATTCATACTTATTGGCATTTATTTCTTGGCGCATGGAAAAAAAGCCTCGGCAAGAACGAAAATGCAGCATGAAAAACGCTTGTCCGCCTAATTTTTTTGTTTATGTTTGTATAAAATGAAGAATTTTGGGGATGCTTATATTATGATTGATTTTCCAAAGTATCCCCCTTTTCTCCGCCTGTAATCGACAGGCGTTTTTTTTATGCCATAAACAAAAAAACCGCCTATTGGCGGTTTTCTTAAAATTTATAGGTCCATAATCGTTCTTTGCGGATCCAGTCCAGAAAATCTGCATCCTGATTTTCGAATTTCTCTTTCCAATCGATCACCATTGCCTGCGTTTGCGAACGGTGGGCAGTGAATGCAGCTACCTTTTTTTCTTCGACGGCAGAGATATCCTGGATGATGTCAGGCTGTCCCAATTCGTCAATGCAGTTATTCGAGAAGGCGACACAATGAAGTTTAGGTCTCTCTTTCTCTTCCATCCTTTCCACTGCCCGAACCACAGCACGTGCTGTCGCTTCATGGTCTGGATGGACACTGTATCCTGGGTAAAACGTAATGATCAATGAAGGGTTCAATTCATTGATGGCATCGGTAAATAATGAAGTCAGCTTTTCATCATCTTCGAATTCAATTGTCTTATCACGCAATCCAAGCATGCGTAAATCTTGGATGCCAATCGCATTTGCTGCATCGATCAATTCCTTTTTACGAATTTTAGGCAGCGATTCCCTTGTTGCAAATGGAGGGTTTCCTAAATTACGTCCCATTTCTCCTAAAGTTAAGCATAAATAGGTGACAGGAGTGCCCGCTTCTCTATGAAGGGCAAGCGTTCCGGAGACCGAGAAGGCTTCATCATCGGGATGTGGGAATATAACTAATACATGGCGTTCTTTTTCCAAGGTATATTTCTCCTTCCGTTCTACTTACAGTGAGTATGGTTATCGGTGAATGGGAGTTCTCATCGGAATCATATGATATATATCAAGCAAGTTGTCATCATTCAAAGGGAGTGGGACTGAGCTGCATGGAGACAGCGAGCTTTCCGGAAAAATCAAGGCCTGCCAATAGCAATCTCCCCTGTTCATCCAATTCGAAGTGGTTAACGCCTTCTGCATATACCCAGCCAATATTGAGCTTCAAGCCGATGCGGTAGGGTCCATCCCCAACTATCTTCCCATGTTCATACTGTATAAAAGCGTTACGAATATAGGCACCTGCCGAAAAGAAAGCTTCATCTACATGAGTGGCATAGGCGCCATTTGTCGTTTCAAGGTGAAGATATACATCTTGTCCTGCGAAAGAATCAATGGCATTTTGCACCTCTGTACGGTCTATAGGTTTCATTCTATAATTTCCTCCTTAACTGGGCGGCTAGATAAGCTTTTCCTTCTTTCCATTTTACTAAATAAAAGCAAAAAAAGCGAAAAAGGCCGCTCGATGAATTTGAGCAGCCATTAAACTTGATGTTTTATTTTTGTGTTTTTTCCGCAATTCCATATTTATGGTATGCACCATGATTGACAGGTCCAACATAGTCATTCATCTTCCAAGAATGGCGAACCGCCTCGGTAATGAAGTCTTTAGCAATGAGGATAGCCTCACGCGGGCTTTTCCCTTCAGCCAATTGGGCTGCAATAGCTGCAGAAGAAGAACAGCCGGCACCATGTGTATTGGTCGTTTCGATTTTTTCTGATTCAAGGATTTCGAATTCTTTTCCATCATATAAAAGGTCGATGGCTTTATCAAGATCCAGCTTATTACCGCCTTTGATCAAGACATATTTTGCACCAAGTGCATGAATCTTCTCAGCTGCAGCCCTCATGTCATCAATTGTCTTGATAGGCGCAGTTCCCGCTAACTGAGCGGCCTCGAATAGGTTTGGCGTGACTACAGTTGCACGTGGAACAAGCAGTTCCCGCAGAGCTACGGCCGTTTCAGGGTGCAATACTTCATCCTCACCTTTACATACCATAACTGGATCGATTACGACTTTGTCCAGCTTCAGCTCGTCTATTTTACGGGCAACAAGTTCAATGATTTCCACTGATCCAAGCATTCCCGTTTTCATTGCGTCAATGCCGATTGATAAAATCGTTTCGATTTGGGCTTCCAAAACTTCGACCGGTGTAGGGAATACATTATGCGACCAGCCATTCTTCGGATCCATCGTCACGATTGTCGTTAAAGCGGACATACCGTAAACGCCGAATTCTTGGAATGTCTTTAAATCTGCTTGTAGACCAGCACCGCCGCTCGAGTCCGATCCGGCAACTGTCATAGCTCTTTTCATAGTCATTATGTGACCTCCTCAGGAGAATTAGTTTTCGATATTATCAGCATACCAGTTAATATCCTATTTTTAGAATATACCAAAATTTCTTTTATGTAAAACTTAGTTTTCACCCTAATATAAGTGTCTTAGAGAAAGAAGTGCAATGATCTTGCATAAGTCATTTTTCGGACCTGGAATTCTGGAAATCGGATGGACGGGTAGCCTGCTTCTTTAGCTTTGGACCCCACTTTCCATCCTTTGATATACAAAGTAAAGTTTGAGAAGGTGTCATTATTTTCAAAGTTGATTTAAAATATTTAAATATAGCGGACACATTTAGTATAGCTTTACCGTTCTATGCCGGATTAAACCCAAAAAGGGAGGGAGATTCTTGTGGAATGGACAATGTTGCTTTTAGCTGGTGGGAAATCAAGTCGTATGGGAGTGAATAAGGCCCTGTTGACGATAGGTGGCGTTGTGAACATTTCAAGAGTGGCATCCGAATTGAAAAAGGTATCAGAAAACATCATGGTCATTACGAATACTTTTGAAGAATATCGTTTTCTGCAACTTCCGCTCATTCCGGATTTACATAAAGATCAAGGCCCGCTTGGCGGATTGCATGCAGGGTTGACCTCATCGAAAACGGAGCTTCAGTTTCTTGCAGCCTGTGATATGCCGTTTGTGAGTGCAGAAGCCATAAAGGATATCATCTCCCATCATGAACCTGAATTTGATGCTGTCGTTCCAGAAATAAATGGCAGGCTCCAGCCGCTTTTTGCTGTTTACCATAAAAGGTGCCTTCCTGCATTGACGGAGTGTTTATTAAAACACGAATTAAAAATGAGTCTATTTTTGGAAAAGATTTCGGTGAAAGTCATGAAAGAAACCGACTTTAAGTTATATCGCGAGAATCCTGAACATTTTCAATACCTTTTTTTCAATATGAATACAATGGAAGATTATCAAGTGGCAGGTTATATTGATCAAACTGAATTATATATAAAGGATGGTAGACATGAATTATAATATTTCAAAAGAGCCGATTGTCATCCAGGAAGTGATTGATAAAGTAGTCAAGCGAAATGCAGGTGCCGTAACGACCTTTATTGGTACAGTGAGGGAAATGACGAAAGGAAAAAAGACTCTCTTCTTAATTTACGAAGCGTATGAGCCGATGGCCATCAAGAAATTGGAGCAAATCGGATTTGAGATCAAGGAACGTTGGCCTGATGCAGAAACGGCGATCACCCATCGTGTAGGTAAACTTGAAATCACGGATATCGCAGTGGTTATTGCCGTTAGTACGCCACATCGAAATGATGCATACGAGGCTAACAGGTTTGCGATTGAAAGAATTAAAGAAATCGTCCCGATCTGGAAAAAAGAACACTGGGAAGATGGGGAGACATGGGTAGGAAACCAGTTGGAAACCGTTCCATATCCATCGGGGAAACCGGAAAAGGGGGATATTGATGATTAATGTACTTTTATTTGCCCAATTGAAAGATGAGCTAGGCAAAGAGACTCTTTCTATAGAGGGAAATGGAATGAGTGTGGCGGAGCTAAAAGGAAAAATGAAGGTGGATTTTCAATTGGAAGGTCTAGAAACCGTGATGACGGCAGTCAATGAAGAATTTGCCGATGATGACACACTTCTATCTGATGGAGATACAGTTGCTTTCATTCCACCAGTAAGTGGGGGCTAAAGAGTTCGGAAGGGAGGGTTCACGGTGAAAGAGCGATATTCAAGGCAGACTTTATTCGGCCCCATTGGTGAAGGGGGCCAATTGAAAATTATGAAGAAGCATGTCTTGCTTCTTGGTGCAGGGGCTTTGGGATCTGCTAATGCCGAGGCCCTCACTCGGGCAGGAGTAGGAAAGCTTACCATTGTCGACAGGGATTATGTCGAGACCAGTAATTTACAGCGGCAACAGATGTATACGGAACGGGATGTCGAGGAGAAACTGCCAAAAGCAGAAGCGGCAAAGCGTCATTTGTTTGATATCAATCATGAAGTTGAAGTGAATGCCATCATCATGGACGCAACTGCCCAGAACCTCGAACAGTTGCTTGGTGATGTTGATTTGATATTGGATGCAACCGATAACTTTGAGACACGGATGATTATTAATGATTTATCACAAAAGCTTCATATACCGTGGATTTATGGGGCATGTGTGGGGAGTGTAGGCATGACTTTGACGATCCTTCCCGGACAGACTCCATGTTTGCACTGTTTGCTGAAAGCAATCCCCATTCAAGGAATGACCTGTGACACAGGAGGAATCATATCACCAGCTGTAACGATGGTAGTGGCACACCAAACTGCCGAAGCTTTGAAAATCCTTGTTGAAGATTGGGAATCGGTACGGCCTGCACTTGTTTCTTTTGATCTGTGGAGAAATCAATACCAAACCGTTAAATTGACAAAAGCAAAAAAGAAAGATTGTCTCTCATGCGGGGAGAAGAGGATATACCCCTTTTTAACACTGGAAAATGCAACGAAAACGGCTGTTCTTTGCGGGAGGGATACTGTACAGGTAAGACCGCCAAAACCTTTGGAACTTCAACTCGAGAAACTGGCCAACGATCTGGACGGCAGCGGCTATTTGGTGAAATTCAATCCATTTCTTCTCTCTTGTGAAAAAGCTGGGGAGCGTATCGTCATTTTCAAGGATGGCCGGGCGTTGATTCACGGTACGAAGGACATGGTCCATGCAAAGGCCACGTACCAAAGCATCCTGGGATAATGAGTATAAAAAACGAGGCTGCCGGTTAAGGAGCCTCGTTTTTTTATGAATCCATATAGGGTAATGGTTAGCGGGTATTAGTGTGTAACCCCGTCTTTATTATCTTGTTTGGAAGCAACGATGACTACTTTTCCTTCGTCAAGCACTTCCTCGTAACGTTCTGCCTCCATATCACTTAGGCCAAGGTTGCTCATTCGGTTACGAAGTTCATCTCCGCGTGATTTAAAGAGATTTCCGACAGTATCAAGGAAACCTTGTTCCTTCATTCCGACATCTTCTGTATTTGTATTCTCGGTAAGGTGTTTTGAACGGGTTTTATCATGGGCAAACAAATATACATCGTCTTTCGTATAACCTGTTGTAACTAATTCATCGATTTTTTCCTTTGCTTGTAAACCGTTTTCTACTACATGTACTTGATACATATAAACTCCTCCTTGAATTTAGTGAGATTCTCTTGAATATAGGTAAATGGAATCTTGCTTATTACAGTTGCTTTGCGGCTATAGTAATATATAACCTCATTTGGGCACTGATAAACATTTATATAAAAGAAATTTTTAGTAAGTGGTGAAGCGAAACACCTTCTGAATGCGGTAGGTCAAGTATTTAAAGACAGGCAGTTTCTTCTGGTATGCACTGTAATCCACCGTGTATGTTCCATTTTGATTTGTCCAGAGTCTTTGAAAATAGCTATCGACGTCCTTGGAGATATCCGCATCATTTGGAGCATGGATTTCAACATTCGTTTCAAGATTATAGTCATCTAGATTGCGTGACGTATAATTAGCCGAACCTCCAAGGATAACCGTTTCATCAGCTCTTTGGATCATCATCAACTTTGTATGGAACTGTTCTTTTTCTGTTTTGTACCAGCGGATCGAGATGTTTTCATCCCCCAGTTTTTCGAATTCGGCGGCAACCGGAAGATTGGGAAGCCCGATTTTTTCACTTCCGAAAGCGTTTTGGTTCGGATCCAGTATCATTTGAATCTTCACACCCCGTTTAGCTGCATCCGTTAATGCCTCAACAACTCCGCGATCGGCAATGTAGAACATGGCAAGGTGGATGTTGTCCCCCTTTTTTGCATCCTTAATAGCCTTAAGGACATGTTTATTGATTTTTCCTTCCGTTAGCAGTTGTACTGATATCGGTCCTTTATCTGCTGATGTCCCTTTAAATTCAGGAAATGACTTCGGTCCTCCCGAGAATTCCGAAGCGGCTTCTTCGGATTTAACAAAATCTCCGATGATATTCCCATCCATCTGGAATGCAATATTGGAATGGAATCCACTTGCGTCATGAGGATTGGCAGATGAGATGATGGCCGTTTTTTCAGTGGCGACCACTTTTCGGTGATTGGCTTTGATATTCATCAGTCTAAGATAAGAACGCAAGGTGACCTTTGGTGCGCTTTTAGCCATTGGATTCACAATCCAGCCTTTCCCGCTTTCACCGAACCATTGGAAAAAGGTCCGATATACACCTGAATAGAGAGGGTTCGGATCCCGGAGGCGGTCTAAGTTGGTAACAATGACATCAATGCCATTTTTCTTCATCGTTTCCAAGGCCTCTAGCTGGTAGGCATTATAGGAAGTATTCACTTCATCCGTAATGAAAATGACCTGGAGGCCAGGTTTCTTTTTCTTCTGTTCAACGAGATTATCCTTCAGAGTCTCGGTTAGCTTCGGGAAGTTTATCTTTTCATCATAAAAAGCATTAAACAAAAACATGTCGATTACGATATAAGAATCAGCCTCTTCTATGGCTTGATTTATGGTATTGAAAATTCGCTGCTCATGTTGTATTTCCCCTTGTTCATCGTGATAGGAAAGGTCATAGATGAAATCGATATCCTCGACATGGTGAACCTTTCCTTCATAGGAAATACCATCGGGGAGAGGCTTGTAGCTGTTATAGGCGATTACGAGTGCAAGGACGATCAAAATGCTGACAAGCAGATAAAATCGTTTTCTTTTGTACCATTTTTTCATAGGGAATCCTCCAACATGGTTAAATTGCTTGCTAACTTTCTATTTTCCCACTTTTGGGGTATATAGAAACATAAATCGTAATCTATGGAAAAAGGCAAGGCGATGAAGTTTGATATAATATAGTTTCAAAAAGTGGAGAGGGGCTGTGACAGATGGCAAAGCAATTATTAACAAATGATTGGTGGCCTCTATTGGAAGAGGAATTCAAAAAAGAATATTACCAGGAGCTAAGGGGATTCATAAAGCAAGAGTACAGCCAGCAGGTCGTTCATCCCGATCAGGACGATATTTTCAATGCACTTCACTATACTCCTTATGAAGACGTAAAGGTTGTCATCCTTGGACAGGACCCATACCATGGCCCTGGTCAAGCACATGGCCTTAGTTTTTCAGTTAAGCCGGGGGTTCGCATCCCGCCTTCTTTAAGAAATATTTTTAAAGAGTTACACACAGATCTAGGCTATGAGGTTCCGAATAATGGTTACCTAGTCGAATGGGCAAAACAGGGAGTGCTTCTATTGAATACCGTCTTGACTGTCCGTGAGGGAGAGGCCCACTCACACCGCGGAAAAGGATGGGAAATCTTTACGAATCAAGTTATTCACCTATTGAATGACCGTCCGAAACCTGTTGTATTCATCCTGTGGGGGAAACCTGCACAAACCAAAATCCCATTAATTGATGAGACCCGTCATAAAATCATTAAGTCTGTACATCCGAGTCCGCTGTCGGCATCCCGTGGTTTCTTTGGCACCAAACCTTTTTCCACAACAAATCAATTGCTGGTGGAAATGGGGGAATCCCCAATTGATTGGAAAATCTCGAACCGATGATATAGGCAAGAAAATGAAACGGGTGAATTGTATGGCGTGCCGCCATTTCTATATAACTTGGGATCCCAGTTTTCCAAAGGGCTGCCGTGCTTTTCAATTTAAAACATCAAACCAGCCTTCTCTTGATGTCTTTCATTCTTCAGGACAGCCATGCTTGAAATTTCAAGCCAAGCCAATTAAGAGGTAGGAAATATGCAAGGTGTTTTCTTCTCTGATTTTTGCTATGCTAGTTATGATAGTTCTGACCTGTATATAGACGAGGTGGTAAAGTTGGATATTTCATCAAGACAAATGTTGGATAAAATCGAAGAGCTTGTTTTAAAAGCGAAACAGGCAAATTCAGAGGATAAGGTGCAGGGGTATGTAATCGCCATTAAGTCCCTTTGTGAAGTAATGGTGGATGAAAAAGCGGCGAACATCAGCATGCCGAAGCCAATCACATTGACCCAGCCCGTTATGTCGGCTACACCGAATGTAGAACCGGTTAAAATGGATGAAGCCAATGGGGAGTCCTTGTTCGATTTTTAAATGAGGGAAGGGGAGCGAAATAATTGAAACTGTTCATCATTTTAGGTGCATTGAATGGGTTTATTGCTGTGGCACTAGGTGCATTCGGCGCACATGGACTGGAAGGGAAAATTCCTGATAAATATTTAGAAACCTGGCAAACCGCTGTTCAATATCAAATGTTCCATGCAGTGGGTTTATTGGTAATCGGTTTATTGGCTGGGAAAATCTCAAGTCCGCTGATCAACTGGTCCGGCTGGCTTATGCTAATAGGAATTATCCTGTTTTCCGGAAGCCTATTCGTTCTAAGCGTTACGCAAATCAAAGTCCTTGGGGCCATCACACCGCTTGGCGGGGTTTCATTCTTGGTTGCTTGGGTTTTGATGATCATTGCTGCATATAAATACTTGTAATGAAAAAATTCATTCCAATATAAGAAGAGCCTCAAAATCAAATGGATTCTGAGGCTCTTCTTTTTTGGATTTTCTTCACCTTGGCGAGTAGGTGGCAAGCCCAGCGCCTCCAAATGGATATTCATATTCGATTTCTTCATCAAACGTTATATAATCTAAGTATACCATCGGGATTAAGTATCGTTTTCCCGTTTGAGGGTCGCTTATGATCAAGTGATCGCGACCTGCAGCCTCGATGATTCCTTTGAAGATCTTAGCATTCCATTCCTTGTTGTTTTCAAACGTTGTATAAACAGTGGCTAATTTCCCTTTATTCAATCGCAAGATGTTCTCGATGTATGACGCTTCGATCGGGAGCATGCCAGGTATCTGTGGCCCGGAAGTGGCTGGACTCACCTGCATCGGCATTTGTTGTGGCGTGCCTGCCATAGTGGGCTGTTGTGGCTGGAATCCTTGCTGTTGGAACCCTTGCTGCGGGTAACCTTGTTGCGGGCTAGGATTCTGCTGCCTTAGTTCAGGATCATTATTCTCATAGGGATAATAGGGGCTTCCCCCGTACGGGTAGTTACCATAAGGATTATTTTGTGACATTGCATTCCCTCCTAAATTCAAGGTTTAGTTGATGCTGTGGAATTTGGACAATCCAAGAGTGTGGACTGGGAGAAACTGTGCGATTTATAGCGACCGGTAGTATTGTATATGTTTTCTGGACAATCCCCGGGTGGCTTAAAAAACCACAATGAAAGTTAAGCGATACATAACGGCTGCCGTTCATGATATAAACCATATCCTCTTGCCGGCCAATGAATAGAAGTAACGTTCCTTCACCTCGCTGGAGTCAGGAATTGCCTTGATCAATTTTCCTGATGCTGAATGGGACTGTGAAAAAATAAATTCATCACTATTGAAAATGTATGGGATGTGGATTGGATTTATTCCACAGCCGGGGAAAAATAAAAAGGAGGGGACGCAAAAAAAGCTTCCGGAAACCGGAAGCCCATCGTCTTATACGTATAGGAATGAAGGTACGTTTTCTTCCGGCAGGATATTGCCTACAAAGAAAGAACCAAATGCAGCGTAACGTGCACTCACTTCATCAAAACGCATTTCATAGATTAATTTTTTAAATTGAAGGACATCATCTGCGAAAAGTGTAACGCCCCATTCATAATCGTCAAAACCGACAGAACCCGAAATGATTTGTTTTACTTTACCGGCATAACTGCGGCCAATCAAGCCGTGGGAACGCATTAAGCCTTTGCGCTCTTCCATGGAAAGCATATACCAGTTATCATCGCCATCACGACGCTTGTCCATTGGATAGAAGCATACGTGTTTCGCTTTTGGAAGTATCGGATAAAGTCTTGAACGGACATGAGGGTTCTGGTAAGGGTCCTCACCATCTCCTCCAGCTAAGTAATTGCTCAATTCCACGACGGAAACGTATGAATAAGCGGGAACTGTATATTCGGCAAGCTTCGTTTTATTGAATTCGTTTTCAATTTCATTCAATTCTTCCATGGTTGGGCGGGCAAACATAAGCATGAAGTCCGCTTTCTGACCTACGATGGAATATAGGGCATGGCTGCCTTCATTGTCGCTTTGTGTCATATTCCATTTATCCAGTAAACCTTGGAATTCCGAGATGGCCAATTGGCGTTCGTCGCTTGATAACGTTTTCCAAGAAGCCCAGTCGATCAGACGGAAATCATGTAAACAATACCAGCCGTCCAGTGTTTGTGCTGCTTCACTCATTACGATCACTCCTAAGTCTTATTATAACTTTAATATAACATAGTTTCAGTATAAGGAAATTTATATCAACCCGCAAACACCATCACTGTTTTTCGGTGTTCAAACAATTTTCAAATTTGCGGCGGATTGGCAGGGTACCAAAGTGGCTGGAAATTACCTGGCTGCTAGAGTATTCTTAAAAGAAGACGACTATGGATTTTCACCGGATGGTTAAATATTGAAGGAAAGAGGGAAAACGTATCTAAAAAAGGAGGAAGAGCCAATGGGTGATTTATTTGAAATACTGGAAGCGAAAGTTATGGGGCATAATTTAAAGATCGTTTTTCCAGAAGGGCTGGATGAACGGGTTTTGGGAGCGGCAGCAAGGCTTGCCAAAGCTAAACTGGTGACACCGGTATTGATCGGGGATATCGGGTTGATTCAAGAGAAGGCAAAGGATATGAAAATCTCCCTTGATGCAATCGAAATATATGATCCGAAGAATTATATCATGATGGATGAAATGGTTGAAGCGTTCGTGAAGGTCCGTGAGGGTAAAGCGACCGAGGTACAAGCACGGGAAATATTAATGGATGAGAACTACTTTGGAACCATGCTCGTCCATATGAAACTGGCACATGGAATGGTGAGTGGTGCAACGCATTCGACTGCCGATACGGTTCGCCCCGCCTTAAAGATCATAAAAACAAAGCCAGGCGTCCAAAAAACATCGGGAGTATTCATCATGGTCCGGGATGAAGAAAAATATGTGTTCGCAGATTGTGCGATCAATATAAACCCCGATTCCCAAGATTTAGCTGAAATTGCTATCGAAAGTGCGAAGACTGCACAAATGTTCGATATCGAACCGCGTGTGGCGATGCTGAGCTTTTCGACGAAGGGGTCGGCAACATCCCCCGAAACCTTAAAAGTGGCTGATGCTGTCGATTTGGCAAAAGAAAGGGCCCCTGAAGTCATTCTTGATGGGGAATTTCAGTTTGACGCAGCTTTCGTTCCTTCGGTAGCAAGAAAAAAAGCGCCGGATTCCCTTATTCAGGGGGATGCGAATGTTTTTATTTTCCCAAGTCTCGAGGCAGGGAACATTAGCTATAAGATGGTACAGCGCTTGGGCGGCTTCGAAGCGGTCGGTCCGATCCTACAGGGGCTGAACCGTCCGGTGAATGACCTTTCGAGGGGATGCAGTGAAGAGGATGTATATAAACTGGCTGTCATTACAGCGGCACAGGGATTTGTGGCGCAGTATCAATAGGCAGCCTGAGGATTAAATGTAGAGGGAGATTCGTATGAGTGAAACAGATTCATTATTAATGCAGCAAGAGTGGAGGATTATTGATCAATCTTCCGTTGGGCCTCAGTTTCCAGCCCTGGAGTCCTTTGCGATGGATGATACATTTTGTGCTTCCGTAGGGTCAGGTAAATCAGCGGCCGTAGCGAGGGCGTGGGTACATCATCGAACCATCGTCATGGGTATTCAGGATACGAAGTTGCCTTTTCTTAAAAAGGGACTGGATCATTTAGAAGAACATGGTTTTCAGGCCATCGTGAGGAATTCAGGGGGGCTGGCAGTCGTGCTGGATGAGGGTGTCCTTAATTTGTCGCTCATTTTTCCTGAAAACGAGCAGAAAATTGAAATCAATCGTGGATATGATGCGATGTGGGAGCTTGTCCAATTGATGTTTGCCGATTTCCCGGTCACGATGGAGGCAAGGGAAATCGTCGGTTCCTATTGTCCTGGAAGTTATGATTTAAGTATTAATGGGCAAAAGTTTGCCGGGATATCCCAACGCCGGATCCGCAATGGCGTAGCGGTGCAAATCTATTTGTGTGTCAATGGAAGCGGGGCTGAACGTGCCAGCCTCGTGAAGGGTTTTTATGATGCAGCTAAAGGAAATGCAGAAACCAAATTCGCTTATCCTGATATCGTCCCTTCGGTAATGGCGTCCCTGACGGAATTGTTGGGCGTGCAATTGAGTGTTCAGGACGTTATGCTCAGATTCCTGCATGTATTGAAGGAACATAGTGAAAGGATATTCTCTGACACTCTTTCCGTTCAGGAATGGCCGATGTATGAGGCATACTTGACAAGAGTGGTGGAACGTAATGAAAAAGTATTCGATGCATTAAAGGATTGATATAAAAGAAACCGTTCCAGTAATTCAGGATCGGTTTTTTTCATTAAATACGACTTTAGCATTCACTGAAACTGTAAAAGGCCTGTATGATAGGCGGAGTTCTCGAAACAATGAAAAAAAAGAGCCTTGTCGGCTCCCTTTTTTAAGATAAACATGGGTGAAACGGCCTTTGGCATGTGGTTGATCTATTATAACTGAACCCCACATTATCTTATTACTCGGCCATTTTTTCCAAATTGCCATTCCGGTCCATCTTGAACTTCGTTGCCGGACGTTCCTCTTCCTCTAACAAGACCAGCTTTCTTGCCCGATTCATGATATTCATCAAAGTTTCATAATCTTCCTGCATCAAGCCGCTGTTTTGTTCCAGGTGGCTGATTTTATTCTCCAAATCTTCGTTTCGCTTTTTCAGCCCTTTAATTTCAAGCTTCAATCTTTCATTTTCGGTTTTTAATACTTCAGCTTGAAGCATGCGGGCGTTCATGGATTCCAAATAAGCGATGACGGCCTCGAGGCTCATGGCCGTTTCCAGAGTCACTGGCGTGTGCTGTGTCTTAGGAGCGAGGGCTTCAGCCACAACGAATTCCTCTGCTGCTTCATAATTGGTTGTATCGACTTCGGATTTCACCTCTAGTTCCTCTTCTTGTACATGGGGAACCATTATGTCGGAAATCGTTGGGGACGGCGGTGTATAAAGAAGCCGTTTTTTCCCTCCTTGATCTTTTCCAAGGATCCTTTGCCGCTGCTTACGCTGTTTCTTGGCAAGGGAAAGCGCTTTATCATAATTATGTCGGACAACTGCATTCCAGCGGAATCCGCATGCTGCAGAGGTGCGATTCAACTTATCTCCTACTTCTTCAAAAGCATTAAGCTGAGTGCTGCCTTCCCGCACATGGCGCAATACCGTTTCAGCCAAAAGTAAATCATCTTCTTCTGTCCAGGCGTCTTGACGAACCTTCATTTCTACATACTCCCTTTCTGGTAACTTTTAAAATAAATAACTATATAAAATATCGTGTGGCAGTGATTTATGGAGTGTTCTACTAGCATTTTGGACAAAATCTGGATTTTTTATACAAAAAGGTTAAAAGGATACTAGTTTTTTGATTAATTACATCCTTTTACAGCGGCTGCCCTTTCAAATTCACATGATCAAGCCCTCTTGATATTCATAAGTAGAAGCGGTAAAATACCCTTTAGTCATATAAATGGGTGAAAAATAGTTTGTCATGGAAAGGATGGTGACCGGAGGATGTCCAATGAATTCAGAGTGTGCGATGACTGCTTGGCGGTAAACATTAAAACATTGATCCCGCGTCTTGAAAAGCTTGATCCCGACGCGAAAATTGAAGTGGGCTGTCAATCCTATTGCGGTCCTGGCAGAAAGAAGTCTTTTGCCTTTGTCAATAACCGTCCAGTTGCTGCACCGACAGAAGACGAGTTACTAGATAAAATCAATAAAAAACTAAAGTAGGATCCATGATATATAGGTAGAGTGGATCGTTTGCTTAAGATAAATGGAACAAGTGATCATCACCCAGAATTCAACACACTGCGGTGATTTTTTATTTTCTTATTTTCAAGACAAAATCAGACTGAAACTTCCGTTTTCTTACAAAAGGACCTCTCTTGCTAGCAAGGTGGATGTTAGGGTTTTTTGTCAAAACACGCTATAATGAGTGCATCGAGATTATGAAAAAGAGGGAAGTTCATGGAATATTCCGGCGAAAAATTACAAGAAGAAAAGGTATTCAAGGACCCGGTGCACCGATATATACATGTTCGTGACCGGGTTATATGGGATTTAATAGGGACGAAGGAATTCCAGCGTCTTAGAAGGATCAAACAGCTGGGAACGACTTATTTGACCTTTCATGGTGCGGAACATAGTCGGCTTAGCCATTCGCTTGGGGTATATGAGATTGTCCGGAGAATCGTGGATGATGTTTTCGAGGGCAGACCGGAATGGAAACCTGAGGAACGGTTACTATCCTTATGCGCAGCACTGCTGCATGATTTGGGACATGGTCCTTTCTCTCATTCTTTTGAAAAAGTGTTTGACCTGGATCATGAGCAATTCACGCGGCAAATAATCCTCGGCGATACGGAAGTGAATAAGATCCTCCTTAGAGTTGGACGTGATTTTCCTAAAAAAGTGGCAGAAGTCATAGCGAAAACCTATAAAGGCAAATTAGTAGTCAGCCTGATTTCAAGTCAGATCGATGCTGATAGAATGGATTATTTACAGCGTGATGCTTACTTCACTGGCGTTAGTTATGGACATTTCGATATGGAAAGGCTTTTGCGTGTAATGAGGCCAAGGGAAGAACATGCCGTCATAAAACAAAGCGGGATGCATGCGGTTGAGGATTACATCATGAGTCGCTACCAAATGTACTGGCAGGTTTATTTCCATCCAGTTACGAGAAGTGCGGAGGTCATACTTACCAAGATTCTACATAGGGCGAAGCATTTATATGAATCCGGTTATGAGTTTGCTCAAGAACCGCACCATTTTTATTCATTGTTCAAGGGAGAAGTGACTTTAACGGACTACTTGAAAATGGATGAAGCGGTGATGCTCTATTATTTCGAAGCATGGGAAGAGGAGAACGATGCGATTTTAAAAGATTTATGCACTCGCTTCGTTAACCGTAAACTATTTAAATATGTGGAATTCCATCCATCGAACAGTCAAATGAACAGGTTGATGGAATTAAGGACGCTATTCAAGAAGGCAGGCATCGATCCGGATTATTATCTTGTCGTCGATTCTTCATCAGATCTGCCGTATGATTTTTACCGGCCAGGTGAGGAAGAGGAGAGACTGCCGATTCACTTGCTGAAAAATAATGGCGAAATTCGTGAATTATCACGTGAATCCGAAATTGTCGATGCAATTTCAGGGAAAAGAAGAACGGATCATAAGTTGTATTATCCAGCGGATTTATTGCGTGATGAATCTACGAAGAAAAATATAAAAAAACAGATTCGTAAGCTTTTGGAGCTATCGGATTAAAGTGGTACATTTTTGGTGAGGAGTGACGAGCCTTGTTTAAGGATCATGCAAACATTATCAATGCAATTTCTACTGCAGGTGAAATCTCGGGTCGGAAAAAGTTGCAAAAAATCGTTTATATCGCGAAGAAGCTTTCCTTCCCATTTCATGAAAAGTTTCAATTTCACTTTTACGGACCGTATTCGGAGGAGTTGACCTTACGGATTGAAGAGCTCTGCGAAATGGGTTACTTGAATGAAGTGAGGGAAAAAAAAGCAGGCTATTATCAATATTGTTATTCGATAACGGATGCCGGCCAGGATTTCCTATCCATACAGGAAGTGGAGATGCCGGCACTTGAGGCATGCTTATTGGATATGAACGAACAGAATGCCCGGTTTTTGGAGCTGGTTTCAACGGTGTTATACTTCGACACGCTTGAAAAAGAGGAAGTCACCGAGAAGATTTTCACGCTGAAAAGCAAACAAAAATATACGCTTGAAGAAATTGATGAGGCATATGAATATATTGAGCAGTTAAAAACAAAAGCTAAGCCGAATTGACGGCTTAGCTTTTCCCCATTATGTAAAGCTTATAAATCGCTTTTACGGACACCGGCTACCGCTAAATGATTTTTTGACATTTCTTCAATGAAAATCGTCACGGCTTCAGCTGGTGCTCCAGTTGTTTCCGTAACGGCTGCAGTCACCTTTTCGACTAAAGCCTTTTTTTGTTCGTCTGTACGGCCTTCAAGCATTTTGACTGTTACATATGGCATCTCTTTTCCCCCTTCCTCTCTTATCTTGTAGTGTTTCACAATGGAAAAAGAATTGCAAGACACGGAAGTCAGAGTTTTTTCACTTCTTGGACTTTTGATGTATACTAACGGTAATAAACAATGGGGGAGAAGCTATCGATGCAATTCTTGGAGCAAATAGAACGGTTTTTGGTTTATCCTTTGGAGCAGCTTCCATATGTCATTGTGTCACTGTTAATCGCTTTTACGGTTCATGAATTTTCCCATGCTTATGTGGCCTATAAGTTCGGTGACCCGACTGCAAAAAATGAAGGAAGAGTCACATTGAATCCGATTTCCCATTTGGATCCGATCGGGACATTGCTGATATTAATAGCCGGATTTGGTTGGGCGAGACCTGTGCCGGTTAATCGTTTTCATTTCAAGAATCCAAAATTGGCAGGAGTGCTCGTCTCTTTTGCCGGTCCGTTCAGTAATTTGATTGTTGCAATTTTTGGGTTTTTAATCTTTTACGGATTGCTTGCAGCAGGCGTTGGACCTGATTTACCATTTTTCGTCGAGCCTTTCTTAAATATACTCATAAATTTAAATGTCCTTTTATTTGTATTTAATCTGATACCGCTGCCGCCGCTCGATGGCTATAGGATCGTACAGGATCTTGTTTCAGCGGACTTTCGGGCAAAAATGACCCAGTATGAACAATATGGCTCCCTGATTTTTTTGATTCTGATCATCACACCGCTTGGCGATTATACAATCAGACCGATTTTGGATACTGGCATTAAATTTGTAGGAGGCATCTTGAGTCAATTTTTTTCACTTTTGTTTTTTTAACCAATAATAAGGAATGACAAACGATAAAGGGGGATACAAACATGGAAGAACAACCAAAGAAAAAGGTAGGCTTCAATATTATAAAAAACGACCCTACAGAAGGTCATGGCGGATATGGAGCAGGGGTTTTAACGCTCGATAATATTTCGCCGGTCATCATCGATGTGGATGCAGGTGAAGCGGAGGTCGATATCGGCGCGATGCATGCAAGAAGTGCAGTGGAAAAAGGGATCAAGTTTTTAAAGACTAAAGAGGAAGTCCCGAATGCCAAACCTTACTGGCTTGTTTGGGTGACCATTGAAGCCACTCAAAACGGTCCGCACTATGCAGGTGTGACAGCATGTGAAATGATGGTCGACAGGTCAATTAGACGCGGTTACAAATCGCTTCCGGAGCATGTCAACCGGATGGATAAATCGCTGAAACGAAAAATCATCGTCGAGGACATGGACGATAAATCAAAGCGTGTGCTTGCAGACTTCCTGAAAAACCATGATGAAGGAATGTGGGAGCGCTCTTCAGATCAGCTGAAGGAGTCTTTGACGGTTTGAATCTTGTTTAATGGATGAAATGTTAAGTTTAGTGAAAAATGCACTTGTAGGAAAGCGATAAAATCAGTAAACTTAAAGACAGCAGTTTAGTCACTGTGGAACTAGGACAGAAAAACCCCCGAAGCCTTTGCCGGCTTCGGGGGTTTTTCGTTATCCCCAAGGTTTTAAGACTTTTTTGTACCACGGGGCCTTTTTATGTTCTTCTTCTTTTGGGGCATGTTTCGGATCCTCACCCTTAAAGTGCTCGGCACAGTATTCGACAGGTTCGGTTCCTTTAACATAATAAGTCAATCTTGAAACAGGACAATCCTTTGTGGCCAATTTTCCGCTAACGGGATTCACCTTCACCCCGATTACGTTTTTGGTTTCCTTAAACGATTTTGCCGGTTTCCCTTGCAGGCCCTTCTCCATATAGGAAGCCCAGATTTTCTTTGCATAGCCCTTTTCTGCAGGGATCTCGATCTTTTTGCCTTGATCATATCCAGTCCATACTCCTGCAACAAGCCCCGGTGTGTAACCGATCATCCAGCTATCCGTCGGGGTGGACCCTGATTTGCCGGCATATGGGCGGGTTAGCTGGGAATTGATGGTGCTGCCGGTCACCTTTGTATAGCCATTTAAGGTTTCATCGAAAACACCCGTAAGCATCTGGGTCATGACAAATGCCTTGTCCTCATCCAAAATCTGTTCCGGTTTCTCATTTTCATCAAAAATCACTTCACCTTTTTGATTTTCAACTTTTTTGATAAACACGGGCTTAACCTTCTTGCCGCCGTTGGCCAGAATGCTGTATGCGTTCACCATTTCAATCGCCCTTACACCTGACGTACCGAGTGCCAGGGAAGGAACCGCATCCATCTTTGCCGTGATTCCGAAACGTTGCGCCGTATCGACCAATGTCTGTTCCCCAAGGAACAAGTGCGTTTTTACGGCGAAGATATTATCGGAAAGAGCAATGGCTTGGGCCATCGTGATTTCGCCTTCCGCATATTGATGGTTGTAATTATGCGGTGTGTATGATGAGTGACCATTATCGAAAGAAAATG
Organism: Peribacillus aracenensis; assembly: GCF_025175645.1. Lineage (NCBI taxonomy): Bacteria > Bacillati > Bacillota > Bacilli > Caryophanales > Bacillaceae > Peribacillus > Peribacillus aracenensis. The sequence goes on from NZ_JANZMJ010000009.1 coordinate 151,921, forward strand.
TAGTTGTCTCGCTCTTTAAGGTGGTGGATGGTGTGAACCCGTTCTCCAGCGCTGAATAATATAGCAATGGCTTCATGGTTGAACCAGGCTGGCGAACGGCCTGTGTAGCTCGATTGAATGGCGACTCGGCATAATCTTTACCGCCGACGAGCGCACGGACCTCCCCGGAATCAGGATCCATTGCCACGATCGAGGCTTGAATGCCTGAAGACTTGGGTATGGTATTGGAAAGAACCTCTTCGGCTGCATCCTGTTGGGTTTCGTCCAGTGTGGTGTAGACCCTAAGCCCGCCGAGCTCGATCGTCCGGTCATCCAAATGAAGCTGGGACTTTAAAGCTTGTTTGACGGCATCTTGGAAATAGGGAGCGGTCTTATTGGTGACCGTTCCGTGCTCGCCCTTTAATGTAAGGGATGTCCGCAATGCTTCCGCAATATTTTTTCCTGAAATGTAGTTTTGGTTTTTCATGGCTTGCAGGACAACTTTCTGCCTGGATTTCGCTTTTCCAAAGTTATCCAATGGTGAATAGTTTGACGGCCCTTTTGGTATTCCGGCCAGCATGCTCGCTTCAGGAAGAGTCAAATCCTTGGCATCCTTGCCAAAGTAATATTGACTTGCAGCTTGGGCTCCATATGCGCCGTGGCCATAGTAAATCGTATTTAAATAGCCTTCTAGAATTTCCTTTTTGGAGTAGTTCATTTCTAAACGTATCGTATAAAAAGCCTCATTAAACTTACGCGACCACGTTTTGTCATGCCCAAGAAACAGGTTCCTGGCATACTGCTGGGTTATGGTGCTTGCACCCTGGACTTTGGACATTGCCTTAATATCAGCAAGGATGGCACCGCCGATCCGCTTTATATCAAATCCATTATGAGTGTAAAACTGGCGGTCCTCAACGGCGACAGTCGCTTGGATGAGCTGTGGTGAAATCGATTCCATTCCGGCCCAATAACGTTTCTGGCCATTATCTGTTTCACCGATCACATTTCCATTATCACTATAATAGAGAGTGGACTGCGGTACGACCAAAGGGGGAGGACCTAATATTTTTGCATAAATCAGTAAAGAGAGAAGCAATACAAAGAGTATTGTGAGCCCGATTGTGGCAAGGATGATGAAGGCCCGTACATATTTAGTTGTCCTTTTAAATCGTTCGCTTGGAATCAATTCCATTGCTTTCACCTCTCTTATCAGGTAAGAATCTAGTATCTATTACTATTATGGAAAAAAAAGAAAATTTTAAACATAAGAACTGCATTTATGAAATTTATCTTGCAATTCTGCTAGATTCGTCTATAATTTTTCTAGCTAATGACTATACCGATTTTGGGGAACCTATAAGGTAACTGACAATATGAAATGGAAAAGGAGCGTTAATAAATGAGCATTTGGTTTACTGAAAAACAAACAGAGAATTTTGGTATTACGATGAAAGTGAATCGTACTTTACATACGGAGCAAACTGAGTTTCAAAAGCTTGATATGATTGAAACGGAAGAGTGGGGCAATATGCTATTGCTGGATGACATGGTAATGACTTCACAGCGCGATGAATTCGTTTACCATGAAATGGTAGCCCATGTTCCTTTATTTACCCATCCTAATCCAGAAAACGTTTTGGTTGTAGGCGGAGGGGACGGAGGAGTTATCCGTGAAATCCTAAAACACCCAAGCGTAAAAAAAGCTACATTGGTTGATATCGATGGGAAAGTTATCGAATACTCAAAGAAATTCCTGCCTGAAATTGCAGGCATGCTTGAAGATCCGCGTGTAGACGTACAAGTTGGGGATGGTTTCATGCACATCGCCAAAAGTGAAAATGAATATGACGTGATCATGGTTGACTCGACTGAACCTGTCGGACCTGCTGTCAATTTATTCACAAAAGGTTTTTATGCCGGGATTTCCAAAGCTTTGAAAGAAGACGGGATTTTTGTGGCACAATCCGACAACCCTTGGTTTAAAGCGGACTTAATTCGCGATGTACAACGTGATGTGAAAGAAATATTCCCAATCACCAGCCTGTATTTAGCGAATATCCCGACATATCCAAGCGGCCTTTGGGCATTCACGATCGGGTCGAAAAAATATAATCCATTAGAAGTGACTGAAGATCGTTTCCACGAAATGGAAACTAAATATTATACAAAAGAACTTCATAAAGCAGCATTCGTTCTGCCTAAATTCGTTCAAGATTTAGTGAAATAAGGGAGGCATGGACCATGAAATTCGATGAAGCCTATTCAGGCAATGTATTCATTAAAAGCCACCCTGTTTTTGAGGAATCAGAAGCTGTACTATACGGCATGCCGATGGACTGGACGGTAAGTTTCCGTCCGGGTTCTCGATTCGGCCCTACCCGGATTCGTGAAGTTTCGATTGGTTTGGAAGAGTACAGTCCATATTTAGATCGTGAATTAGAGGAAGTTAAATTCTTTGATGCCGGGGATATTCCATTACCATTCGGCAATCCGCAGCGCAGTATCGATATGATTGAAAAATTTGTCGACAGCGTGTTGGATGCAGGTAAGTTCCCAATGGGCATGGGAGGGGAACATCTTGTCACATGGCCAGTCATTAAAGCCATGTTCAAAAAGTATCCCGATATGGCCATCATCCATATGGATGCCCATACAGATTTACGTGAGGATTATGAAGGGGAGCCGCTTTCCCATGCGTCCATCATCCGTAAATCCGCAGAACTTATCGGCCCGAAAAATGTATACTCTTTCGGCATTCGTTCCGGTTTGAAGGAAGAATTCCAATGGGCAAAAGAAAATGGCATGCACATCTCTAAATTTGAAGTTCTTGAACCTCTGAAAGAAGTACTGCCGCAGTTAGCTGGTCGTCCTGTATATGTGACGATCGACATCGATGTTCTTGATCCTGCGCACGCGCCAGGGACAGGCACCGTTGATTGTGGAGGCATCACTTCCAAAGAGCTTTTGGCTTCGATTCATGAGATAGCACGGTCCGAGATTAATGTAGTCGGCTGCGATTTAGTAGAAGTGGCACCGATTTATGATCCATCCGAGCAAACTGCGAACACGGCGAGCAAGCTGATTCGCGAAATGATTCTAGGTTGGGTTCAAAAAGGTTAAGGATGGAAGGCTTGACTGTTCCCGTTTTTTTGCGGGAATGGTCTTTTTTTATCCATTCAGGAAAAGAATTTTATACCGGAAGGACCCTTTTTGAATAATTCCGCCTCAATGAGTCATTATTGCGTTAAAATCGAATGAATGGCAACAACATGATTTCGACAGTTTATCCCCACATTTTTGGATTTACACTTTATTTTCCGCTCCAAGTTGAAACTTCCTTGAAGAATATTTATACTTATAAAGTTAAGAACGACATGATGAAGGAAGTGTAGCTTTGACTCTTCATGATATAGATAAGCATGCTATTAAAGTGACTTTACAGACAAAAATCATGCACGGATCGGAAACGGAAACGTATGAGCTGGTGACATTTGGTACAAAAATGTATAAAGGTGCAGATTTATATTTGCAATATAAAGAGGAAAATGAAGCCGGTCAAACACAAACGACCATCAAGCACAAACCGGATGAAACGATCCTGCTTAGAAATGGCGCCGTTAAAATGAGGCAGCTTTTCCGCCTGCAGGAAGCGACAAATGGACATTATGAAAGTATATATGGCAGGTTAGGTTTACGGACGACCGCGAAGAAGATACATCATCAATGGGATGAACAGACCAAACAAGGGAAACTTGTCCTTAAATATACGTTACATATGCAGGGAAGCGAACCCGGTCAATATGAGATGACGATTTCCTACAAGGAGGAAGCATAGCGCATGAATATAGTAAAAGAGGTACAGGAAAAACTGAAAGAAGAGATTAAAGCGGCAGTCATTAAAGCCGGGTTGGCAACGGAAGAGCAGATTCCAAATGTTGTATTGGAACTGCCAAGAGATAAGACACACGGAGATTATTCCACGAATATGGCCATGCAATTAACGAAGATTGCAAGGAAAGCGCCAAAGATGATAGCAGAGGCAATCATCGAAAACTTTGACAACTCAAAAGCATCCATCGAAAAAATCGAGATTGCAGGACCTGGTTTCATCAACTTCTACATGAATAATTCCTATTTGACAGAATTGGTTCCTGTCATTTTGAAAGTGGATGAAGCATATGGGGAAAGTGACTTTGGTAAAGGCGAAAAAATCCAAGTGGAGTTCGTTTCCGCGAACCCGACCGGTGATCTTCACCTTGGTCATGCCCGTGGTGCAGCAGTAGGTGATACATTATGTAATGTCCTCTCTAAAGCAGGTTATGATGTTTCACGTGAATACTATATCAATGACGCAGGAAACCAAATTAATAATTTGGCCATTTCCATAGAAGCCCGTTATTTCCAGGCACTTGGCCTCGAAAAGGATATGCCGGAGGGCGGCTATCATGGCGAAGATATCATTGGCATCGGTAAAACGCTTGCCAGTGAATTTGGGGATAAATATGTAAATGCCGATGAAAAGGAACGTTTTGAATTTTTCCGTGAGTACGGCTTGAAATATGAAATGGAAAAACTGAAAACGGACTTGGCTAATTTCCGTGTCGGATTCGATGTATGGTACTCCGAAACATCTCTATATCAAGACGGTAAAATTGATGAGGCACTCAAAGTGTTGAGGGACAGGGGCCATGTCTACGAGGAAGATGGGGCTACATGGTTCCGCTCTACTGAACTAGGCGATGATAAAGACCGGGTGCTTATTAAGCAGGATGGGTCTTACACATATCTGACACCGGATATTGCCTATCACCGTAATAAATTGGAGCGCGGCTTTGAAACGCTGATCAATATCTGGGGTGCAGACCACCACGGCTATATACCGCGTATGAAAGCGGCGATCGAAGCATTGGGGTACAAACGCGAGCAGCTTGAAGTGGAAATCATCCAGCTTGTTCACCTGTACAAGGATGGCGAGAAAATGAAGATGAGTAAGCGTACCGGTAAAGCAGTTACGATGCGTGACCTTATTGATGAAGTGGGTCTCGATGCAACCCGTTATTTCTTTGCGATGAGAAGTGCGGATACTCATATGGATTTCGATTTGGATCTTGCGGTTTCACAGTCCAATGAAAACCCTGTTTATTATGCACAGTATGCCCATGCCCGGATTTCCAGCATTTTACGCCAAGGTGTGGAACAAGGGATCAGCTATGAGGGCGTCACTGATTTCACTGCCCTAGCTACTGAAAAAGAAGTGGAGCTTTTGAAGAAATTAGGAGAATTCCCGCAGGCAATTGCGGAAGCAGCCGAAAAACGGATGCCTCACCGCATGACGAATTATATATTCGACCTGGCTTCTACATTCCACAGTTTCTACAATGCAGATAAGGTTTTGGATGTTGAAGAGATGGAAAGAAGTAAGGCGCGTTTAGGACTGGTCAAATCCGTCCAAATTACCTTAAAGAATGCATTAGCCATCATCGGGGTATCGGCACCGGAAAAAATGTAATGGAAAAAGCGGCTGTTTCTAACGAAACAAGCCGCTTTTTTTTTAGGTTAATTAGCACTCGACAGCACCGCCGCTTACCCTTTTTACACCACGAACCTTAGCTATATCTTCAATCAGCTGCAACATTGCCCGATCCTTCATCTTGGCCTCGATCATGAAATCGACGTCCTGTCCAAGATCCTTAAGCACTTTAAAAAGGGGCATGATGAAGTCCAAATCGATATAATCTGCATGCGAGCGAAATTCACCTGCCGATTTTGGGGATGAAATATGAATCTTTGGTACCGCTCCTGCTTGTCTCCAAGTGGCGAATACCTCGGTGAGCAGTTCGTTAAGCGGCTCATCTGAAAGATTTGCGAGATGATGGTGATAATCGAATACAAGTGGGATGCCTTCCCCCTTACATACGCTCAGGGTTTCAGATGCTGTATAGGTTTTATCATCATTCTCAAAAGTCATTCTTTCCTTGACGTGCATAGGCAGCGATTTAAGGTTGTCATGAACCCTTACAAGGGCGGACTCTTTATCACCATAGGCCCCACCGACATGGATATTGATGAAAGAGGTGTCCGCAATGCCCATTGCATCAAGCATTTTATAATGGAACTCCATATCTTTTACGGCATTTTGTGTAATCTCGGGTTTTGGGCTGGTAAACAGCGTAAACTGATTGGGATGAAAGCTGATCCTCATCTTGTGTGCAGTGGCCCAATCACCAAGCTGTTTCCACTCTTTTTTTAAAGGTGTAACGAAATCCCATTCTATTTCGGGATGTGTGGCTAAAGGAACAATGGAACTGGACATACGGTATATTTCTATTTGGTGTGCCGTGTTATATTGAAGGACCCTTAAGGTATTTTCAATGTTCTGCCTTGTCACATCCAGGAGTTTTTCCATTCCTTTTTCGGCGCCAAGTGAACTATATCGCTTGTAAGTAAGTGTCTTAGCCGGAGAAGCTTCCCATAAACAGGTGGCATTGGATACGAATCCAAATCTTATTTTCATTATATTTTTCTCCTTGAGGAACGGGATGTCAAAGAAAAGGAGAAAGGATGGTAGCCAGCGATTCTTTTGCTGAACGGACTACATTCATGTTGGAAAGCGCGTCCCCGTTTAGCGGCTTGGATTCGGCTAGGTCCACCGCCAACTCCTTTTCTACATCTTCTATGAATGTCCGGTCAAATACGATGCAATTGATTTCACTATTTAAAAAACAACTGCGTTTATCAAAATTAGCCGTGCCGATATCACACATTATATCATCAATCAGAATCACTTTAGAATGGTAGAACCCTTTTTGGAATTGCATGATTTCAGCGCCTTCTTTTATTAGTACCCGGAAATAGGGGAAAGAAGCTTCCTTGACAAGGGCATGGTCTGAAATTTCAGGTACGATGATCGTAACGGAAACATTGCGTGCAAGTGCTTCCCTTAATTCTTGAAATAAAGTTTCACTGGGAATGAAATATGGAGTCCCGATAATGATTTTTTTATTGGCTTGCCGAATTATGTGTGTAAGTGACTGTTCAAGATCACTGCCATTCGTGACGACAAACTGCTGTGCCTGCGTTCCGGGAGTCAATGTCGGGAAATAGGCAGGCGTTCCTCTGTAATCCTCGTTTGTATCATAGAACCAATCCGAGAGGAAGACTTCCTGAAGGTCCTTTACACCTTCCCCGGTCATTTTTAAATGGTAATCTCTCCACGGGTTCAGCTTCTCCCCTTGGTTTATATACTCCTTACCGATATTAAAGCCGCCAAGATAGCCGATTTTTCCATCTATCACCGTGATCTTACGGTGATTTCTTTTTTGTATTGTATAGAAAAGGAAGGGGAGTTTCGGTTTAAAGCTGAAAGAAAAATGAACACCGCTTTTAGTTAGCTCCTGAATGATTTGGCGGGACATCTTTTTACTTCCTACCCAATCGGCTAAAAGCCGCACTTCCACGCCCTCTTCCGCTTTTGATTGCAGTAACTTCAAAAAGTCCTTGCTGAATTTATCATTTTTTACAATATAAAAAAGAATATGGATGGAATCCTTAGCTTGCTCTACTTCCTTCATGTAATCATCAAACAGGAGTTTCCCTGATGTGAATACAGTCATGTCGCTGTTCCGAGGCGGGTATTTTATGTTGGTTGCGTGCTTCAAATAACGCTTATGCCCTATCTTGAGATCAACCCAGCACCAAGAGAAGATCAATAAAAATATAGAGGCAATCGTAGTGATTATCTTCAAAAAAAATCCCCCCTAAATGATTATATTTAGTTTGGCTCTAATTCCCTGTTAGTAACCATTTAAAAGTGGGGAGAGGGTTCTCATTTTTTTTAGAATGAAGAAGGGTAATACGAGAAACTGTCGAATTATAATATTAAGGTGCAGAAAAATTAAATGGTTTTAGAAAGAAAAAAGTTGACTGAATGCTCATTCATTATATAATGGAGTTAATCAAATTTCAGAAAAATGCCAAATTTCCCAAAAAGGTACCTGGCATTTTGCAATTTACTAAAGAGGGGGAAAGACTGCATGGAAATGAATGGTTTACTGTGGATCAACTTAGTTGCATTCCTGTTTGTAACCGCTTACGCCGCCGGTTTGTTTGTCTACTTGATAAAGACCCGTATAGCTTATATAAAACTTGGCAAAAAAGTGGAATTCGATAACCGTGTGAAAGATCGTCTTGTTAAAATAGGGGTTTATGTATTTGGACAGAAGAAGCTCTTTAAAGATAAAAAGAGCGGGATCATTCATGCCATGTTATTTTATGGTTTCATTTTAGTGCAATTTGGTGCACTTGACTTTTTCGTTAAAGGCTTAAGACCGGGGTGGCATTTACCGTTTGGCCCTGTTTATCCAGCCTTTACTTTCTTTCAGGAAATTGTGACGCTCACCGTTCTTGTTGCAATCCTGTGGGCGGCATACCGCCGTTATGTCGAAAAGCTCGTTCGCTTGAAAAGGGATTTCAAAGCCGGTTTGGTTGTCATCTTCATCACCGGTATCATGATCACCGTATTACTGGGGAATGGAATGGGAATGATCTGGCATGGACACGATGCAACTTGGTCAGAGCCAGTCGCATCAAGCATCGCTTTCTTATTCGGCTGGATGGGGTCAACAGCGGCAACAGTCGTTTTTTATGTAGCTTGGTGGCTGCATTTACTGATCATATTATCTTTCCTTGTTTATATCCCGCAATCTAAGCATGCTCACTTGATTGCCGGTCCGATAAATGTATTCCTGAACCGACTGGATAATCCAGGGAAGTTGAAACCGGTTGATTTGGAAGAAGAGGTTTTCGACAAAGAAGGCAATCAATATTACGGTGCCAAATATATCGAAGATTTGACGCAGTACCAAATGGTGGACCTCTATGCATGTGTGGAGTGCGGGCGCTGTACGAATATGTGCCCGGCTACAGGCACCGGTAAAATGCTGTCACCGATGGATATCATAATCAAGATGCGTGACCATTTAACAAATACAGGCGCTGCCGTTACAACGAAGCAGCCATGGGTGCCATCTTTTGTTTTTGGGAATACGAAGGGAAATAAGATAGCTTTGGCTGGTGCCGCACAGGGGGCGCAGGAATCTGCTGCAGCAACCGAGGCTTACAGTCCGAGCCTGATTGGCGAAGTCATAACGGAAGAAGAGCTTTGGGCTTGTACCACATGCCGGAATTGTGAAGATCAATGCCCCGTAATGAATGAACATGTCGACAAAATCATCGATATGCGCCGTTACCTAGTGTTGACAGAGGGCAGACTTGATCCTGATGCGCAACGTGCCATGACGAATATTGAGCGTCAAGGAAACCCGTGGGGACTGAACCGTAAAGAGAGGGAAGATTGGCGAAGCCTTCGGGAAGATGTCAGCATCCCTACCGTGAAGGAATTAAAAAAGGCAGACGAAGAATTCGAGTATTTATTCTGGGTAGGTTCAATGGGATCGTACGATAACCGTAGCCAGAAGATTGCCCTTTCCTTTGCTAAACTATTGAATGAAGCGGGCGTCAAATTTGCAATTCTCGGAAATAAGGAGAAAAACTCAGGGGATACTCCGCGTCGATTGGGTAATGAGTTTGTCTTTCAGGAGCTTGCTATGAAAAATATAGAAGAATTCCAGAAGAATGAGATTAAGAAAATCGTGACGATCGATCCGCATGCATACAATATCTTTAAGAATGAGTATCCGGATTTTGGCTTGGAAGCGGAAGTGTACCATCATACTGAACTGTTAGCCACACTTGTCAGTGAAGGCAGGTTGGTGCCTCAGTATCCCGTGAATGAGACGATTACATTTCACGATTCCTGTTACTTGGGAAGGTACAATGAAGTTTACAGCCCACCTCGTGAAATCTTGCAATCCATCGATGGTGTGAAACTTATTGAGATGGAACGTAATCGCGAGAAGGGAATGTGCTGTGGAGCTGGAGGCGGTTTGATGTGGATGGAAGAGGAAACAGGAAACCGCATTAATGTGGCCCGTACCGAACAAGCGCTAGCCGTCAGTCCAACAGTGATCAGTTCAGGGTGTCCTTATTGCCTGACCATGCTATCTGATGGGACAAAAGCAAAAGAAGTTGAGGAAAATGTTAAAACGTATGATGTAGCTGAACTACTGGAAAAAGCGGTCATTGGTGAAAATAAATCGATTGCCTCTTAATTTTAAATGGAATTGCCTGCTTCTTCTAAATGGGTTGGATTAAATGGAAGCAGGCAATATTTTCAAATTTTTATAAACTAAATATTTTCATTTTTGAGAAAAGTGTGTAATATAATATATTATAAAGCGCTTACAACACTATTTTTTTTTACTCCAAATTGAGCGAGCGTTCAATCAATGTTACTTATAGGGGGAAATAATGATGGCGAAAACAGTGATTATTAGCGGTGTGAGAACACCTTTTGGTAAATTTGGCGGTGGTCTTAGCAGTTTGACGGCATCACAACTTGGTGGAATAGCAATCAAAGAGGCACTTGTTCGGGCAGGGATCGAAGGCAGCCTGGTAGACGAGGTCATCATGGGGAATGTGCTTCAAGCAGGCCAAGGCCAAATACCGTCCCGTCAGGCAGCCCGACATGCTGGATTGCCTTGGGAAGTGAAAACGGAAACCATTAATAAAGTATGCGCATCAGGACTTCGCAGCGTCACATTGGCTGATCAGATCATTCGCTTAGGAGAAGAAGAAATCATTGTTGCCGGCGGAATGGAATCGATGAGCAATGCGCCTTATATCCTTCCGAAAGCAAGGTGGGGACTAAGGATGGGTGATGGGGAACTGAGGGATACGATGATTTCAGATGGACTAAGCTGCAGCTTTACGGGCGTCCATATGGGGACTTACGGAAACAGTACTGCCGAGGATCTTGAAATCACCCGTGAGGAACAAGATAGCTGGGCTTACGAGAGCCACCAAAAAGCGATAAAGGCAATCGATGGCGGTATTCTCGCAGAAGAAATCATTTCCGTACAGGTGCCGGTACGAAAAGGTGAACCAATTACCATTGAACATGATGAAGCTCCAAGAAAAGATACAACTGCCGGGAAGTTAGCTAAATTAGGTCCAGCCTTCAATAATGAGGGGACCATTACGGCAGGTAATGCACCGGGTGTCAATGATGGGGCAGGTGCACTTGTATTGATGAGTGAGGAACGTGCGGAAAAAGAAGGGAAAACACCTTTTGCCTATATTTTAGGTCATGCAGAAGTGGCAGTGGAAGCAAAGGACTTCCCTAAAACGCCAGGTTTGGTCATAAATGAACTCCTGAAGAAGACAGATAAATCGATAGAGGAAATTGATTTGTTTGAAGTGAACGAAGCATTTGCAGCGGTTGCACTGGCCAGTGGGAAAATTGCCAACATCGAGCCGGGAAAAGTGAATGTTAACGGAGGGGCTGTAGCATTAGGTCACCCAATCGGGGCGAGTGGTGCCCGCATCATCATTACGCTGATGCATGAACTGAAACGCCGCGGAGGGGGATTGGGCATCGCAGCGATCTGCAGTGGCGGCGGTCAAGGAGATGCCATCTTAATTGAAGTGCCTAAGCAAGGATAATAGTTTCATAGATAAATGAGGGGGGATTTTCATGGGCATTCAAAAAGTGATGGTCATTGGTGCAGGACAGATGGGATCTGGCATTGCCCAGGTCTGTGCAATGAGCGGTTACGAAGTTCTTTTACACGATTTAAAAGTTGAATATGTGGAAAAGGGGTTAGGGACAATTACCAAGAACCTTTCCCGTCAGGTTGAAAAAGGGAAAATGGAATCCGGGGAGAAAGATGCAATCCTTTCCCGGTTGACTTCATCGACGAATTTGAAAAATGCGGCTGCGGTAGATTTAGTGATTGAAGCTGCGGTGGAAAACATGGAAATAAAAACAAAAATATTCGCCGAGCTGGATGAAATCACACCGCAACACGTCATTCTTGCATCCAATACTTCTTCGCTTCCGATAACCGAGATAGCCGCTGCCACGAAAAGGCCGGAAAAGGTAATTGGCATGCATTTTATGAACCCCGTTCCAGTCATGAAACTGGTTGAGGTCATTCGAGGCCTCGCTACATCGGATGAAGTTTATAAAGAAGTTGAAAAGATGGCTGAATCCTTGAACAAGGTACCGGTGGAAGTCAATGATTTTCCAGGTTTTGTAGCTAATCGGATTTTAATGCCGATGATCAATGAGGCCATCTATACACTATATGAGGGCGTAGCTACCAAAGAGGCGATCGACGACGTAATGAAAATGGGAATGAACCATCCGATGGGCCCGCTTACTCTAGCTGACTTCATTGGGCTGGACACATGCTTGTATATAATGGAAACCCTTCACCAAGGGCTGGGAGACGATAAATACCGACCGTGTCCGCTGTTAAGAAAATATGTAAAAGCTGGGTGGCTAGGCAAGAAATCAGGACGGGGCTTTTACGAATATAACTAATCATGGAAAGATGTGCAGCTATGGGGGGATGAAGGATGGATTTCAAGTTTACAGAAGAACAGGAAATGATGCGGAAAATGGTAAGCGCTTTTGCGGAGAATGAGATCACTCCTCATATCGAGGCAATGGAAACAGGCGTGTTTCCAAAAGCGATTCTGCAAAAAATGGGTGAGCTTGGTTTGATGGGAATTCCGATTTCAGAAGAATACGGTGGCGCGGGTATGGACTTCATGTCTTATATCATTGCCATCAATGAGATTTCCAAAGTAAGTCCCACTCTCGGTGTCATACTGTCCGTTCATACTTCTGTTGGAACAAATCCAATCGTTTATTTTGGAACGGAAGAGCAGAAGCGAAAGTATGTGCCCAAGTTAGCCGCTGGTGAATATTTAGGCGCCTTTTGCTTGACTGAGCAAAGCTCAGGTTCCGATGCTGCGAGTTTGAAATCGAAGGCAGTGGCAGTCAAGGAAGGCGGAGAATATCGAATAAATGGGTCCAAGGTTTTTATCACCAATGGCGGGGAAGCGGATGTGTTTATTGTTTTTGCTTCAACCGACCCTCAGAAGGGAAGCAAGGGAATCTCTGCTTTTGTCGTGGAAAAAGGGACGCCAGGCTTAATCATCGGCAAAGATGAACGTAAAATGGGCCTTCATGGCTCGAGCACCGTGCAGGTAACGTTCGAGGATATGAAAATCCCTACAGCCAATCTCCTTGGCAAAGAAGGTGAGGGCTTTAAGATCGCAATGGCCAACCTGGATGCCGGAAGGATCGGGATTGCCGCTCAAGCGCTGGGAATTGCTGAGGGTGCCATGGAACATGCTGTAAAATATGCAAAAGACAGGGTGCAATTCGGCAAACCTATTGCACAACAACAGGGAGTTGGTTTCAAACTGGCCGAAATGGCAACGGGCATAGAAGCTTCGAGGCTACTGGTCTATCGGGCGGCTTATTTACGCTCGCAGGGATTGAAGTGCGGTAAAGAGGCGGCAATGGCTAAGCTATTCGCTTCGAGAACGGCTGTCGATGTGGCGATAGAAGCAGTCCAAGTGTTCGGAGGCTATGGATATACAACTGAATATCCGGTCGAACGCTATTTCAGGGATGCAAAGGTAACTGAAATTTATGAGGGTACCAGCGAAATACAGAGAATGGTCATCAGTAAGAATCTATAATCACGAAAAATTTGGAGGGCATATTCATGCAATTTAAACTAACGGAAGAACATGAAATGATCAGGAAAATGGTGCGCGACTTTGCCCAGAATGAAGTGGCTCCGACCGCTGCCGAAAGGGATGAAGAAGAACGATTTGACCGTGAGATCTTCGATAAAATGGCCGAGCTTGGATTGACTGGGATTCCATGGCCTGAGGAATACGGCGGAATCGGCAGTGATTACTTAGCCTATTGCATAGCGATTGAGGAACTTTCCCGCGTTTGCGCATCCACTGGGGTGACTTTATCAGCCCATACTTCGCTCGCAGGATGGCCAATATATAAATTTGGGTCTGAAGACCAAAAACAAAAATACCTTCGCCCGATGGCACAGGGTGAAAAAATCGGTGCATACGGACTGACTGAACCTAGCTCAGGCTCAGACGCAGGCGGTATGAGGACGACTGCAAAGCTTGTAGGTGATGAATATGTCATCAGCGGTTCAAAAATCTTCATTACGAACGGCGGGATCGCGGATACATATGTCGTCTTTGCATTGACAGACCCTGAATCGAAACAAAAAGGAACGAGTGCTTTTATCATTGAAAAGGACTTCCCAGGATTCAGTGTTGGTAAAAAAGAGAAGAAGCTTGGAATCCGTTCATCACCGACCACGGAAATCATCTTTGATGAGTGTCGAGTACCTAAAGAAAATCTCCTTGGAAAAGAAGGAGAAGGCTTTAAAATTGCGATGATGACGCTTGATGGCGGCCGTAATGGAATTGCAGCCCAGGCCGTAGGCATAGCCCAAGGTGCATTGGATGCCGCGGTTGATTATGCAAAAGAGCGCGTCCAATTCGGCAAGCCAATTTCTGCACAGCAAGGAATCGGTTTTAAATTGGCGGATATGGCAACGGGTGTTGAGGCTTCAAGGCTATTAACCTATCAGGCAGCATGGTTGGAATCAGTGGGCCTTCCTTATGGAAAAGAATCGGCGATGTCCAAACTTTTTGCTGGTGATACAGCAATGAAAGTGACGACGGAGGCCGTGCAGGTTTTCGGGGGTTATGGATATACAAAGGATTATCCAGTGGAACGGTATATGCGCGATGCGAAAATAACCCAGATTTACGAGGGTACACAGGAAATTCAAAAGCTGGTCATCTCACGTATGGTTACTAAATAAGGTTGAAACTGAGGTTTTCCGATGAGGCACTGCCTTTACCGGAATTCCCTTTTCAATTTCTTCAGAATGTCTTTGAAAATTGAATAACGGGCTTTCAAAAGGAGTTTGGAAATGGAAAAAAGAGAGGTTCTTGCATCTGTAAAGGATGAGCGGCTGGTTGAAAAAAGGCGTACACAAATGATTAAAGGAGCAGTTACCCTTTTTAAGGAAAAGGGATTTCACCGTACGACTACCAGGGAAATTGCCAAAGCTGCAGGCTTTAGTATTGGCACGTTATACGAGTATATCCGAACCAAGGAAGATATATTATATCTCGTTTGTGACTTTATCTATGATGAAGTCCAGGAAAAGCTTCAGAAAGAAATAGAACAGAGTGACGGGACACTTGAAAGTTTGAAGCTGACGATCGCCTATTTTTATAAAGTGATGGATGATATGCAGGACGAAGTGCTGGTCATGTATCAGGAAGTGAAGGCCCTGACGAAAGATGCTTTACCATATGTTCTGAACAAAGAAATTCGGATGGTTGGCATGTTCGAAAAAGTGATAACGAAATGTGTCGAGAATGGGGAGCTCTCGTTAACGGAAAAACAAATAAGCCTTGTTTCACATAACATTTTCGTTCAGGGACAGATGTGGAGTTTTAGAAGATGGGCTTTGCATAAACAGTATACGCTTCAAGAGTATGTTGAACTGCAGACGCAATTATTGATTCAAAATGTATCGGGTTCCAAAAAGCACTGATATAAATAAGTTTCAATAAGGAGGAGCTATATGAGTACAGTTGAGGTGTATAAACCGAAGAACCATATTAGATTCGTCACAGCTTCGAGTTTATTTGATGGGCATGACGCATCCATCAATATAATGAGGAGAATCCTTCAGTCCAGCGGGGCGGAAGTTATTCACCTAGGTCATAATCGTTCGGTAGAAGAGATCGTGAATGCGGCCATCCAGGAAGATGTTCAAGGCATAGCCATGTCATCTTACCAAGGCGGACATGTGGAATATTTTAAATATATGTATGACCTGCTGAAGGAAAAGGGAGCCGAGCACATTCGGATTTTTGCCGGGGGCGGCGGGGTCATCATCCCAAGGGAAATTAAAGAACTGCATGATTATGGGATTGCCCGTATTTTTTCGCCTGATGAAGGACGGGAATATGGGCTTCAAGGAATGATAAACGTATTGATGGAGGAATGTGATTTCTCGACAGTCAAACCATCTTTACAAGAACGTTTTGATGAATTGATTGCTGGGGGAACAAATGCCATTGCCCAATTTATTACCTTTGCCGAAAATAGACTCGATGTTTTACAGGAATCAGCGGCAGCGGTGGAGAGTCTTTTTGAGCAGATCAAGACTTCCGAAAAGAAGGTTCCCGTACTAGGAATTACAGGGACTGGCGGCGCTGGAAAAAGTTCATTGACGGATGAATTGATACGAAGGTTCATTAACGAAATTCCAGATGAGAGAGTCGCCATCCTATCTGTGGACCCGACCAAACAGAAAACGGGCGGTGCCCTGCTGGGTGACAGGATCAGAATGAATGCGATCTTTTCAGAGCGTGTTTACATGCGGAGCCTAGCCACGCGCCATTCAAAAAGTGAGTTGTCTTTGGCGATAAAAGATGCCATTTCAGTCGTGAAGGCAGCTGGCTTCGATTTAATCATCGTCGAAACGAGCGGAATTGGTCAGGGAGATGCAGAAATTGCCGAAATATGCGATGTATCCATGTATGTAATGACGAGTGAATTCGGTGCACCCTCTCAACTTGAAAAAATCGATATGATTGATTATGCAGACTTGATAGTCATTAACAAATACGAACGCAAAGGCTCCGAGGATGCAAAAAACCAAGTTCAAAAGCAATACCAAAGGAGCCGTACACTTTTTGATCAGGATCCATCGGAAATGCCAGTATACGGTACGATCGCTTCTCAATTCAATGACCCGGGTACCAATGCATTATTCGCTGCACTGATTGAAAAGCTTAATGAAAAATCAGGGACGGTTTGGAGTACGTCCTTTTCGAAAGAAGCGGATGTTTACAAGCAAAATGTCATCATACCCACTGACCGTCGGTATTATTTACGTGAAATCAGTGATACGGTCAGATCGTATCATAAGCGTGCGGCTGACCAGGTACGTATTGCCCGGAGGCTTTTCCAGCTTGAAGGGGCAATTGATGCAATTAAGGAAAATGATAACAATGACGAGATGGTGTCTTCTTTAGAAAAACTGAAAAAGGAAACTGCTTTGAATTTATCACCTGAATCTAAAAAAATCCTTTCTGGATGGATGGATTTAAAAGAAAAGTATGCAGGAGAGCAGTTTGTAACGAAAGTCAGGGATAAAGAAATCGTAACAAAGCTAAAAACCAAAAGTTTATCAGGTTTAATGATTCCAAGAGTATCACTGCCTAAATACGTGGATTATGGAGAGATCTTAGGATGGGTATTCCGTGAAAACGTTCCGGGCTTCTTTCCTTACACAGCGGGAGTCTTTCCATTCAAGCGTGAAGGGGAAGACCCGAAGCGGCAATTTGCCGGTGAAGGATCGCCCGACCGAACCAACAGGCGTTTTCATTATTTGTCAAAGGATGATACCGCTAAACGGCTTAGTACGGCTTTCGATTCTGTAACTTTATATGGCGAGGACCCTGATCACCGGCCTGATATCTATGGAAAGGTAGGGGAAAGCGGAGTCAGCATCTGTACGTTGGATGACATGAAAAAGCTGTATGCAGGCTTTGACCTTTGCCACCCCTCAACATCTGTTTCCATGACCATCAATGGACCGGCACCAATCATTTTGGCCATGTATATGAATACTGCAGTCGATCAGCAGATTCAACGGAAAGAAGAAGAGCTGGGCCGTCCCCTTACTGAAGCAGAAGCTGAAGAAGTGCAGGCTTATACCCTTCAAACGGTACGGGGAACTGTTCAAGCGGATATTCTGAAAGAGGACCAAGGCCAGAATACATGCATCTTCTCTACGGAATTTGCTTTAAGGCTAATGGGGGACATTCAAGCATATTTCATCGATCGGAAAGTCAGGAACTACTACTCTGTATCCATTTCCGGTTATCACATTGCAGAAGCGGGTGCCAATCCCATTTCACAGCTGGCTTTTACATTAGCGAATGGCTTTACTTACATCGAATATTATTTAAGCCGCGGAATGAATATTGATGACTTTGCCCCGAATTTGTCGTTCTTCTTCTCAAATGGGCTCGACCCGGAATATACGGTTATCGGGAGGGTGGCAAGAAGGATTTGGGCGACAGTCATGAGGGATAAATATGGTGCGAATGACCGTAGCCAGAAGCTCAAATACCATATACAGACTTCTGGGCGCTCCCTTCATGCGCAGGAAATTGATTTTAATGATATCAGGACGACGCTTCAGGCTTTAATGGCACTGCAGGATAACTGTAACTCCCTGCATACTAATGCGTACGATGAAGCCATCACGACGCCTACCGAAGAATCCGTGCGCCGCGCAATGGCCATACAAATGATCATTACAAAGGAGCATGGTCTCTCAAAAAATGAAAACCCGATGCAAGGTGCCTTCATCGTAGAGGAATTGACGGATCTGGTTGAAGAGGCCGTCCTGCAAGAGTTTGATCGCATCAACGATCGAGGCGGTGTCCTGGGTGCAATGGAGACGCAGTATCAGCGCGGGAAAATCCAGGATGAATCGATGCATTACGAAATGAAAAAGCATACGGGAGAATTGCCGATCATTGGTGTCAATACGTATTTGAATCCAAATCCTCCTTCCGAAGAAGCGGTGAACAGCATGGAAATTGCCCGTGCAACAAAGGATGAAAAAGAAGGGCAAATCATGAATCTCCGGGCATTCCAGGAAAGAAATAAGGAGTTCACGGATGAGGCGCTAACTAAACTGAAATTGGCAGCCATGAATGGAGAAAATATCTTTGCCGAACTCATGAACTGCGTGAGAGTGGCCAGTCTGGGTCAGATAACGAGGGCGCTTTATGATGTAGGCGGTCAATATCGAAGGAATATGTAAAACCAAGAAGGGGCCCGAACGTTTATGGGCCTCTTTTTTAAATAATTCCCCTCTTTTTTAACAAAATGAAGATTTTACCTTATAATTATTTGGAAAAGGGGCAAAAATGAAGAATCAGCCCTATTGGAGTTGAGGAAATGAACCTGAAAATGATTGGATTAATCTCAGGTTACATTCTTGCCCTCATTTTTTATTTGAACTGTATGAGCATCAACTGGGCGCCATTTCTTTTTTTATCCTGACGGTTGTCTTTTTTACCGCAGCGTATCGTCAGAAATCCAAAAAGAAAAAGGAATGATATTTACCTTTTTGGTTTTCTTTGAATGATAGACAATTAGGTAAATGTGTGAAAGTATCATATAGAACTAGCATAAACCCAATTAGATTGTTTATAATGGAGTATATGTCTAGCAGGAATTGTCGTTATTTTATCGAAATACTGTTTTAGATTATTTTTTTATGTGAAAAAACACGGAATTCAGTGTTTGAATAGAGAAGGGAAGTGCGGAATTTGAGTTTAAAACAATACTCAAAAGAGCAATTGTTGGAAATGTCCTTAATAGAGATGGCATATGATTTGTTAGTGGAAAGAAATGAACCGATTCCATTTAAAGACTTAATAAGTGAATTAGCTTCGCTCCACCATTTATCTAAAGCGGAAGTGGAAAAGAAAATTGCACAATTCTATACGGATTTAAATGTGGATGGCCGTTTCACTTCACTTGGAGACAACCGCTGGGGATTGAAAACATGGTACCCGGTTGACCAAATCGAAGAAGAAGTCGTACATGTTGTAAAACCTAAAAAGAAAAAGAAAGCCAAAAAGGCAGCTGTCGTTATTGACGATTTCGATGAACTGGAAGACGAAGACCTTGACTTTGAAGAAGATATCGATGATCTGGACGAAGATGAAGATGACGACGATGATGATATTCTAGGTTCTCCAGTCATCGACGAAGTGCTTTTGGATGATGACGTGGATGATGACGACGATCTGGAAGAAGAAATAATCGAAGATGATGCATTTGTCCTGGAAGATGATGAAGATGAAGACGAAGACGCAGATGACTTGGATGAAGAGGATGAGAAATAAATAATCGCCCTTGACTTTTTGAGGCGAAATTTGTAGAATCATTTTTGGGCTCCTTAAAAAAGGACACAATGATTAAATTATATCGCTCCCTTACTTTTATTGTAAGCGGAGCGTTTTTGTTTTTAATGATGGAATGAATAAATGACATCATTTTTTTATTTTTAAAATGATTTCTCGTAGAATTGTAAAAACTATAGAGAACATTATTATGTTTACGTCATTTAAGGAAATTTATTCTTGTTCATGTATCCTGCATGACTCTCACTAAAGACCTTTAAGTGATTAATGGTTTGTACTGGTTTACGGTTTTTTAGCTTTTAACCGCCCATGTGGCGGAAGATTCGATTCAGGTTCCGATTCAACGATGTGAAGAACAGAATTGGAAGAAAACATTCTATAGGAGGATATAAGATGACAAAATATATTTTTGTGACAGGTGGAGTAGTTTCTTCCTTGGGAAAAGGGATAACGGCCGCTTCTTTAGGTAGATTATTAAAAAATAGGGGATTGAATGTTACGATCCAGAAGTTTGACCCTTATATTAACTTGGATCCTGGTACGATGAGTCCATATCAACATGGTGAAGTGTTTGTAACGGATGATGGTGCTGAAACGGATTTGGATTTGGGACACTATGAGCGTTTCATTGATATCAACCTTGGTAAACACAGTAATGTGACTACAGGAAGGATTTATTCGACCGTCCTGAGGAAAGAACGCCGTGGCGATTATCTAGGTGGAACGGTTCAAGTCATTCCCCATATCACGAATGAAATTAAAGAACGCGTTTTCCGTTCAGGCAATGAAACGAATGCTGATATAGTCATCACTGAAATTGGCGGTACTGTAGGGGATATCGAGTCTCTTCCATTCCTTGAAGCGATTCGCCAAATCAAGAGTGATATCGGTATCAATAATGTTATGTATATCCATTGTACACTGGTTCCTTACATCAAAGCTGCTGGTGAAATGAAAACAAAACCGACACAGCATAGTGTAAAAGAATTACGCAGTCTTGGCATTCAGCCAAATATCATCGTTGCACGTACAGAAAGCCCGATTTCACAAGATATGAAGGATAAAATCGCTTTATTCTGCGATATCGATAAAAAATCCGTTATCGAATGTCTTGATGCGGATACACTTTACTCCATCCCTCTTGCGCTCCAAGCACAAAATATGGACCAAATCGTTTGTGACCACTTGCAATTGGAATGTGGCGAAGCGGATATGGAAGATTGGAAGGAACTAGTCAAAAAGGTGACTTCTTTATCGAAGAAAACGAAAATCGCCTTAGTCGGAAAATATGTTGAATTACAAGATGCTTATCTTTCTGTAGTGGAAGCACTTAAACATGCTGGTTACGCATTTGATGCAGATGTTGAAATCGACTGGGTGAATTCCGAAGACGTAACGAAAGAAAATGTTGCTGAACTTCTTCAAGATGCAGATGGAATCCTTGTCCCTGGCGGATTTGGAGATCGTGGAATTGAAGGGAAAATTGCAGCGACCGAATTTGCCCGCACGACAAAAAAACCATTCTTCGGAATATGCTTAGGCATGCAGTTGGCGTCCATCGAGTATGCACGCAACGTCCTGGGATTGCCAGAAGCGCATTCAGCTGAAATTAAGGAAGATACTCCAGATCCAATCATCGATCTTCTTCCTGAGCAGAAGGATGTAGAAGATTTGGGCGGAACACTGCGTCTTGGTCTGTATCCATGTAAGCTTATCGAAGGAACTAAAGCATACGAAGCGTACAACGACGAGGTCGTTTATGAACGCCACCGTCACCGTTATGAATTCAATAACCACTACCGTCAAGCTATGGAAGAGGCAGGATTCGTGTTCTCCGGTACAAGTCCAGATGGTCGTCTAGTTGAAATCATTGAACTAAAAGATCATCCTTGGTTTGTGGCTTCTCAATTCCATCCGGAATTCACGTCACGTCCTAACCGTCCGCAGCCGCTATTCCGTGACTTTGTCGGTATGTCATTAAAGTACGGCAAAAATCTTTAATAAATAAAAAAACAGCCCATGTGAACTGCACCCCAATTGTTAGACACATCTATCAATTGGAGGTGCAGTTTCTTTATGGCCAAATTTACAGCACAACAAAAAATACAAGCGGTACAGAGATATCTTGAAGGAACAGAGGGACATAAAAGCTTAGCTAAATCTGTTGGTGTTAACTCTGGAGTATTACTCAATTGGATTCGACAGTACCAATATCATGGAGAACGTGCATTTGAAAAACGCTATACAACTTATACGGTAGAAGATAAACTGAAGG